>JAHJHL010000105.1 GCA_018823905.1 Alphaproteobacteria bacterium
CCCCCCAGCCCCTCCCGCAAGCGGGAGGGGAGACTTAGGCCATCCCCAACGCCATATCGCCCACAAACGGGTTCGTCCGCCGCTCGTGCGCGAAATTGCTGTGCGCGCCATGCCCGGGCAGAAAGGTCGTGTCGCCCCCAAGCGGCCACAGCTTCTGCGTGATCGAATCGAGCAATTGCTGGTGATTGCCGCGCGGAAAGTCGGTGCGCCCGATCGATCCCTGAAAAATCACATCGCCGACAATCGCGAGCTTTGACGGCGCATGATGGAAAACGACATGCCCCGGCGTATGGCCCGGGCAGTGGATGACGTCGATGGTGAGGTTGCCGACCGTCACCGTGTCGCCATCGACCAGCCAGCGATCGGGCTCGAAAACCTCGCCGACCATGCCGAAGCGCGCGCCGTCTTCGGCAAAGGCTTCGATCCAGAAGCGGTCGTCCTCGTGCGGTCCTTCGATCGGCACGCCCAGCTCTTTCGCCAGCATCCCCGCTTGGCCGCAATGGTCCATATGGCCGTGGGTCACCAGGATCTTCTCGACCTCGACCCCGGTCTGGCGCACCGCGTCCTTCAGCTTGTCGAGATCGCCGCCGGGGTCGACGAAGGCCGCCTTGTTGGTTTCGGTGCACCACAACAGGGTGCAATTCTGCTGGAAAGCGGTGACCGGCACGATCGCCGCGCGCATCGGGGGGTTGGGAGCGTTCATGCCGGTGATGTGGGGAAATCGGACCGAAATGGCAAGCCGCCCCGCCGATTTGACCCGTCGCGCCGACCGACATATTGAATGACGCCGTGACCAAGGCCTTTTCTCACGGAACCGTCCACACCGCGCGCGACGACATGCAGGCGGCGCTTACGGCCGATGCCGAAACGCTGGCGCTGTGGGAAAGCCTGACCCCGCTTGGGCGCAACGAATTCATCTGCTGGGTCGACGACGCCAAGCAGGCGAAAACGCGGGCGCGTCGGATCGAGCGGACACGCGGGGAATTGCACGAGGGGAAGAAGCGCCCCTGTTGCTGGGCGGGATGTATCCACCGCACCGACAAGGCGCCGAGCCGCTGGCAACAGGCGGTGCTGATCGACAAGAAGGCGAAATAGCGCGCCTCAGCGCAGCGTCATCGTGTCGCCTTCGACATTCACGGCGGCCAAGCGCGATAGAAAGGTCTGCCCCAGCAGCGAGACGCCCATATCCGCGTCGATCACGGCGGCCTCCACGCCGTCGACCCGAACCCCGTCAACTTCGACACTGTCGAGCATGACCATCCGCGTCGGCACCTCGCCGCCCGCGGTGCGCGCCATGCCGGTGACCGGCAGGCGATCGACGTCGATGCCGATAGCTTCGGCATCGCGCCGGGTCAGCGCGACAATGGAAGCGCCGCTATCAACCATGACCCGAATGTGGGTGCCGTCGATGTCAGCATCGGCATAGAAATGCGAATCGCCCGACCGGCTGAGCAGCGCCTCGCCCGACGAGCCTGAATGGCCCGCCGCTTCAGCCGCGGCCATCGACCGGTCTTTGCGCAGCTTGTGCGTCGTCCAATTGTCGTGATTACCCGAAATGGTGGCGGTCGTTTCGACGGCATCACCGGGCGCCGACCGGCTGGCGACTCCCGCCATGCCGATCGATACCACCGCGATGGCCGCGGCCAGACCCAGGAAACGCCCGAACATGGCGCGCCTTGTCGCAAAATAGCGTTGGGGATTGGTTAAGCGGGTTCGCGGATCGAGCGACGTTCGGGATACACCGCATATTGTGTCACCCGCTCACCCCCTTTGGTCAACGCGCCGATGAAGATACGGACGCAGACAAAAGGGCGGCCACTGGCAAAAGCCGCGTCGGCGTCGACGATCGGCCACCGGCGTTCGCGGGCCGTGCGTGGGGGCCCCGCGCAAACGATTCCGCTCGTCGTATTGGCCATCGCGGCGGCATGGCCCGCGCGCGTTTTCTCGTCAGCCCACAGCGGCTCGCGCCAGCCGAAAACCTCAACCGCGGCGGATCCGTCGGACGGGAGCTCAGAAACAGGTGAATCGGCTGCGGTCAGCGCCGCGACCCTTGCCGCAAGCCGGTCTTCCGTCATCGGAGCGCCGCTCTCGATCCGCAGCAATTGCCGCAACGCAGCGTCGTCGCGTTTGACCAGCGCGTCCAGCAGGGGCGCAAAGGTCGCCAGCAGCGTATCGCGCGCCTCGCCGTCCACCATCGGCGACAGGTTTCCCATTCCAGGCGCAGCTGAACCGGCAGGAATCCGAACGATATCAGGCTTGCCAATTTCCGTCACCGACGAAGCATTGAACACAAGTCCGTGATGGTAATGGCAAAAGCCACCCAGGAAGGGGATATCACCCGCAGCGATGATCCGGTCATATACCGCCTTGCAACTGTCAATCCGGCCCGTGGCGCGGATGATCGCCGGCGGCGCGGCGCGATCACGGCCATAAAGACCAAGCACAGCGCCAGTGCTCGCGTAATCGTTATAAATCCGCTGCTGCCGATAGCGCGCCGCATTGTCGGCTTGCAGGAAAAAGCCGAGCGCCCAGCCATCGACGGTCACGCAGCGGCCAATCGCCGTATCGCCAAGCGCGGTAATTTCCCCGATCGTCATGGCCGGACTGTCACTCGCCGAACAGGCGGACACGGTTTTTTCGCCCTCCTCCGCGGCTGCCGATGCCGCCGTCAACGTGGCGCCCAAACCAATCAGCAATGTCGCGAGCCGGATCCTCATGTCACCAATTCCATCCATCCTGGCCGAAGCGACGCGGGAATAGCCTCCACCCGCCGGTGCTCGACCGACCAGCCAAGATCGGGATAGGCGATCACCTGCCGCTTTTCGTCGGCCTCGGTGATCGGAACGACGACCAGTCGCCGGTTGACCTTCTGCCGCCAGTTCATCCGCGCGGTATTTTCCTGCCCAACGTAGCAGCCCTTGCTAAAGCTGACCCCATTGAGCTCGGCGGCGTTGCATTCGAGCCACAAGGTCGTGCCGTCGCCCAGTTCAGCGCGGCCTTCGGCAACGCCCAGCGCCAATCGGTGCGCGCGCCAGGTTTTATCGACGCCGGCGTCCCCATCGGCGGGTGCCAGCCAGCGCTGGCCGAGTTCGGGCAGTCGCGGATCGACGACGCCCAAGTCGCCGTCCGCCGCCCAATGAACGCACAAGTCGGGCTCGCGTTCGATCGCAATCGCGCGGCGCAGGCGGTACAGGGTCAGCCGTTTCGCCAGATCGCCAGCGGCATCGCGCTCGCAATCGATCAGGATGTCGTCGCCATCGCTCCAGATCAGGAAATCGAACAGCGCCTTACCCTGCGCGGAGAGCAGCGCGGCCCAGACCGGCAGGTCGCCCGACGTGTCGTTGGTGACCAACCCCTGCAGGAAACCGCGGACGTCGTCGCCCGACAAGCGGATCAGGGCGCGGTCGATGAGGGTGGTATTGGCCATGGCGATAATCTAGGGACGCGGCAGCCAAAACCAAGCATCCTTTTCGCCCGCGAGAACCCGCATGACCGACCGCCTGACGATCCGCCGCCCCGACGACTGGCATGTGCATCTGCGCGACGGCGCGATGCTGACCCATGTTGCCCGCTACACCGCGCGGCAATTTGCCCGCGCGATCGTCATGCCGAACCTGTCACCGCCGGTGACCACCGCCGAAGAAGGCCGCGCTTACCGCGACCGCATCAACGCCGCGGTGCCTGCCGATCTCGACTTCACCCCGCTGATCGTCGCCTATCTGACCGACACCACCGACCCAGACGAGATCGCGCGCGGCCATGCCGAAGGGGTGTTCACCGCCGCCAAGCTCTATCCCGCGCACGCCACGACCGGCAGCGCGCATGGCGTGACCAACGTCGCCAACATCAGGGGTGTGCTCGAACGGATGCAGGCGATCGGCATGCCGCTGCTGATCCATGGCGAAGTTACCGACCATGATGTCGACATTTTCGACCGCGAGGCGGTGTTTATCGAGCGGACTCTTGAACCCCTCGTCCGCGCCCTGCCCGACCTCAAGATCGTGTTCGAGCACATCACGACGGCGGAGGCGGCGCAGTTCGTTGCCGACGCGCCCGCCAATGTCGCGGCGACGATTACGCCGCAGCATCTGCATATCAACCGCAACGCAATGCTCGTCGGCGGCATCCGTCCGCACGCCTATTGCCTGCCCGTCGCCAAGCGCGAGCATCACCGCGTCGCGGTACGCGCCGCCGCGACGTCGGGCTCGCCCAAATTCTTCCTCGGCACCGATAGTGCGCCACATGCGGTGCACACCAAGGAGGCGTCGTGCGGCTGCGCGGGCATCTTCAACGCGCCGTTCGCGCTGGAGAGCTATATTACCGCGTTCGATCAGGATGGCGCGCTGGATCATTTTGAAGGGTTCGCCAGCGAACATGGCCCGCGCTTCTACGGCCTGCCACTCAATGACGGCACAGTGACGCTGGAGCGCGGCGAGGTCGTGGTGCCGGACAAAGTCGGCGAAGTTGTGCCCTTCCACGCCGGTGAGACGCTGGGCTGGCGGGTCGTCTGATCAGTTTCGCACGAAGACACAAAGACACGAAGAAGGAAACTAACACCGTTTGTGCTGAGCTTGTCGAAGCACCGTCCTTCTCTTGATCGTTGCCGAGAAAAACGGCCCTTTGACAAGCTCAGGGCAAACGGATGTGGGGACATCTTTGTGCCTTTGTGTCTTCGTGCGAAACAAACAATCCGGACCCGCCCGGATAACATTCCTAGACGGTCTCGATCATCCGCTCCGCGCGCATCTTGCGCCACATGTCAAAGCTGAACACCGCGATGCTGATCCAGATCAGCAGGAAGCAGAACAGTTGCGCGGGCTTCAGCGGCTCGTTGAAGATAAACATGCCGAGCAGGAACTGCAGCGTCGGCGCCAGATATTGCACGATTCCCAACGCCGCGTAGCTCATCCGCCGTGCCGCGGTGGCAAACAGCAACAGCGGCACTGCGGTGACCACGCCCGCGGCGCCAAGCAGCCAGCTGGTTTCGACACTCGACCCAAACCCCCGCCCGTCACCGACCCACAGATAATAGCCCACCACGGCCACCGACAGCGGCAACAGCAAGGTCGTCTCTACCGCCAGCCCGGGCAGCGACCCCACCGGCACCACCTTGCGGATCAGGCCATAGGTTCCGAAACTTAACGCCAGCGTCAGGCTGATCCACAGGGTGTCGAGTGCCCCGGCGAGCAGGATCGCAACGCCAATCGCGGCGACGACCACCGCGACCGCCTGTAGCCGCGACAACCGCTCGCCCAGAAAGATCATGCCCAGCAGCACATTGACCAGCGGGTTGAGATAATAGCCCAGGCTCGCCGCCAGCACATGGTCGGTGAAAATTGCATAGATATAGACGAGCCAGTTGAGCGCGATGAGCAGCGAACTGGCGAGCAGCAGCCGCAGCACGCGCCCATCCTTCAGCGCCGCGAGATATTCGCCAATCTGCCGCCGAAACAACATGATAACAAAACACAGCGGCAGCGACCAGACGATGCGCTGCGCCAGCACCTCGACTGGCGGCACCGTCTCCAGAAGTTTGAAAAAGAGCGGGACAAAGCCCCAGATGCCGTAGGCGGCCAGTGCATAGGGCAAGCCGCGCTGCGGCGGTTCCGCGGGAGCGGTCGGCTGGGTCATGGGGTGAAGCCTGCCTTTCGGCCGAAAATCAGATGATGCCGCCGCCCAACATCAGGCGGATCACGCCGATGACGATCACGACGATGTTCAGATTGCGGCCGCTGGTGCTGCTCGACATCGCGCCCAGCGCCAATCCGACGACGGCGAAGGGCACAATCACCCAATTGGCCCAGCCAAGCAACGGGATGAAAGCAAATACGGCCAAAACTAAAGCAATGGCACCGATGACGAGCGAGGCGATGTTGAGCATTCAGGGGTTGTCGCATGACGTCGGCCGGGCGGCAAGTCCCTTTCGGTTCATCGACAATAGCACTCGCTTCGTCTTGTTGCTCAGCGTTCATGCAACGCGATCCGGGGCTGGCTCGTTTTCCCTGTCGAAGCGCCCAGTATCGTCCTGCGGAACAAGGCGCGGCACCAGGAAAGGATTATAAGATGCGTAGTTTCAACAAGAGCCTGATGGGCGCGCTGGCCGCCGCCAGCGTCGCGCTGACCGCCCCGGCCTATGCCGGCATCGCGGCCCCGGCCAAGGCCGAAGGCTTTCATCAGATGGAACAGTCGAGCGGCTTTCATAAGCGCAAAAAGCGCCATTATCATGACCAGCGCGTCAGTGCGAACACCCGCGTGTGGCGCGACCGCGATGGCCGTTATCGCTGCAAAAAAGATAATGGCACGACCGGCCTGTTGATCGGCGGCGCCGTCGGTGGCTTGGCCGGTAACGAAATCGCGGGTCGCGGCGACAAGCTGCTGGGCACCGTGATCGGCGCGGGCGCTGGCGCCCTGCTGGGCCGCGAGATCGACCGCGACAAATATCGCTGCCGCTAAGCGATAGAGCTACCGTCTCGATTGCGGGTCCGAGACCCCTCCGCCCGCAAACGTAGATGGAAGAGGGCGTCGACCTGGTCGTCGGCGCCCTCGACCGCGTCCGTGATCCACGCACGCTTGCCCCTTGCCCGACCCTGCCACTTGCCGCAAAAGCCCCTCCTGTTTCCGGGAGAGGATCATCATGCTCAACGGCCCCCTGCTCGTTACCCAAAGGCTCATCCTGCGCCCCCCTTCGGCCGAGGATTTCGACGCCTTCGCCGAAATGTGCGTCGAGCCCGACACCATGCAATTCATCGGCGGCACCTGCCCGCGCGCCGCGGCGTGGCGCATCTGGTGTACGCTGGCTGGGGCGTGGCACATCCGCGGTTTTTCGATGTTCTCGGTAATCGAGCGCGACAGCGGCGAATGGGTCGGTCGGCTTGGCCCGTGGGAACCCGACGGCTGGCCGGCGCCCGAAATCGGCTATGGCGTGCGCGCCAAATTCGCGGGCAAGGGCTATGCCTTTGAAGGCTGCATCGCCGCCTGCGACTTTGCCGTCGAATTTCTGAAATGGCCCGAGCTGATGCACAGCATCGACCCCGCCAACACGCGTTCGCAAACCCTTGCGGCAAGGCTGGGCGCGACGAACAGCGGCCCCACCCGCCTGCCCGCGCCGTTCGAGGATGCGCCGGTCGACGCGTGGGTGCAGAGCGCCGATGCCTGGCGGATCAAGCGCAAGGAGTTCCTCTGATGTCCGACCATTATATCGACCCCGAACGCGCGCAATTCGATGCGTTCAAGGCGCTGCCGCGCGACGCGGTGATCCATATGCTCAACCTTGTCCGCTTCAAAGCCGCAGCGACCTATACCGCCGATCATCCGCTTGCAGGGCACGCGCTGACCGGCGCCGAAGCCTATGCCCATTATGGCGCCGACAGCGGCCCGGTGTTCCACCGCGTCGGCGGCAGCATCGTCTGGCGCGGCACGATGGAAGCGATGGTAATCGGCCCCGATGCCGAGCATTGGGACGCCATGTTTATCGCCGAATATCCGACCAGCGCCGCCTTCATGGAAATGGTCACCGACCCGGTCTATCGGCAGGCCGTCATTCATCGCCAGGCGGCGGTCGAAACCTCGCGGCTGATCCGCTGCAATCCGAAAGCGTCTCGCTCCGGCACAGTTTTCGGCTAACAAAGTGTTACCCGTTAACGCATTTTATTTGCGTCTTTTTAACCAGGATCGGGCAATCCGGGTCAAAGATTAAGGGAGTGTTAGCGATGATGTTGCGCGGAAAATGGCTAGTCACCGGCCTGCTAATGGCGGCGGCCCCGCTCACCGGCTGCCGGGACAACCCCGAAGCGAAGTCCGAACTCGCCCCGCTCGACGACGGGCTGACCAATGCCGACCCCGCGGTCAAGGGCGCGCTCGAAGACAAGATCATGGTCGACCCCAAGCTCGCGGGTCAGGCGAACCAGAACGCCGTCGGTCCGGGCAACCGGCCGGTTGATGGCGGGGTTCCGGGTGTCGGTGCGGGCAAAGCCGCAACCGTCGCCGAAGCCGCTGCTGCGCTCAAGGCGGGCAAGCTGCTCGCTGCGCCGAAGGCATTGCCGCTCGAAGCTGGCTGCGATGGCTGCGAAGCCAAGCCGCGCCCCGTCACCATCGGCGCGCTCGCGCGCGATCAGCAAAAGGGCGGCGGCTGCGACGCCAAGCTGACCTATGGCAACGCCTGGGCCGAACGCCTGCCCGCCGCGTTCAAAGTCTATCCGCGCGCGACACTGCGCGAAGCTGCTGGCGTTGCAGGCGGCAAGTGCAACATCCGCGTCGTCAATTTCCAGACCGCGGCGTCGATCCAGGGCGTGTTCGACTATTATCACACAATGGCGATCCGCGCCGGCTACACCAGCGACCACCGCGTCAACGGCAACGAACATATGCTGGGGGGCACCAAGGGCGACCTCGCCTATGTCATCATGGCGCGCCGCGACGGCGGCATGACCGACGTCGACCTGGTGGCATCGGGCGGAAAGTAAACCACTCGATCACGCGCAACAAAAAAGGCCCCGGTCTCCCGGGGCCTTTTTCTTATCGAACGATCAGATCGTCAGACCTTGTCGCCTAGCGCGCCTTTAACTTCGCCCTTCAGATTCTGGGCTTCGCCTTTGCGCTCCTGCGCAACGCCTTCGGCTTTCAATTTCTCGTTGTCGGTCGCCTTGCCGATCGCCTGCTTGGTGTTACCAGCGGCTTCGTTGGCGAGGCCCTTTGCTTTGTCGGTGAGTTCACCCATGGAAAATCTCCTTGCTCTTGGCCGAGGCAGTAGCACCTCTTGCCTGACCAACGAGCCGCCGCGGCAGATGTTCCCCGCGCCAGACAAATCGCTGCGAAAAAAGGATAATTGACCTGTCACGCAAATGCGATTGAATGGCGGGATGATATTATCGCGCCCTACCTTGCTCGCCGCCACTGCACTGCTGCTCGCTCCAGCCACCCTCGCCCAGCCCGCACCAACTAAGGTCGCGACGCAACCGCAACTGCGCGACCTGACCGCCGAAGAGGCGGCGGCGCTGATCGCAAAGGTCGCCGATGCCCAAGCGAAGTTAAAGAACAAGGAGCAGCTCGTTTTCGAACTGCTGTCCGGCGCACCCGCATTTTATCCGATGACGCGCACGACACCGCGCGACGCTTTCCTCCGCCTGCCGCTTGCCAAAACTTTCAGCGTCGAGCGCCAAGCGACCGACAACAAGCTGTGGCAGCCCTATCGATTGATCATCCTGCCCGATGGCCCCGGGAAATTGCTGTGGGATGTCGAAGTCGTGCTGGGCATCAATGGCCAGATCGAGCGCATCGAAATGCTCTATCGCCCGCCCGCGCCCCTTTGAGCACGGCTTAAGGCTTCAACCCCATCAACTCACGCGCGTTCCCTTGGCGGATTTTGGCCTTTTCGGCGAGCGAGAGGTCCAGCTTGTCCAGCGCATCGAGCGTCTGTTTCAGCGAGAATTGCGGATAGTCCGATCCGATCAATATGTGATCGATCCCGACGTTGCGCATCGTCCAGATAAACTCTTCCTCGATCGGCGCGTCGGCGGCGAGCGTGACCATCGCCGAAATGTCGAAATAGATATTGTTGCCGAACAGCCCCTCCGCCGTGCGCGCCATTTTCAGGATGTTCCAGAAGCGGAAATTCAGCCCGCCCATATGCGCAAACACGAACTTCGTCTTCGGCGCCGCCAGCGCCAGGTTGAACAGCTTTTCGCTGTCGCCGCCGGGGACAATATTGGCATTGTCCATCACGACGATGACGCCAAGGTCGCCCGCGCGCCGGACCAGCGCCAGCACACGCGGGTCGGCGGGGTCGAATCTCTGCGTGTGCGGATGAATTTTGAGCAGCTTCACGCCGCGCGCAGCGACGCGCTGCAACTCATCAAGCGCCGCAGATCCATCATAAGGGTGGACCGTCGCAATCGGCACCATGTTCGGATGTTTCTGGGCCAGCGCGAGCAGCGCGTCATTGTGCGCGCGGATGCTGTTCGGTTTGCCCGCGAGCGCCTGGTTTTCCGGCCCGCCGAACCACATGCCGCCGAACGCTGCGACCGTCAGCCCGGCCGCTTTCACCTGTGCCTCATAGTCCGCGATCGACTTCTCGCCATTCCACAGATGGACGTGGCTATCGATCGGCGCCTGCGCGGTCGCGGTCTGGGGAACGGCCAGCAGCACGGCGGCCAGCAACGACGCGGTTTTCATGGCGCTAGATCAGACCCGCGAGCGGGCTCGACGGATCGGCATATTTGCGCAGCCCCATCCGCCCCGACAGATAGGCATCGCGCCCCGCCTCGACCGCGAGTTTCATCGCGCGCGCCATGCGGATCGGGTCTTTCGCCTCGGCGATTGCGGTGTTCATCAGCACGCCGTCGCAGCCCAGTTCCATCGCCACCGCGGCGTCGCTCGCCGTCCCGACGCCGGCATCGACCAGCACCGGCACCGACGCGCCCTCGACGATAAGGCGGATCGTGACGCGGTTCTGGATGCCCAGACCCGACCCGATCGGCGCCCCGAGCGGCATTACCGCGACCGCGCCCGCATCCTCAAGCTGCTTCGCGGCGATCGGATCGTCGACGCAATAGACCATCGGCAGGAAGCCTTCCTTCGCGAGCACCTCGGTCGCTTCCAGCGTCTCGCGCATGTTGGGGTAGAGCGTCTTCGCCTCGCCCAGCACCTCCAGCTTCACCAAGTCCCAGCCCCCTGCCTCGCGCGCCAGCCGCAGCGTGCGGATCGCGTCGTCGGCGTTGAAACAGCCCGCGGTGTTGGGCAGGTACGTGATCTTCTTGGGGTCGATATAGTCGGTGAGCATCGGCGCGGTCGGATCGGACACATTGACGCGGCGCACCGCCACGGTGACGATCTCCGCCCCCGACGCCGCAACCGCCGCCGCATTCTGCTCGAAATCCTTATATTTGCCGGTCCCGACAATCAGCCGCGACGTGAATGTCCGTCCGGCAACGCTCCAAGTGTCGGTCAACAACCGCCTCCCACAAAATGTACGATTTCCAAGGCATCGCCCTCGGCGAGCGCGACATCGGCCAGCGTCGAGCGCGGAACGATTTCGCGGTTGCGCTCGACAGCGACCTTTTTGACGTCGAGGCCCAGCCAGGCGACAAGATCGGCAATGCTGCCTTCGCGCACCTGCCGCGCTTCTCCGTTGAGCATGATCGAAATCACCGCCATTCCCGCCTTGCTTTGCCTTTTGCCGAGCAGCCCATATAGGGGGAGCGTCCCTTGCCGCAACCGAAAGCCCCCGCATTGACCGACAAGCCGACCGTTTTTGTTCTCTCCGGCCCCAACCTCAACCTGCTCGGCACGCGCGAGCCGGAGATTTACGGGCATGACACGCTCAACGACATCCATGCGCGGCTTGAGGCGCAGGCGGCCGAGCTTGGCCTGCGTCTCGAATGCCGCCAGACCAACCATGAAGGCGTGCTGATCGACTGGCTGCACGAGGCCTATGTCGCGGGCGCCAAGGCGGTGCTGCTCAACGCGGGTGGCTATACCCACACCTCGATCGCGCTCCACGATGCGATCAAGTCGATCAAGGTGCCGGTGATTGAGGTCCATCTGTCGGACCCGATGCAGCGCGAGAGCTTCCGCCACATCAGCTATGTCGGCATGGCAGCGGTCCAGCATTTTGCAGGCCATGGCGCGAACAGCTATACGCTGGCGCTGGACGCCGCCGCGCGTCTCTGACAAGAGGGCGCATCAAAAACGGGGTCTGAGCGTCGGCGTACCGACGCCGCAACAACAGGAAAATTCTCATGGGTGACCATAAAGACGATGGCATCAATATCGATCCGGCCTACGTGCGCGCGCTCGCCGAGCTGCTCGACGATACCAGTCTGACCGAAATCGAAGTCGAGGACGGCGACCGCAAGGTCCGCGTCGCGCGCAAGGCCGCGGTGACTGCGGCGCCCGTCGCTTATGCGCCCGCCCCTGTGGCGGCACCGGCCGCTGCCGCGCCTGCCGCAGCCCCCGTCGCTGCGGCCCCCGCCACCGCCAGCTTCGCCGACGCGGTGAAGTCGCCGATGGTCGGCACCGTCTATCTGTCGCCCGAACCCGGCGCGCCCAATTTCGCGGCGATCGGTTCTGCGGTGAAGGCTGGCGATACCGTCCTGATCATCGAGGCGATGAAGGTCATGAACCCGATCGTCGCCCCCGCATCGGGTACGCTGACGGGCGTTCACGTTGAAAACAGCCAGCCGGTCGAGTTCGACCAGCCGCTGTTCACCATCGCCTGAGTTTCCCATGCCGATTGAAAAGCTCCTGATCGCCAACCGCGGCGAAATCGCGCTGCGTATCCACCGTGCGTGCCACGAAATGGGCATCAAGACCGTCGCGGTTCATTCGACCGCCGATGCCGACGCGATGCACGTCCGCCTCGCCGATGAAGCCGTGTGCATCGGCCCGCCCGCGGCGAAGGACAGCTATCTCAACATCCCCGCGATCATCTCGGCGGCGGAAATCACCGGCGCCGACGCGATCCATCCCGGCTACGGCTTTCTGTCGGAAAACGAGCGTTTCGCCGAAATCATCGAAGCACATGACATGATCTTCGTCGGGCCGAAGCCTGAGCATATCCGCACCATGGGCGACAAGGTCGAAGCCAAGCGCACCGCGGTCGCGCTGGGCCTGCCGGTCGTTCCGGGTTCGCCCGGCGCGGTCACCTATGGCGACGAATGCCGCAAGATGGCCGAAGACATCGGCTATCCGGTGCTGATCAAGGCCGCATCGGGCGGCGGTGGGCGGGGGATGAAGGTCGTTCCAGACGCGGACAGCCTCGAAAGCCTGATGGGTCAGGCCTCGTCCGAAGCCGCCGCGGCATTCGGCGACCCGACCGTCTATATGGAGAAATATCTCGGCAACCCGCGCCACATCGAATTTCAGGTGTTCGGCGACGGCCGCGGTACGGCCATCCATCTGGGCGAGCGCGATTGTTCGCTCCAACGCCGCCACCAGAAAGTGCTCGAAGAAGCGCCCTCGCCGATCATCTCGGCCGACGAGCGCGCGCGCATGGGCAAGGTGTGCGCCGACGCGATGGCCGCGATGCAGTATCGCGGCGCCGGAACCATCGAATTCCTGTGGGAAAATGGCGAGTTCTTTTTCATCGAAATGAACACGCGCATCCAGGTCGAACATCCGGTGACCGAAATGATCACCGGCTTCGACCTTGTCCGCGAACAGATTCGCGTCGCGGGCGGCCGCGACCTGTCGGTCAAGCAGGAAGACCTGGAGTTTCGCGGCCATGCGATGGAATGCCGCATCAACGCCGAAGATCCGCGCACCTTCATGCCCTCACCCGGCAAGGTCACCAACTATCACGCGGCGGGCGGCATGCATGTCCGCGTCGATAGCGGGTTGTACGCCGGCTATTCGATCCCGCCCTATTACGACAGCATGATCGGCAAGTTGATCGTTTACGGCCGCACCCGCGAAAGCTGCATGATGCGGATGCGCCGTGCGCTTGAGGAAATGGTGATCGCGGGGATCAAGACCAACATCCCGCTGCATCAGGCGCTGCTCGCCGACCCCGACGTGATCAACGGCGATTACACGATCAAATGGCTGGAAGACTGGCTGGCGCGGCAGGATGCGGAGACGAAAGCCTGACCTTTACGGCTCGCACCCTCTCTTTCGTCATGCCGGACTTGATCCGGCATCCACTCGGCGGTGGCAGAATGGCCCCCGGATCAAGTCCGGGTGACGATAGGAGGATGCGCCCAGCTGTGCGCCACCTCACTTTAACTCCCCGGCATTATTGGCTATGAGCTTTAACCATGGTCAAAAACTCCCCCATTTCCGCGCGCCACGCCGCGACTTTTCTCCTGCCGCTGAGCCTGCTCGCCGCGCCCGCATTCGCCCAGACATCGGTGAAGGAGGATTCGGTCGTTCTGCAACCCGACAAGGTCGCCGACGATGCCCCGGTAGTCGCCGCACAAGTGGCGTTGCCGAGTTGGACCGAAGAAAACGCCACCGCACTGCTCAGCGTGATCGAAAAGATCGGCGCCGAAGGCTTGTTCGCCAAGGATTATAATCCAGACGCCCTCGCCGCCGCGATCCTGGCGGACGATCAGGCCGCGCTCGACAAGCGCGCGACCGACACCTTCCTGTTGCTCGCCACTCACTTGCGCGATGGCCGCACACCCAATGCGGCGCGCAAACAATGGTTCATGGTCGACAGCGACGCCGATGCCGAACCGCTGCTCCCGCTGCTCGGCACCGCGCTGAACGAGGGCTCGATCGCCGAAACGCTGGCGACGCTCAACCCCATCCATCCCGACTTCGCGGTGCTCAAGGCGTCGCTCGCCAAGGCCAAGACGCCCGCCGACGCCAATGCGATCCGCGTCAACATGGAACGCTGGCGCTGGATGCCGCGCGCGCTCGGCGAACGCTATGTCGTCAGCAACGTTCCCGAGTATATGACGCGCGTCGTCCATGGCGGCACGATCATCGCGACGCACAAGGCCGTCGTCGGCAAAGCGTCGACCGCGACGCCGCAGCTCAACCCGATGGCGACGGGCATCATCGTCAACCCGACCTGGACGCTGCCGCGCAGCATCATCAACGAAGGTATCGGCGCGACGATCGCGCGCAATCCCGCCTCGGCGCGGGCGCAGGGCTATACCTGGACCGGCAGCGGCAAGACTTTGTCGGTGGTGCAAAAGGCCGGCCCGAACAATGCGCTGGGCGTGATGAAGATGGAAATGCTCAACGAGCATGCGATCTACCTGCACGACACCCCGTCAAAGGGTGCGTTTAACGCCGCCGCCCGCGCCTTCAGCCACGGCTGCATCCGCACCGAACGCGCGCTGCATTTTTCGGGCCTGATGGCGGTGATGTTCGCAGGGCGCAGCCCCGAAGAGTTCGGCGAGGCAATCGCGAGCGGCAAGACGACCCGCTTCGGCTTCGAAAACCCCTTCCCCGTCTATGTTGCTTATTGGACCGTCATTCCCGACGGCAAGGGCGGCACCAAAAAGCTCGCCGACCTCTACGGCCGCGACGCACCGGTAGTAGCTAGCTTCGCTAAACCGGGCCGCCCCACCGCAACGATCATCGCACCGGCAGCACCGCCGGTGGTCCCGACGATCGAAACCACCGCCCGCGTGGCGACGCCGGGGACTTCGGGGATTTATTGAACGGCGTTCGTTAGCGACCGATTGCGGACTTCGGCGATCCTCCCCGGAACGGGGAGGGGGACCGCCCGAAGGGTGGTGGAGGGGCACAGGCGTTTACCGCAGCGCTGGACTGAAAGGGCCGCCCTTTTTCCGAGAACCGGCTGGGGGTTCGCTATCTCACTGGAAGGGCAAACCGATGGTGCCCCTCCACCATGCTTCGCATGGTCCCCCTCCCCGTTCTGGGGAGGATCGGCAACGTCCGCCCCCACCCCAAAACCAACGTTAGCCTCTAATCCGCCGTGGTCGGAAACATCCCGTTGACCGAACCCGCACGGCGAATGTTGTCGGCGACCGGCGGCAGCTGAAATGGCACCGGTGCTGGCGGCATTTCGCTCAGCCGGTCGGCGAACAGCAGCCGCCCCGGACCCAGCTTGTACAGGATCATCGGCAACAGCTCTTCGCCAAAGACGAAACAGCCTTCGCTGCGCCCCAGCTTGCCCTGCGTCGCGATCAGCGACGGGTCGGCGTACCAGGCGCCATGGACGACGATCGCGCGAACGTCGGCGTTGTTATTGTCGGGCTCCAGCCCCGCAAGCCGCATCGACGAACCGTTGGCGCCCCAATAATAATCGCTGGTGCGATACGCGCCGCGCGAAGTCGCGAGGCTGCCGACCCGGTTCGAAAAGCTTTTCAGCCAGCCGTCGTGCTGCGGGTCCGATCCGCGGCCGTGGGTGACCGGAAACATCTCGATCTTGCCCGCGATCATATCGACCAGCGCAAAGCGCGGGCGCGCCGACGGCAGGCCGAAGTCGACTATTCCGACACGATCTGTTTGGGGAATGAAGCGGCTCTGCATCGCGATCTGCTTGCGGGCGACCGCCAGATAATCGACCGGCGGCGCCGCCGGAACCTGCGGTTGCCGAATCCAGTCGGGCATTTGGGCGCGCGCTGACGCTGCGGCCATGGCGCCTGCCCCAGCCAGTCCGGCCAGCATCGCCCTGCGATCGATCAATTTACTCACTCGCTACCCAACCCCGCATTGGCCGCCTTTGGCGATCCTTCGACTTTGCATAAGTCGTGCCTTCGCCGCGAAAGGCAAGCAGGTGGTTCCCTGTCATGCGAGCAGATGTGCCATATATGCTATGAATAGCGGGTTTACGGTGCGGAAAGGCCTCGTTAGGACCGCGCGCATGAAAGCAACCATCTGGCACAACCCCGCCTGCGGCACCTCGCGCAAGACGCTGGCGATCCTGCAAGCGACGCCTGGCATCGACCTGACCGTTGTCGAATATCTGAAACAGCCCTATCAAGCTGACAAGCTACGACAGCTATTCGCCACTGCGGGGCTCGCCGCGCGCGATGCCCTGCGACTACGCGGTACCGATGCCGAGGAGCGCGGGCTGAAAGGCGCGAGCGAGGACGCCATCCTCGCCGCAATGGCCGCGAACCCCGCCTATGTGGAACGCCCAATCGTTCAGACCGACAAGGGGGTTCGGTTGTGCCGTCCGCAAGATGTAGTGCGCGAGATACTTTAAGTCGTTCGGCGCGGCGGTGATCCCATCGCCACCTAAGCAAAAGGGCCACGGACAATGTCCGCAGCCCTTCGCTATGACTATAGTCGCCGACGCGATTACGGGCTGGTTGGTTCGTCGTCGCCGTCGGTGAGCAGCACGATCCCGACAATGATGCCAACGGCAGCCAGTGCGATGAGGATCCAGCTGTTCTCGCCTTCCAGCTCGCTCTGGCCTTCGACCGTCGATGCCGCGCGAACATTTTGTGCAGCTGACGCCGCAACCGGTGCCGCGACCATTGATATTGCGGCGAGGCTAACCGCCGCTTTCTTGAGAAGATTCATACTATACTCCCTGGCTGGAAAGGCTCGTGTGGATCGACCCAGCGTTACGCTATTCTATTGTTCCACCAGTGAATTTATAGTCGTCAGATCGCATATTGCAATCGGCTATCAACTACGTTCCGTCCGAATTTACCGCCATATTGGCGCAAATGGCTCGGGAAGATGTGCTAGCCCGCGGCAATCCGACCGCCCGCGATCGCGAATCGCGTGACCGGTCCCGGCATGTCGGCGAACAGCGCCGCCTCGGTCCCGGTCAGCCACGCCTGCCCCCCCTGCCCCGCCAACCGCGCGTAAAGCGCCGCGCGGCGCAGCGGGTCGAGATGCGCCGCAACCTCGTCGAGCAGCAGCACCGGCCGCTGCCCGCGCGCCCGCGCCACACAATCGCTATGCGCCAGCACCAGCGACAATAGCATCGCCTTTTGCTCGCCGGTCGAACAGCGCGCCGCGGCCCTGCCCGTCGCGGCGTGGACCGCGACCAGATCGTCGCGGTGCGGCCCCGCGGTAGCGCGTCCCGCCGCCGCGTCGATCCGGCGCCTCGCAGCAAACAGCGTCTTGAGCGCGTCGACCTCATGCGGCGCCGTCCGCGCTGCACCATCGCTATCGACCAGCGTCAGCAGCGGGCGGGCGAAGGGGGCGTCGGGTTGATCGGCTAGCTCCGCCGACAGCGCCGCCAGCGTCGTCTGCCGCGCCGCATCCATCGCCGCGCCATGCTCGCCCAGCTGCACCTCAAGGCTCGCCAGCCATTGCGGGTCGGCGCTGGACAGGTCGGCCAGCAATTTGCCGCGCGCACGCAGCGCCGCCTCATATCGGTTGCTGTGCTGCGCATGGCGCGGGTCGAGCGCCA
Organism: Alphaproteobacteria bacterium; assembly: GCA_018823905.1. Lineage (GTDB taxonomy): Bacteria > Pseudomonadota > Alphaproteobacteria > Sphingomonadales > Sphingomonadaceae > Sphingopyxis. The sequence continues at coordinate 17,789 of JAHJHL010000105.1, forward strand.
GCACCAGCCGGTCGAGGAAACGCCGTCGGTTGCCCGCGGTCTCGACAAACAGCCGGTCCATCGCCGGGGTCAACCACAGCACCCCCAGCCATTCGCCAAGCGACGCCGCCGCTGCCGCACTGCCGTTGATCCGCACGATCCGCCGCCCGGGGTGCGCCGGCTCGATCCCGGTGCCGAGCGACACCGGCGCCAGATCGTCACCCGCCAACACTTCAGCGAACACCGCAAAGCCGCCGCTCGCGCCGTCGCGCACCATGTCGCCCAGCGCCGCGCGGCGCAGCCCGCGCCCCGGCGCGAGCAGCGAAATCGCCTCCAGGATATTGGTCTTGCCCGCGCCATTGTCGCCGTGTAGCGCAACCAGCCCCGGCCCGGCGACCAGCTCCGCCCCGGCATGATTGCGAAAATCGGTCAGCGAAAGGCGGGTCAACGTCATCGTCATTCGCGACTACCCGAGCACCTCGCGCAGTGCCAGCCCGATGCCAACGACATTTGTCGAGACATTTTCCAACAATCAGGACTTTTTCCCAATTTAACGCTGTTTTTGCGCTAAAATATTATGTCTCGAACGTGAAAGCCCCGGTTAACCGCCAATGAATGAAATTGGCACGCTCCCTGCATAACCTTTGGCATCCGCCGGATGGACCGGTCGGAAAGAAAAAATGGGAAAAACATCATGGCACATCTCAACGTCGAATCGTTCAAGAGCTACGCAATCGCTGCGGTCGCCTCGCTCTATTGCTCGGTTATGTTCCTGGCGGTTGCCGGTCAGAATGGCGCGCAGGTCGGTTCGCTGGTCATCTGACCAGCGGACACCCCTGCCCGATAAGAACGCCGGCCCTCTGGCCGGGATGGAAAGGAAAGAAATGAAACAGGGTTTTCGCAAGAATCGTCGCGATGGGATGATCTTCGGCGTCTGCGCCGGGATGGCAGACCAGTTCGGCATCGACGTCTTGTGGACGCGCGTCGGCTTTGTTGCCTTGACGCTTTTGGGCTTCGGCCTGCCACTGCTGCTGTACCTCGCCGTCGCGATCCTCGCGCCCTAGGAGGCAGCACAAGGGCCGGATGCCTTTCAGGCGCAGTCGCACCGGCCCGCACATTCCCAAGCTACCAAGGGCTCACCGGCCACCCCGGTGGGCCCTTTTCGATTTGGGGCGTCTGCTATCGACCATCAATCGCCGCTCACCACCCCAAGGCCGACATTTCCTCGAGGTGCCGCAGGGCCCCTCTGCGTGCCAGCGCCTTCCCGAGGCATCGAAAAGGGCGCAGAAGCCGTGCTTCCGCGCCCTGAACGAACCGACCGAAAGATTTAGCTCGCCGGCTTGTCGGGAGCGGTCGCTGTGGCCTCGGCGGTCGCGGCAGCCTGCGGCGCCGGGGCTCCGGTCGCCTGCGCGACGGCCGCAGCGAACTGGTCGGCGGTGTAGGCCGCAGCAAGGCCCGCGGGCGACATCAGAAAGGCACTGCGGGGCAGGCTGACATCATCGCCCGCCGCCGTGGTCACGACAACGGTTGCGGCGCTGGCCGATTTCACCTTGCCCAGCACGGCAGCGCCCTTGAGGCTGCGGACGTCGGCGCCCGGGACCAGCGCGGCAGCGACGGCGGCGTCATCGGCAGCAGCCGCAGTGTTCACTTCGGCCATCGCCGCAGCGAACTGTTCGGCGGTAAAGCTGGTGGCCAGCCCGGCCTGACCGACGAAAAAGGCGTTGCGCGGCAATTTGACGTCGCCGGTCGGGGTGGTGAGCACCACGCCATCGGCAGCGGCGAGTTTCACTTTGCCGAGGATCGCGGTGCCGTTGGCGCTGCGGACATCGGCACCCGGCTGGAGCGCAGCGGCCAGCTTGGCGTCGCTGCCCGCAGCGGCCTGATCGACGGCTGCGACAACCTGAGCTTTGGTGGCGCCGATTGTCGGGCCTTGTTCAAGCTTGCCAAACGCGTTGGTCGGTAGCGTAACCTGCTTGCCCGCGCCGAGGTCGACGACGACATTCGCGCCCTGCGCGCTGGTAACGGTGCCGAGTTCGGCGCCTTCGGAATCAAAAACCTTGGTGCCGACCGAAAGATCGACCGTTGCCGCTGCAGCATCTTGTGCCACCGCGGGTGCCGCGACGATGGCGGCTGCGCCAAGGGAAAGGGTTGCGATAAAGCCTGCGAATTTCCGCATTGCTCAGTTTCTCCTAGAGTGAGTTGAACGAGAGGGTCGTGGTTTGAACGCGTGCAGGACGGCAAAAGACACGCCAATGCTGACAAGCCGTGGCAAAGTCACGACAAGTTGAGCCGTCGTCGGCTCGCTGGCATGATGTAGCGCACTGCTGCGGGATTTCGGTCTGTGTGCCGCGCACTGGGCGCAGCATGATTTGCTGTTAGAACGGGACATCGGATCATTGGGACGAGGGGAGCGTGCAATGGAGTCGAACGAAGCAAGGGTCGCGCGGCGGGTGCTGCTCGCCGGGGCGGTCGGCATAGCGGCATTGGCGCAGGCACCATGGGCGCTGGCCAAGCTGCCGAGCAGCGGAGTGAAAGGGCTGATCGGCGGTGCATCCGATGGCGCGCTCGACAAGCTGGCGCAGCCAGGCGCCTTTTATCGCGATACCGCGGTGCGCATCCTGTTGCCCGGCGCGGGGGGCAAGATGGCGTCAAAGCTGTTCGGTATGGGCGACAAGCTAGGGCTGACCGCCAATTTGACCAAGAGCCTGAACGACGCAGGCGGCCGGGCAGCGGGCGAGGCGAAGCCGATATTTCGTTCGGCGATCGACAATCTGCGCTGGGCCGACGCACCGGCGCTGGTGAGCAAGAAGGATGGTGCGACACGCTATTTGCAGACCAGCGCGGGCGCGTCGTTGTTCACCAAGGTGTCGCCGCTGATCGGGTCGGCGCTGGAGAATGTAGGCGCTTATCGCCAGCTCGACCAGCTGGGGAAGGGCAATTCGCTGATGGCATCGGCGGGACTGACGCGCGACGGGCTGACCAAGTCGGTGACCGAGCAGGCGCTGAAAGGGATATTTCATTATATGGCGAGCGAAGAGGCGGCGCTGCGGCGGAATCCGGCGGGGTTGTTGAAGGGCATCTTCTAAGTCTCGGCTCCGGAATTGCCGCTAACGAATGGTTTCGGCCGTAAAGATCCTTACCGCCTGCGGTGAAAGGGGATCACCGAAGGTGGTACAGGGGCTGGCGGAGTAAGCCAAGGACGCGAATCCCTTCCGTCAGCGCTTCGCGCTGCCACCTCGCCATAAGTGGAGAGTATCGACTTCGTCCCGCTTTCCACCCCAAATCGGACGGCGAAGCGCCTCTCAAAAAACGAAAAAGCCCCGCCGGATCGCTCCAGCGGGGCTCGTTTCGGTCAGCCAAAGGCAGCGCGGAAGCTTACGCTTCGCCCTCACCCTCCGGGCGCTCTTCGACCATCACGTCATCGGTCGTGAAGTCTTCGCCCTGCACCTTGCCCAGCGGATCGTCGCCCATCGCGGCTTCCGGCCCTTGCGCTAGTTCGGCGGCATGCTCGGCAGCGGCGGTGGCCGGTGCGATCAGGTCCACCTGGCTTGCGGCGCGCATCGATGCGCGCAGTGCGGCATCCTTGCTCGACGCGGTAACGCGGACGCGGTTCATCGCGGCGCCGGTACCCGCCGGGATCAGGCGGCCTACGATGACGTTTTCCTTCAGCCCAATTAGCGAGTCGATCTTGCCCTGCACCGAAGCTTCGGTGAGAACGCGGGTCGTCTCCTGGAACGATGCCGCCGAAACGAAGCTGCGCGTTTGCAGCGACGCCTTGGTGATGCCCAGCAGGACCGGACGGCCCTCGGCAGGCACGCCATTCTTCGGCAGCTTGGCGTTATATTCCATCATCTCCAGATAATCGAGCTGTTCGCCCGGCAGCAACGTGGTGTCGCCGCCAGCGGTGATCTCGACCTTCTGCAACATCTGGCGAACGATCACTTCGATGTGCTTGTCGTTGATCTTCACGCCCTGCAGTCGGTACACTTCCTGGATTTCGGCGACCAGATATTCGGCCAGCGCCTCGACGCCCATGACGTCCAGGATGTCGTGCGGGTTCGGCGAACCGCTGATCAGCGCATCGCCGCGCTTGACCTGATCGCCTTCCTGCACTTCCAGCACCTTCGACTTGGGGATCAGATATTCGATCGGATCGCCTTCTTCCGGAACGATCGCGATCTTGCGCTTCGCCTTGTAATCCTTGACGAATTCAATGCGGCCGCTGATCTTGGCGATAACGCTGTTGTCCTTCGGAATGCGCGCTTCGAACAGCTCGGCCACCCGCGGCAGACCGCCGGTGATGTCGCGCGTCTTCGACGCTTCGCGGCTGACACGGGCCAGAACGTCGCCCGCCTGCACCGTCTGACCATCCTCGACCGACAACATCGTGCCGACCGCGAGCAGATAGCGCGCGGCTTCACCCGAAGCATCGTCGAGCAGGGTCAGGCGCGGCTGAAGGTCTTCCTTCTTGGCGCGGCCCGCCGAACGATATTCGATCACGACGCGCTGGGCGATGCCCGTCGCTTCGTCGACCTGTTCGATCAGGGTCTTGGTATCTTCCAGATCCTGATATTTCACAACGCCCTGCTTTTCGGTGATCAGCGGCATGGTGAACGGATCCCATTCGGCAATCCGGTCGCCCTTCTTCACCTTGTCGCCATCCTTGAACAGGATGTGGGCACCATAAGGCAGCTTGTGCGACGCGCGTTCGCGGCCTTCGCTGTCGATCACCGCGACCTCGCCCGAACGGGCGAGCGCCAGACGGCGACCGCGCTGGTCGACGATCGTTGGCATGTCACGATATTCGATCGTGCCGTCGGAGATCGATTCGGCGTTCGACTGCTCGTTGACCTGCGCCGCACCACCGATGTGGAAGGTACGCATGGTCAGCTGGGTGCCGGGTTCACCGATCGACTGGGCGGCGATAACGCCAACCGCTTCACCGATGTTCACCGGGGTACCGCGGGCGAGGTCACGGCCATAGCATTTGCCGCAAACACCCAGAACCGCTTCGCAAACCAGCGGCGAGCGGATCTTGACCGACTGAACCTCGGCATCTTCGATCCGCTGCGTCGTCGGCTCGTCGAGCAGGGTGCCGACGGGGGCCAGCACATTGCCGTCCTTGTCGAGCACGTCTTCCAGCGTCGTGCGGCCCAGGATGCGTTCGCCCAGCGAGGCGATCGTCGAGCCGCCCTGAATGATTGCGCGCATTTCCATGCCGCGGTCGGTGCCGCAATCTTCCTCGATGACAACGCAATCCTGCGACACGTCGACCAGACGGCGGGTCAAATAACCCGAGTTTGCCGTCTTAAGCGCCGTATCGGCCAGACCCTTACGGGCGCCGTGGGTCGAGTTGAAATATTCAAGAACGGTCAGACCTTCCTTGAAGTTCGAGATGATCGGCGTTTCGATGATCTCGCCCGACGGCTTGGCCATCAGGCCGCGCATACCGGCGAGCTGCTTCATCTGGGCCTGCGAACCACGGGCACCCGAGTGCGCCATCATATAGATGGAGTTGATCGGGGCCAGACGGCCCGTTTTCGGATCCTTGGGCTCGGCGCGGATTTCGTCCATCATCGCGGTCGCGACCTTGTCGCCGCACTGCGACCAGGCGTCGATCGCCTTGTTGTACTTTTCCTGCTGCGTGATCAGGCCGTCCTGATACTGCTGCTCGAAATCTTTCACCAAAGCGCGGGTTTCATCGACCATGCCGACCTTCGACGCCGGGATGATCATGTCGTCCTTGCCGAACGAGATGCCGGCCTTGAACGCGTGGCGGAAGCCCAGCGCCATGATGGCGTCGGCGAACAACACGGTCTCTTTCTGGCCGGTGTGACGATAGACCTGATCGATCACGTCGCCGATTTCCTTCTTGGTCAGAAGGCGATTGACGACGTCGAAGGGCACCGTGTGCGACTTCGGCAGGCATTCGGCGATGAGCATGCGGCCCGGGGTCGTTTCGAAGCGCTGAAAATATTCATTGCCCTTCTCATCGGTCTGCGGGACGCGGCTGACGACCTTGGTGTGCAGGGTCACGGCACCGATAAACAGCGCCTGATGCACTTCGGCCATGTCGGCGAGCAGCATGCCCTCGCCGGGTTCGCCTTCGCGCTCCATCGACAGATAATAGAGACCCAGCACCATGTCCTGCGACGGCACGATGATCGGCTTGCCGTTCGCGGGCGACAGGATGTTGTTGGTCGACATCATCAGCACGCGCGCTTCCAGCTGGGCTTCCAGCGAAAGCGGGACGTGGACGGCCATCTGGTCACCGTCGAAGTCGGCGTTGAACGCGGCGCAGACCAGCGGGTGCAGCTGGATCGCCTTGCCTTCGATCAGCACGGGCTCGAACGCCTGAATGCCCAGGCGG
>JAHJHL010000106.1 GCA_018823905.1 Alphaproteobacteria bacterium
GACCGGCTTCTATCTGCTCTTCAAAAGCTTCAGCCGCGCCGACTTCCGCTGGTTGCGCCGGCGCCGCAAGCCTGTGGTGACCCGCAGCACAGCCTGACCACCGGTCGTCAATCGTCGATCGAAAAGGCGGCCGAGAGTTCGAAGCGCGAGCCGGGATGCGTCAGCCATGCGTGGCTGACGAGACGTGAGTGGCTCCATGTCCGGCGCGTCATCCGCAGCACCGGCTCGGCATCCGACAGCCCAAGCATGCCGTGCGTTCGCGCGTCGGGCATCTCAGCGCGGACGCGGTGCTCGACCCGTTCGAGCGGCGCGGTTTGTGTCAGATATTCGTTCGGCGTCGTCTGCGTGAAGTCCATCTTTCCATAGTCGGGGGCAGCCGACGCAAGCACAAAGCGCTCTTCGAGCTGGATCGGGAATTCCGCTTCGTGATGGACGATGATCGAGTGGAACAATTTTGTCCCCACCGGGACTTCCAGAAGCGCAGCCATTTCGGCATTGGCCCGGATCTCGTCATTCTGCACGACACGGGCACGATAAACATGACCGCGCTCGCGTATTTCTTCCGCAATATTGCGGATTTCGATGATCTGGCCGATCGGTTTCGGCTCCGCAATGAACGACCCGCTACCGGCGCGGCGGACCAATATGCCCGCGGCCTGCAGCTCGCGGAGGGCTCGGTTCGCGGTCATGCGCGATACGTCGAACTGCTGCACCAGTTCAGCTTCCGAAGGAACACGGTCGCCGGGCTTTAAGTGGCCGTCCCGAACGGCGTCGCAAATGCTTTGCTTGATTGCCGCATAGCGTGGCGCAGCGCGGCTGTCCTTGTCCTCGGCTTCGCCTGGCCGGGAACCGGCTGAACCTTTTGAATTGTTTGAACCGCTTCTGGCTGTGCGTGGGTTGAAATCCATAACCCGTCTATACAGGTTGGTGCGGGGAAATTCCAAGCGGCTGGACGGGCGAAGGAAAAAATATCATGTCCCCGGTAAACCCGCCATCTCGGCCGGCGTGATGACAGGCTCGTTGCGGTCCTTGCGCTCCGAATAGCGATCGACGAGCTGGTCGGCATGGCCGCGCGTAAGCACGGTGAATCGCACCAGCTCCTCGGCAACATCGACGATGCGGTCGTAGTAGCTCGACGGAAGCATGCGGCCCGCTTCGTCGAACTCAGCATAGGCCTTCGCGACGCTCGACTGGTTGGGGATGGTGATCATTCGCATCCAGCGGCCGAGAATGCGCAGCGTGTTGACGCTGTTGAACGACTGCGAACCCGCCGAGACCTGCATGACCGCGAGCGTGCGTCCCTGTGTCGGGCGCAGACCCTTGTAGGCAAGTGGCAGATGGTCGATCTGCGCTTTCATGATCCCGGTGATCTGTCCGTGCCGCTCGGGGCTGCACCAGACGTGACCTTCGGACCAGAGCGAATGCTGCCGCAGTTCTTCGACCGCCGGATGATCGTCATCGGAATGCTGCGCACGATCAAATCGGAACACTGCGCGTGATGAACCCGGAATCCGCAACCTATATCTGGACGGCCGAGGGATGGCTCTATGTTGCCGCGGTAATCGACTTGTTCTCGCGCCGGGCGGTCGGATGGTCGATGAGCGCCAACATGACAGCCCAGCTCGTCACCGATGCGCTGATCATGGCGATCTGGCGGCGCGGCAAGCCCGACGCGCTCTTGCATCACTCGGATCAGGGAAGCCAATATACCAGCGAGCAGTTCCAGAGGCTGATGGCCGATAATGGGGTCACCTGCTCGATGAGCCGGTCCGGTAATGTATGGGATAATGCCGCCATGGAGAGCTTCTTCTCCTCGCTCAAGACTGAGCGGATCGGGAAGAAAATCTACCGCACTAGGGCGCAGGCGAAGGCCGACGTGTTCGATTATATCGAATGCTTCTACAACCCGACCCGGCGTCACTCGACCCTGGGTTACCTCAGCCCTATCTACTTCGAACGTGAAGCTGGGGCAGCCTGAATGAACGTATCTCGGTGTCCATCAAACCGGCAGCGGGCCAGTTAGCTAATAGCCTGTCTTTGGTGGGATTGGCGGTCGCAGGCACCAAATCATGGCCTCGGATAAGGGAGATGACCTGTTTTTCTCTCACCAAACCTAGTGCCTTGGCGTCGAGGGCCGCCGGCAACCCATTGCCTTTAGCTGCGTTCCCTCAGGAACGGAGGTTTCATGTCCCCACTTCATCCAGCGATCGTGCATTTTCCCATCGGGCTTACGATCGCGTCGGTCATCGCTGATACCGCCGCGGCTGCAACTGGCTGGAGTTCTCTGGCGAGCGCTGGCGCCTGGATGGTACTCGGGGCGGCGGCAGGCGTCACAGTGGCGGTCGCTGCTGGCTATTACGATATGAAGCGTGACAGCCTTTGCGAAGAGACCCACCGCCTGGTCCATCTGCATCTCCGATTCGGCTGGGGCATTCTGATCGGTTTATGGATTTTGACTGCATGGCGCTGGCTCGGCGCTCAAAGTGATGCTCCGACAGATATCGCATATCTCATCCTGGCATGGGTGCTGGCTGGCCTCGTCGGCCTTCAAGGCTGGTTTGGCGGGGAGATGGTTTACGGTCATGGAGCGGGCGTGGCGCCCGCCGGTCAGGGCCAACAACCTCCTGAAACCGCCAAGCGGCCGTCGCTTCGCGTATACCATTTCCTGATGCGCCGGCCTGCGCAATCAGAGGATCGCTAGATGAAACTCCCCAGGCGCCTGGTGCTGGAACGTTACGCTCAACCGTCTCCTGTTTCCGATAGGCGCCGGCGACTTGTCCTCCGATTTGCGGTATGAAAGAAGCATGTCCGGTACCCTCTCGACCTCCGCGCCGCGCGACGACGATCTGCGTTTCTATGAAGAACGGGCATGCCAGGAAAAGGCAGCAGCCGAAGTCGCTTCAACTCCGGAAATCGCCTCGGCACATCGGCTGCTGGCGATCGAGTATGAGGCTCATGCTTGCGAGCTGCGCGAGCGATTAGCCGCACAGGCAGATTGACCTGTGAGATGGTGTGGTCTTGGCGGTCGCGCACGCGCCGCGCTAGGGAAGGAGGGCAGAATTTATGACTGATGGCGAACGCAGTGGGCCGGGGCGCGACAAAATTGCTTCGGAGGTCGTCCTCATCACGGGTGCGAGCGGTTTCATCGCTGCGGCCCTGATCGCCCGGCTCGGCGAGCGCTACACGGTCGTCGGCCTCGACCGGGCGGGGCCACCCGACCCACCACCACCCGCCGCGGCGATCGACATCGACGTCGAGTCGGATGAAGCGGTCCAAGTTGCGCTCGACGAGGTTCGCGCCCGATACGGCAACCGCATTGCCTCGGTGATCCACCTCGCCGCCTACTACGACATTTCCGGCGACCCCAATCCGCTATACGACAAGGTCACCGTACAGGGCACCCGACGGCTGATTGACGGGCTGCAGGCATTCGAGGTGGAGCAATTCGTCTTCGCCAGCACCATGCTGGTCCATAAGCCGACCGCCACTCCCGATGAGCGCATCAACGAGGAGTCGCCGATCGGTGCATCCTGGGCGTACCCGCAGTCCAAAGTCGACACAGAGGCGCTGCTGCACGAGCGTCACGGGAAGATCCCCGTCGTCTATCTGCGCCCGGCGGGAGTTTACGACGACGAGGGGCGCTCGGCGTTCCTCGCGCAGCAGATATCGCAGATCTACGAGCACCGGCTGATCTCGCATTTCTATCCCGGCATGCTGTGCGCGGCGCAATCGTCGGTGCACCGCGACGACCTGGCCGACGCCGTGCTGCGTCTGGTCGATCGGCGACGCGACCTTCCGTCTGAACTGCCACTGCTTATCGGCGAACCCGACGCGCCCGGTTACGCCGAAATCCAGGACATCGTCGGCGAGGCGCTCCACGGCGAGGGCTGGAAGACAATCCGTATCCCGCAGCCGCTCGCAAAAGCAGGGATCATTCTGCAGAACGAAGCACTCGGTAGCGACGACTTCATCCAGCCGTGGATGATCGACAGCAGCAACGACCACTATATCCTCGACATCGCGCGCGCACGGTCGCTGCTCGGGTGGGAGCCGAAGCACAATCTTCGCGAGACGCTTCCGACCATCGTTGCGGCGTTGAAGCGCCACCCGCGCGCCTGGTACCGGAACAATAAGCTCAACGAAAACCTGGTGGCCTGGAACGACAATTCAGTTTCGAAGCTGGCCGAGTTGGACCCTCACAAGCCTGAAGCGGCAGCCGGCGAGATGGCCGGCATGGTTCACGGGGCGATGGACCATGGCAACGTGGACCATGCCGCTATGGGGCACGAGGCCGGCGCTACGGACATGGCGATGCCCGGTGACGCTGCACATGGCGATCACATGGCGCTGATGGACCGCGACGAGCGCCGTGCGCGCTGGGCGCTTTACGCCAACATCGGTCTCGGCCTGTGGCTCGCCTCCAGCCCGCTCATCTATGACTCCATGACCACGCAGAGCGTCGGCGAAGCGGCGCGCTTCGTCACCATCGATCGCGGGCTGCCCTCGATTGAGTGGCGAGCGAGTGCGCTCACCATCAGCGATGTCGTCAGCGGTCTTGCCATTGCGCTGTTCGGCGCGCTTTCGCTCGTCCCTCGCACCAAGACATGGGCGCAGTGGGCGGTCGCGTTCGTCGGCATCTGGCTGTTCTTCGCGCCGCTGATCTTCTGGAGCCCGAGCGCCGCGCAGTACAACAACAACCTGCTCATCGGCTCGGCCGTGATCGCCCTGTCGGTGCTCGTGCCGATGATGCCGGGCATGAGCATGGCGGGTATGATGGACCCCAAGAACATCCCGCCAGGCTGGACCTATTCGCCGTCCACCGACGCGCAGCGCCTCCCGATCGTCGCCATGGGCCTGATCGGCCTTCTCACCTCGCGCATCCTGACGGCCTACCAGCTGGGGCATATCGATACCGCTTGGGAGCCGTTCTTCGCCGGATCCTTGAGTGATCCGCGCAACGGCACCGAGGAGATCATCACCTCGGACATGTCCAAGGCGTGGCCGATCCCCGATGGCGGTCTCGGCACGATCAGCTACGTGCTCGAGATCCTGATGGCGGTCATGGGCACCCGCGACCGCTGGCGCACCATGCCTTGGATGGTGACCTTCTTCGGCATTCTCGTGATCCCGCTCGGCGTGGTCTCGATCTACTTCATCATCAGCCAGCCGATCATCATCGGCACCTGGAGCACCCTGGCACTAATCGCCGCGCTCGCCATGCTGATCATGATCCCGTTCGCACTCGACGAAGTCATCGCCATGGGCCAGTTCCTCGCCTGGGCGAAGCGCCGCGGCAAGCCGCTGATCCGCACCTTCTTCCAGGGCGACGCCATTGAGGCGGGGGCCGAGGACGCGTCCGACGTGATGGCCTCGCCTTCTACCTTCTGGGCGGATGCGAATCGCGGGCTGACGCTGCCGTGGACGCTGGCAGCCAGCATCGTGCTCGGCGTCTTCCTGATGCTGACGCGGATGATCCTGGGCAGTGAGGGCGCCATGGCGAACAGCGACCATGTCGTCGGCGCGCTGGTCATCACCGTCGCGATCATCGCAACCGCCGAAGTCGCTCGCGCCCTGCGCTTCATCAACGTCGCGCTCGGCGCGTGGCTTATTGCTGCCCCGTTCCTGCTCACGGGGGTCGGTCACCTCGGCGCGATCATGTCGGTGGTGGTGGGGATCGCGCTTATCGGCCTCAGCCTGCCGCGCGGCAAACGCAGCGCTGAGCATTATGCGAGCTGGGACAAGTACGTGATCTGAGGGCCTCTGGATCGAGCAAGGAAGGGTACGCCATGTCTATCGAGAGCCCCAACCTCGACGCGGCCCACGACCGCGCAATCGGACGATGGGAAAACGACGGCGGCTCCTCTGCAGGCTTGCACCAGCAACAGATGCAGACAGTCGCAGGCGAGATCGGCGATGCCGAGGCCAGCAACCTGCGCGCCCGTCTGATCGCGCTTGAGAACCTTGTGGTGGCCCTGCTTGCCGGAGCACCTGACGGCCAGTCCGTGCTTGTCCGCGAGATGGCTGCGTATATTTCCCCAAGGCCAGGCGCAACGCCCCACCGGCTGACCGTCGAGGCGGCGCGCAACATGCTCGCGCTCGTTGAGCGCGCCGCCCACTATAAGTCCCTCGATCGCGAGAGCGAGCCATGAGCATCAACCCTTATTTCATGTTCGCAACCGGGATCGAGAACAGCTATCCGACGATCAGGAATGGCAGCGACCGTGTCGACGAGATTGTGGATCGGCGTCAAGGGCGGGACCCCAAAATAACCTTCAACTATCTAAACGTATGGCCCGCTCGTCCGCAAGAGGTTTGTCAGAGACGGCATGACGGTCTGCATCAACGTATCCGGTCTCAAGGCTGATGCCTTGGCCAAGATGGATATCCGCGCAGTCTGGTCCTCATAATAAAGCCGGTTCCGAGCACCACATTTAGAGCCAGGTTTCCAGACTGCCGGTACGACCTGTTATGCCAACTTCACTTAACCTCCCGCAGACATCGTGAACGTGCGGTTTGCGTCCGCCCGCTGTTCCTGACGATCAGGCGGCGAAGACCACCTGCCGATCGAAGTCGTTTTCATGCCGCAGCACCGCCCAGGCGATACGTGCCAGCTTTGCCGCCAGCGCCACCACCACGACATTGGGATGCGCGCGCGACAGCATGGCCTGCAGCCAGGTGCCGAGCTGGTTCGGCTCGGCAGCGAGATGCGGCATGGCGGCACGAGCACCGTGGATCAACTGCTTGCGCAGATAGCCGTTCCCGCGCTTGCTGAGCCCGAGCAGCTTCGTCTTGCCGCCGGTCGAGTGTTGCCGCGGCGTCAGGCCAAGCCATGCCGCCAGATCACGCCCCTTGGCGAAGGCGCTGCCGTCGCCGATGGCGGCTAGCAACGCGGTCGCGTTGATGACGCCGATGCCGGGGATGGCCGCCAGCCGCCGCGCCTGCACGTCCTCGCGGATCAGCGCCGCAAGTTCGTCGTCATACGCCTTGACCCGTTGGTCGAGCCCCGCCCACTCGTCGTGAAGGTCGGCCAGCAAAGTGCGGGTGCGAGCACTGACAGCCGGATCACCCGTCATGAGACCCTCGAGGCGGCGCATCAGGTTGATGCGACCCTTGGGCAGGATGATCCCGCGCTCGAGCAGCACCGCACGTAACTGGTTGATCAGGGCCGTACGCGCATTGACCAGCCGCTCCCGCACCCGATGCAGGATCTGCAAGTCGAGCTGGGCTTCGCTTTTCAGCGATACGAAGCGCATCGTCGGCCGCGTTGCCGCTTCGGCAATTGCCTCGGCGTCGCGGTCATCGGTCTTCTGCGCCTTTGACGTAAGGCTGGACATATTCCGGCGACATCAGCCGGATCGTGTGCCCGTGCAGCGCCAGTGTCCGGCCCAAGAAGTGGCGCCGCAGCACGCCTCCATCGCGATGACGCATGCCGGCAAGGTCGTCGCGAACGTCACGATCGCGTCGCGCGTCATCCGCTTGCGCATCACCACCGCACCGGTAGCATCCACGCCCGCCAGCCTGCAGCTGTTCTTGCCCAGGTCGATCCCGAGCACGGCGATAGGTGTCTTCGTCATCGGTCCTCTCCTTCATTCCCGTCGCCATCATAGCACCGGAGATTGAGGGGCGGGCCATTCCATAATAAACGGAAATGTTTACTACGCATTCAAGCTAATCGGCGCGACCGGGACCCCCAGACCCTGAATATTATGCTTTTCGTTCAATGCCATATAGTGACTACCCAAGGGGTCCCGATTTCGAAGCCGATCCGCAGGCAGCGACTCCTGTGAGCGATGCGGAAGAGAGGTTGAGGCAATTTCGCTGATAACGGAAGGCGCCTTCACCTAGGTAGACGATCGGTCTCGGCCAAATCCGGCGTCCACCTAGCCGGTCACGTCCTGTCCGTTGGTGGTCGTTGCGTCACTATTTCTCGATGATCGTGAGGGTGCGGCCGAAATAGCGGCTTGGGCGCACGGAGAGAGCCCGTTGCGTCTTGGGACCGGCGGCGGTCATGTACGTCACTTCGACGGTTACCGGGGCCGCCGAGGTGAGACCGAAATGTAACGGCTGGGTGCCCTGGGAATTATAACCGTCGCCGGTCGAGACCTGGCGCGTCGCAAGGATCTTGCCGGCGCCGTCGTAGAGGCGGACCTCGGCGCCCATGCGGGTGAAGCGCCCGGCCTTGTCGAGCACGCGGACCGAGAGGCTGCGGCGCGCGGCCTCTTTGCCGAGATCGTTGTGGAAGAGGAAATGGCCGCCGGTCGCGGTGTATCCGCGCGTTACCGAAAGATCGAGCGCGCCGTCGCGGTCATAGTCGATCCACTGGACGCCATGATCGGCGACGTTGAGCGCTGACCCGGCGGGCAGGACATTCACGAACCCCTTGCCGCCGAGATTGCGGTAGAGGCGGTTCGCGGGCTGCTGCGCGCCCGAAGTGCCGGTATAGGCGGTGACGAAAAGATCGAGCCAGCCGTCATTGTCATAGTCGCCCCATGCGGCGCCGACGGCATGATTGTCCTCGGCGAGACCGAGGCGCGGTGCAGCGTCCTCGAAGCGGCCGTCGCCCTTGTTGCGGTAGAGGATGTTGACGCCGTAGCTGGTGACGAACAGATCGAGTTCGCCGTCATTGTCATAGTCGCCGACCGCGCAGCCGACGCTACCGTCTTCGACCGGACGGCCGGGGCGGTCCATGCCGAGGGCGGGAGCGACGTCGACGAAGCGGTCGCCGTCATTGCGCCACAGCGCGTCGGTCGCGCCCGCCTGGTTGGCGAGGAAGAGGTCGAGGTCGCCGTCGCGGTCATAATCGAACCAGCACGCGCCGACGGTAGGCCGCGCGTCGTCCCCCGCCCGATCGGCGCCAACGCGCACGAAACGGCCCGCATCCTGGCGAAACAGCGCATTGGGGCCGGCGCGATCGGCCGTAAAAAGATCGAGGTCGCCGTCATTGTCAAAATCGACCCAGCTCGATTGCCGCCCCGAACGGCCGGGCGTGACGGGCTCGAGATCCTGGGCGACGAAGCGGCGCCCACCCTCATTGCGAAACAGGAGGTTGGCTTCGGTCGCCTTGGTGGCGCCGGCATAAAGATCGAACCAGCCATCGCCGTCATAGTCGCCCCACGACAGCCCGCGCATCTCGGCGCCGGAGACAGGAAGACCCACGGCGGGTCCGATGTTGGTGAAGGTGCCGCGATCATTGCGGTAGAGGCGAATCTCGCCGGTCTTGATCGACACCGCGAGGTCGAGATCGCCATCGCGGTCGAAATCCGCCCAACTGTTCGACAGCGAGCCGGGAACGCTGAAGTCCGCCGGCTGCACCGGCGTAAAGGCGGGTTCGGTCGTCCCGGCCGCCCCGCCGCCGGCAATGCCGGTCGACAGGACGGCCCAGGACAGGATCCGCATCAGTTCATCGCGCATGATACGGACTCCAGTGGTTGGTCAGGTCAGAAATCGAGCGAGATCCGGCCATAATAGTAGCCGCCATATTGTCCGAACGGTCCGGCGCCATAGGGCGCGAGCCCGATGGTGTTGGCGATGGTCGTGCGGTCGGGATAGACGTCGAAGATGTTATAGGCGCCCGCGGCGACCCGCAACTTCTCGGTCACGCCATAGGACACTTCGAGATCGGTGATCCACTTGGCGCCGAAGCTCTGGTCGTTGACGGGAAGGCCACCGACGAGATTGTCGAGCGACTTGAACTTGTCGTAGCGGGTTTCCTTCACGTTGATGGTGAACGGCCCAGACTCGAAGTTGGCGCCGAGGATGAGCTTGGTCTTGGGGGTCGAGGTGAACCAGCCCTGCGTGCGCCGATCGAACAGGGTCAGGCCGAGACCCGCGAGTTGGCTCGGGTTGGCGGCAATCTTCTTAATGTCGGTATCATTATAATTGAACCCGACGCTCGTGCGCAGGCGCCCGGCGCTGCCGACGTCGAACGCATAGGTGCCGACGACATCGACGCCCCGCGTGCGCGTATCGACGGCGTTGGTGAAGAAGCGCACCGACTGGTCGCCCGAAAAGCCGTTGGCGATCAGGATATTCCGAATGCCCGTTCCCGACAACAGGCCGGTGAGGGTGATGCGGTCGTCGAGATCGATCTGATAGGCGTCGACCGAGAGCGAGAGGCCGGACGCGGGCGTCAAGGTGAAGCCGAGGCTGAAGTTCTTCGACTTTTCGGGTTTGAGCGCCTGCGCGCCGAGGGCCTGTGCGACCGCCGAGTTCGTCTTCACGATCTTGGTGAGCACCGGGATATAGACGCCGCCGACGAGGTTGATCGAGGTCGAGGTCTGCGCGAAGTCCTGCTGCGCGAGCGAGGGCGCGCGGAAGCCATTGCTGAACGCGCCGCGGAAGGCGAGCCAGTCGGTGACTTCGTAGCGTGCGCTGACCTTGCCGCTGAAGACGCTGCCCGAGCTGTCGTCGAAATGCTCGAAGCGACCCGCCGCGGTGACGAGGAAGCGCGGGCTGACGTCAAGCGCGAGATCGACATAACCCGCCCAGATGTTGCGGTTGATGTCCGCCGCATCCTCGGGGGTGACGACGATCGCACCCTGCGCGCCGACCTGTGCCGGGCGCCCGGCGAGCGGTCCGGTCGGATAGAAATATCCGCCGTTCCGGTAGCTGTCCACGTCGAGCGGCTTGGTCACGTAGGATTCGTAGCGATATTCCGCGCCCATCGAAACTTGGAGCGCGGCTTCGCCGCCGAGTTCGACGCGGCGGGTGAGATCGAGATTGTTCGTCCACTGGTCGAACGCCGAGCTGAAGGTCTTGAACTCGGTCGGGCTCGACGGGCCGAGCGACGCATTGAGCGTATTGTCGGCGCCGTTCTCGGCATAGTTGCGCCCGTAGGTGCTGCTGAGATCGATGTTCCAGCCAGAGGTTTCGCCGCGCAGGCCACCGGTGAACTGGAAGTCGGTTTCCTTCAGCGTATAGAAGGGCGTGAAGCCATCGGGATAAATTTCGAGGATATTCTGGTTGCTGTTTGGGCGGCGGCCGGCCTGGCCGACGCGCGCGTCCCGATAGCCGAAGGTGCCGTCCGAATAGAATTCGACATTGCCGAGCGGCAGGACGAGCGTTTGCGCGACCTTGACGTCTTTCACATCGGGAAGGCCGCCCTGATAGGTGCGGCGGTTGGCGGTGAGTTCGCGCGGATCGGGCGCGCCGCCGGGTAGCGGATAATAAAGCGCGCCGGTGACATCGGTGTTGCGGACGGCCGCGTTCGCCTTCTTGCCTTCGACCGAGAGGGTGAACGAACCGCCGTCGCCGATCGCGAAGCCGTGCGAAACGCTCGCCGAGATGGTCTCGCCGTCGCTGCCGCTGCCGTCGCGTCCGTAACGCTGGCCGGCCTCGATCGAGGCGCGGCCGCCCGAATCGTTGGTTTTCAGGATGACGTTGATCACGCCCGCAATCGCGTCGGAACCATATTGCGCCGAGGCACCGTCGCGCAGCACTTCGATGCGCTCGATCGCGCTTGCGGGGATGAGATCGAGGTCGACCGGGTTGCCGCCTTGCGAGGTCGCACCCGAGTTGAAGTCGATGATCGAGCTGTTGTGGCGGCGCTTGCCGTTGACCAGCACGAGGACGTGCACGCCCGAAAGACCGCGCAGGCCGGCGGGGCGCGTCAGGCTGTTGAACGACGAGCTGCCCACCGTCGTCGACTGGAAGGACGGTACGAGCTGGGTCAGCGCATCGCGCAACTGCATGCCGCCGCCGAGCTTCTCGAGATCCTCGCCACCGATCACGTCGATCGGGGTCGGGCTCGAAATGACCGTTCTCGCCTGGCCGCGAGTCCCGGTGACGATGATCTCGGACTGGGACGCCGTATCGGCCGCGTCGTCGGCCGCGGTATCCTGCGCGAAGGCGGGCATGGACATGGCGGCGGCAACGCAGGACGCCCCCATCAGCAGTCTGGTATATGTTTTCATGGTCTCGCTCCTAAACACGGAAAAATGTCCCCCCGATTGAACCTGCAATCTTCATTTTTCGCCTGTTGCGGCGCTTATCCTGCTGCGCGCAACTTGCACTGCGGCGCGGCGGTGTCCTGCGAAAGGGTGTCGAGCCCTTGCCGCAAATCCGCGATGAGGTCATCCACCCTTTCAAGACCGATGTGCAATCTTAGCACGGGCCCGGGATAGGTGAGCTTGTGGGTCCGCGCCTTGAGCTGCGGATCGACGGGAATGGCGAGGCTTTCGTAACCGCCCCAGCTGAAGCCGAGACCAAAAAGTTCGAGCCGCTCGACCATTGCCGCAACCGCCAATTCGGATGCGGGGTGGAGAACCGCGCCGATGAGGCCGCATATGCCGGTGAAGTCGCGCTTCCAGATCGCGTGGCCGGGATCGCTCGGCAGCGCCGGGCACATGACCGAGTGGACTTCGGGTTGATGCTCGAGCCATTCGGCGACCTGCAGCGCCGCGGCGCCATGATGGGCGAGGCGCGTATGGAGCGTGCGAAGGCCGCGGATCGCCATATAGGCATCGTCAGGCGATACCGCCCAGCCGGTCTCGTAGCTCGAGGCCGCGAGCAGCTCGGCGGCGTGCCCCTTGGCCGCGGCGAGGCCCATGAACACGTCCGAATGGCCGCAGACATATTTGGTGAGCGACTGGATGCTCACATCGACGCCGTGATCGAGCGGCTTGAACAGCACGCCTGCCGACCAGGTGTTGTCGATGACGGTCAGCACTCCGACGTCGTGCGCCATTGCGGCGATGGCGGGAATGTCCTGCATCTCGAAGGTCAGCGAGCCGGGCGATTCGAGGAAAATCACACGCGTCGCGGGGGTAATCATCGCGCGGATTGCCTCGGCCGTGTCGGCCGGATCGAAATAGCGGGCAGTGACGCCAAATCGTGCGAGCGTGCCGGCAAGGAAGCGCCGGGTCGGATTATAGACGGTGTCGCATGCGAGCACTTCGTCGCCCGCCGAGAGCAGCGCGAGCAGCGTGCCGGTGATCGCGGTGAGGCCCGAGGGGTAGATGAACGCCTCATCCGCATTCTCGAGATCGCGCAGCGCGTCGCGCAGCGTGCGTTGCGTCGAGAGGCCGACGCGGCCGTAGGTCACCTTGCCGCCGTCGTAGAGCGCCTCGCAGCTCGGCAGCAACACAGTCGAGCCGCGCTGGATCGGAGGGCCCGGCGTCCGCTGGAGCGCATCGCACGGACTGTCGCCGTGGATCAGCCGCGTCTGCTCGTGAACAGTGCTGCAAAGCGTCATTTATCTTTTCTTTCTCAGATGGAATGGGAGAGAAGTTTCTGCGGCGCGGTGCCGTTGCGGTTCGCTGCGACGAGGTCGCTGCGGCGGGCAACCGAGAGCGCCTTGGCGGCCTTGGTCACATGTTTTTCGATCGCGCTCGTCGAGATGTTGTAGCGGCTCGCGAGGCTTTTGAGGCTGGACCCTTCGACGCGGATCGCGACGAGGATTTCCTGCGTGCGTTCGGGAAGCTGGTTCAGTGTATCTTCGACCGCGCGGATTTCGTCCTTGGCGAGCAGAATCCGCAGCGGGGACATGTCATCGACGGGGTGATGGGGCTCTTCAAGCTGGCAATGGCAGTCGAGGCGGCGCGTCGTCTGGCGGCGATGGCGGTCGATAAGGGCGGCTTGCGCAGCCTGGAAAAGATAGCATTTGGGATGAGCGATCGCGGCGGCATCAGCGCGGCGGATGATATTGAGGAACACATCCTGCAGCACGTCGTCGAGATCGGCGGCAGGCACGCGCCGCCGGAGATATTTCCTGAGCAAGGGAAGGTGCGGCCAGAAGGTTTTGATCAGGTCGGGGTTGGCCTCACATGCGGCCACGGGCGGTTGGACCGGCGGCCGTTTCGCGGGTGCGGAGATGTGTTCGCCCGCCTCCGGACCATCGCTTCCCGCGACGTTTTCATTCCCGTAATCTGCCCCATAGGTGCTGAATGTCATCGTGCGTCCCCTTATGGCGACATTTTATGACATGGATGCCGGGATGATTTCTTCACCGACTTTGAGGTGGTTTGGTCAAATCATGGGACATTTGAACTAATATGTCCGATTATGTCGATTAAATGATCTAACTACGGCATGGAAGCAGCGGGTTCGTCGAATCATCTGTCTTGGATTCGCCTTGAAAGTGCAACAATCGCCACGGAGTCGCGAAATCTGCCCCAGGATTTGGGTTTTGCGCGATGGGGTATTCGGTCGGCAGCGCGTCAAAGCATAGGGCTTCCCGCTTCGGGAGGCAGGAGGAGAGTGGTCGGATGGCGAGAAGCTGGCTCATATTGTCGGCACTGATCGCCGGACTGGCGCTGGGAGCGGGGTGGACGCGTCTCGGGCTCGGCGGCATTTCCGACGCGGTCGCTCTTGCCGCCAGCGTCGGCGGGGTCTGGCTCGACGGCCTCAGAATGACGATCGTCCCGCTCGTCGTGTCGCTTCTCATCACCGGAATCGCGAAAACGGCCGACAGCGCGCGTGGCGACCGCGTCGCGATGCGGTCGGTCGTCACCTTCATCGCACTTCTTTGGGTATCGACGGCCATGGCGGCTGTGCTCGTGCCCGCGCTGCTCGGCGTCTTTCCGATGCCCACCGATGCGGCCCGATCGCTGGCGGCGAGCCTTTCCGTTTCGGCTCCGGTTGACGCACCGACAGTCGGGATCGCCGCCTTCCTGCGCTCGATCGTCCCTTCCAACCCGGTCGCGGCCGCGGCGAACGACGCCCTTCTTCCGCTCATTCTCTTCACAGCGGTCTTCGCTGTCGCGCTCGCGCGCTTGCCGGCTGCCCAGCGTGAACCGGTAACAGCCTTCTTCGATACGATCGCAAACGCGGTGCTGCTTATCGTCGGCTGGGTGCTCGCGCTGGCGCCGATCGGCGTCCTCGCGCTGGCCTTCGGCGTCGGCGCGCGCGCCGGTACGTCCGCGATCGGCGCGCTGGCGCATTATGTCGTGATCGTATCGAGCGCGGGCCTCGCCGCCTGGGCGCTCGCCTATCCGGTCGCGGTCTTTTCTGGCCGCGTGCGCCTTGCCGCGTTCGCGAAGGCAGTGGCGCCCGCGCAGGCGGTTGCGCTCAGCACCCAGTCCTCGCTCGCCTCGCTGCCGCCCATGCTCCAGGCTGCGGCCGATCTCGGGGTCCAGCGATCGGTTGCGCGTGTCTCGCTGCCGGTCGCGGTCGCGATCTTCCGGGTGACCAGTCCCGCGATGAACCTCGCCGTTGCCATCTATGTCGCGCACTGGCTCGGCATATCGCTTGCGCCGTCGGCGATAGCGGCGGGGGCGGCGGTGGCGGCAATCACGACGATCGGTTCGGTGAGCCTGCCGGGACAGGTCAGCTTCCTGACCTCGATCGCGCCGATCTGCGTCGCGATGGGTATACCGATCGAACCGCTCGCGCTGCTCATCGCGGTCGAGATGATTCCCGACCTCGTGCGGACGGTGGGCAATGTGACGATGGATGTCGCCGCGACCACGGCGATTGCACGCATGGGCACGGCGCAAGGAGCCGGAATGTCCGGCACCGACGATCTCGCCGCTGGCGACGGGGAGCCGACCCCGCGGGATTCGCTCGCCACCGCCACTGTTTTGCCATTGGATCTAGGAGGAAAGTCATGACCCGCGTTTCGCTCGATGACGCCGATGTCCGGATATTGGGAGTCCTCCAGGAGGATGCCACGCTTTCGGTCGCCGCGGTCGCCGCCAAGGCCAATATGTCACAAAATGCGTGCTGGCGGCGCATCAAGCGGCTGGAGGAAAGCGGCGTGATCGCGCGGCGCGTCACGATCCTGGATGCGAGCGCGCTCGGCCTCGATCTCACCGTTTTCGTGAGCCTGCGTGCCTCCGAGCATAGCGAAGCATGGCTCGACACGCTCAATTCGGCGATCCGCGACATTCCCGAGGTCGTCGAATTCTACCGCATGACCGGCGACGTCGACTATCTTCTCAAACTGCGCGTCGAGAATATGGCGGCCTATGATGCGGTCTACAGGCGCATCATCCGCTCGATCCGGCTCACCGACGTGAGCTCGGCCTTTTCCATGGAAGAAATCAAATTCACTACCGCGCTGCCGCTCACCGCGCGCCCGTCCTGAGGATCTGACGGGCGCGGGGCGAACGGGTCAGCGCGCGTAGCGTTTTCCGAGTTCGGTCGCGCGCGAGGTGAGCGGCTGTTCTTTCCCCGCGATGAAGATCGCGGTCGGCTGGGTCAGCGGTTCGAGCGGATCGCCGTCCCATATCACGATGTCGGCGGCCTTGCCCGGTGCGATCGAGCCCATCTGATCGGCGACGCCGAAGATGCGCGCGGGCGCGAGCGTGAGGGCTTCGATGCCGGCGGCGTAGGGCAGGCCGCGCGACACCGCGAGGCCCGCGTTATAGCGCATCTCGCGTACGCGGTGGCCGCCGTCGTTCCCGCCAATCGCGATATCGACCCCCGCCGCCTTGAGGATCGACGCATTCTGGAGCGACGCGCCAAGCATGTCGAAGTTCGACGGGATGTTCGAGGTCGGGTTGATGAGCACGGGCACTTTGGCGGCGGCAATCTCGTCGGCGACGCGCCAGGCTTCTTCGGCGCCGCTCAGGATGATTTTGAGCTTATAGTCGCGCGCAAGCCTCAGAACCTGCCGGATGTCGGCGGCACGGTGGACGACGACGATCAGCGGCATCGTGCCCTCGAGCACAGGTTTCAGCGCCGCGACGTCGGCCTGCGAAAGCTCGAAAGGATATTCGTCGCGCGGCGGCTGGCGCGCGAGATCGAAGATCTGGCGAAGCTGGACGAATTCGGCGGCGCGCGAGCCGCCGATGCGCGCCGCGCCATCTTCGCCGAGTTCGAGCATCATCGCAACGCCGGACCGGTGGAGAATCGCCGCACCTTCGCCAAGCGTGATCAGCGCCGCCTTGCCCGCGAAGGGCAGCTCGCGTTCCTGGTCGCTGTCGTCATAATCGGGCATGACGACGGCATGGGTTATGCCGCCGAGGCGGGCGATCGGGATCAGCGTCGAATCGGGGTTGAGCCCGTACTGCACGTCGAACGACGCGCTGATGCCCGAATTATGCGTTCGGTTATCGACCGAGCCGCCAACCGAGTTGACCTCGACGAGCCCCAGCGCGGTGTTCACCGCGACGAAGCCGGGCGTGACGGTGGCGCCGCGCGCATCGACGATGCGCATTCCGGACGGGACCACGATGGCGGCACCGGCGGCCGCAATGCGGCCGTCGCGAACGATCACCGTGCCATTCTCCACTTCGCCGACGGGGCCGGGGGTCACGAGATGTGCGTTGGTGATCGCAAAAGTCTGCGCTGCGGCCGTGGGGGCGGCCGCAGCGAGGGCCAGGGCGAGAGCCGCGAAAACCGGGAGCCGTCGTTGCATCTCATTCCTCCCCGACCGGTTGGCCGATTTCAAAATCGCTTCTGTATCGCGTCGCCGGATCGCTCGTGTCGAGGATCAGCGCGCCGTCGATGAAAACCTTTTCGGCGATCGCATAGACGCTGAACGGATTCCTGCTCCACAGGACCACGTCGGCCATCTTGCCGGCCTCGAGTGAGCCCGTGCGGTCGGCGATGCCCATCATCTTCGCCGGATTGAGGGTGATCCATTTGATCGCCTCCTCCTGCGAAATATCGATGCCGGCGCGGCGACCGGCGGCAAGCGCAACCGCGCTTTCGACATTGAGGCGCTGGACCAGCCTTTGCTCGTCCGAGTGGATCGCGACGCAAACGCCGGCCTTGGTCAGGATAGCGGCATTTTCCTCGATCGCGTCATAGGCTTCCATCTTGAAGCCCCAGCGGGTCGCCCATGTCGCGACGCAGACATCCTCTTTGGCGAGAAGATCGGCGATCTTGTAGGCCTCGACGGCGTGGTGAAAGGCGCGCGTCTTGTAGCCGAACTCGTGGCCGACATCGAGCATCACCGCCATTTCGTCGGCGCGATAGCAGTGGTTCTGCACGAGGATGTCGCCCTTGAGAACGCCCGCCAGCGTTTCGAGGCCGAGGTCGCGTTTGGGCGCTTCGCCGCCCTCGCCGCGCGCACGCTTCTTTTCATAGGCATCGAGCTTGCGGGCATATTCGGCGGCGTCGATCCACGCGCGGCGGAAACCCGCGACCTCGCCCATGCGGGTGGCCGGCGCGCGTCCGCGGCTACCGTAGCGGCCCTTGGGATTCTCGCCGCATGCCATCTTGAGCGTATAGGGCGCGCCCGGAAATTTCATCTGCTGGACGGTGACCGCGGGCACATTCTTCACGCTGACACCGCGTCCGCCGAAGAGGTTGGCAGAGCCGGGTAGGATGAGCAGGCTGGTGACCCCGCCGGCACGCGCTTTGGTGAACACGGGATCCTGCGGCCAGAGGGAGTGCTCGGCCCAGACATGCGCGGTATAAGGATCGATATTCTCATTGCCGTCGGCATGGCCCTGGACGCCGGGTGCAGCGAAGACGCCGAGGTGCGAATGCGCGTCGATGATGCCGGGTGTAACCCATTTGCCGGTGCCGTCGACGACGCGCACGCCGGCCGGGAGATCGACGTTCGCGCCGACAGCGACGATCTTGCCGGAGGCCATAAGGACGGTTCCCCGGTCGATCCGCTCGCCGGTGCCGGTGAGGATCGACGCGCCGACGATCGCGGTGTCGGCGGCGGGGCGCGGCGTATAGGTGCTCGCAAAGGGCTGGGGCGCGTCGGCTGCCGGGGGCGGTGGCGCCGCGGCGGGCCGGTCGGTCGCCGCGCTCGCCGAACAGCCGGCGAGGACGGCAAACGCCGTCCCGAGTAGGGCGGCGCGCGCGCGGCGGCGCGCCAAGCAGGATTTGTCCTGAAGGGGATGTGTCACGCGGGCGTCACCTTTTGTGGGCTGGAGGATTGCGGATTTCCGGCCGCCCCATGCGAAACGGAGCGGCCGGTCCAGGGACGTCAGAAAGTCTTGCGCACATTCACATACCAGTAGCGCGGGATCGGCGAATGGAGCGAGCCCATATATCCGAAGGAACCCGAATCGATCGGCGGCTGCGCATTGGTAATGTTGCGCACGCCGACACGCAGCTGGGTGCCGTCGGTGAAACCGCCCTTGAGATCGTACTGCACATAGAGGCTGGCGGTGGTGTAGGCCTTGACCTTCAGATTCTCGCCGTTGATCGAGATGTCATTGTCGATGACGCTGCCTGTGTAACTCACGAAACCGCCGGCGGTGAACTGCCCCAGTTTCCAGGTCAGCGAGCCCGAACCGCGCCATTTGGGGAAGCCGTCGAGCCGAATCTGGTCGCCGCCTTCCGGAATGACCGTGTCGATGTTGATGTCGCCAGCCGCCCGGGCGTCGAGCAGGACCTGGATGTCGGGCGACACGTCGCGGAAATATTTGAGCAGATAGGCGGCATTGGCGGCAAAGGTGAAATCGCCAATGCCCGTATCGCGAAGCCCGATATTGAGCCCGAAGTCGATGCCGCGAACGGTCTGCGGCTCAAGGTTGCGATACTGGTCGTCGACATATTGCACGCGGCCCACCGGATCGATGCCGGTGCCGGCGAAGAGGGCGATGTCGTCCGCCGTGGGCGCGAGGCGGAAGACGGTAGGGTCGCTCGATCCCTGAACGCGGGCCAGGTAATCCGCGATCAGCGCATTGCCTTCGCCGAACACGCCGACGATGCCCTTCTGCTTCACCTGCCAATAGTCGAGCGTGAAGGTGGTCCGCAGCCGGCCGGTGTTGAAGGCGGGCGGCTGGAGGACCGTACCGATCGTCCAGGTGGTCGAGGTCTCCGGTTTCAGATCGGGATTGCCGGCGCGCCGGCCTGTGGTCACGAAACCTTGCGCGCAATCGTCGAAACTGCTGATCCGCCCGGCACGCAGGTCGGCTTCGCAGCGGATATAGTCGGTCCGCGTGTTGCCGCGTGTGATAACGGTCGCCTTGGTCTGCTCGAGGTTCGGGGCGCGGAACCCCTGCGCCCACGAACCGCGGATGCGCCAGCCGTCGAACAGGTCCCACGCCGCGGCGATCTTTGGCTTGGCTATACTCCCGAAGTCGGAATAATGCTCGTACCGTCCCGCGAGTTGCAGCTCGAAACTGCGAACCAACGGCACATTCATTTCAGGCGCGATCAGCGGAACCGCCAGTTCTGCGTAGGCGGCGAAAACCGTGCGCGACCCCTTGGTGTCGGGGGTCGGGCTGACCCCGAACAGATCGCTGGGCTGCTCGACGCCGGTAACGCTGTCGGTCCAGGTGATCGTTCCATCGACGCGCTCGTCGCGATCGTCGAGATAGGAGTCGCGGCGCAGTTCGGCGCCGACGGCCATGCCGACATCGCCGGCAGGAAGCGACAGCAGGTCGGCCTTCGAAGCGCGGAAATCCCATTGCGCCAGCGTCGATTTCCCGCGCCGGATCGTCTTGATGAGGAAGTCTTCGCCCGCCGCCAGATTGCCATCCGAAATCGGCAGACCGGTAGGATCGTCGGGATTCCCGCCGTTGAAGGGGTTATAGGCGTCGGGCGTCGACAGCGCGAGATTCTGCTGAAGCAGCGTGGCGCTGATCCCGTCCTGGACGTCGCGCACCGTCGCCTGCGAATAGAGGGCGGCGGTTTCCCAGTTGAAGCCGAGTGCTTCGCCGCGCAGGCCCAGCAAGGCGCGGAACTGCCGGTTGGTCACATCGACAACGGTGGGCCCGAGATCGACGAAGCGATAGCTGGTCATCGTGACCGGCAGCCCCGCGGCGGGTGCGTCGATCCCGGCGAGGCGGTTGGGGTTCGCCGTGCCGTTGGCGAAGGTGACCGGGCCGAAAGGGTTCCAATAGTTCGATGCCGGCACCGTCATCTGGATCGAACCGATCGAGAACACGCTGTCCTGGATGCTGCGCGTCTTGGCATAATAATAGCCGGCTTCGCCGAAGACCGTCAGATTGTCAGTCAGGTCATAATGGCCGTTCGCGAACACATTGATGCGATCGAGCCGGGGAATGATCGACTGCGGGAAATTCTTCTGCGAATCCCAGCGGGTGTTACGATCGGCGCCGGTCGTGGCGCGGGTGGCATCGTCGATGCAGATACCGCCGCCCAGATCGGCCGAACAGCCACCGTTCGCGGTCGGCTGGATCGAAAACACGCCGCCGGCGCTTGTGATGTTGGTCGTCCCCCGGCGCACGCGGACGCCACCGGTCGTGAAATTGCCCCATTGCGATAACGTGCTGGTGTCATCGAGACTGTTCGAACCTTCGAAGACCGTGCCCGCAAAATCGTCGAAGAAGCGGTGGTCCCCCGTCGCGGTGAAATCCTGGTCCTGCGACGTCAGAGCGGTGCGGTTGGTATAGTTGAACAGCAACGAGATATTGCCGCGATTCTCGGCGAAATCGGTGCCCAGATAGCCTGAGCCGTTGAACTCGCGCAGCCCGGTACCCTCGGCGCCGCCATATTGCAGCGCAAGTCCGCCGCCGTTGACATTGTCGCGCAGAATCGTGTTGACGACGCCCGCGACGGCATCGGTGCCGTAGAGCGCCGCGGCGCCATCGCGCAGCACTTCGACGCGCTGGATACCGAAGACCGGGATCGAGTTGCTGTTGTAGGTGATGACGGGCGCGAGAGACGTGCTCGCCTGGCTGCTCGGATGCTGGACGAGGCGGCGTCCGTTGAGCAGGACGAGCGTGTTGCCGACACCGAGCCCGCGCAGGTCGATCGAACCCACGTCGCCGCGCGCGAAATTGCTGCTCGTCTGGCCGTTGCTGCTGTTGAACGACTGGTCGCTCATTTGCGGGATCGATCGCAGTAGCTCATCGCCCGAGACCGCAGCGGTTGCCGCAATCTCATCCTCGCCCACGACGGTTACGGGGAGGGCTTCGGTGATCTTGGTGCCGGCGATGCGGCTGCCCGTGACGACGATTTCCTCGCCGCGCGGCGCCGATTGCGGCTCGGTCGCAGCGCCGGTTTGCGCGGCCTGCTCCTGCGCCGCGGCGTTCTGCACGACGACCATCCCGATCAACGATGCGGCGGCGAGAATTTGCTTCCGGTAGCGCGAATTTCTGCTGTTCATCATGCCATGTCCCCTTTTTGTCGACCCGATTGGCGCGTCGTCCTCCGTGCGGCGGATGGATTTTCTCCCATCTCATTCTGCTGTGACGCAAGTCGCCGACGAATCCCCATCGATATTCGCGCGGAAAATTACAACCCCTTGCAGTCAGGCGAACTTTTGTGTCTTGAATTGAGACCCGGTTAGCTGTCGATCTCGATGACCGCATCGACCTCGACCGCGAAATTGAAGGGCAGTCGGTAGACTCCGATCGCGGAGCGCGCATGCTTGCCCGCCTCGCCGAACACATCGACGATCAGGTCCGAGCAGCCGTTCATAACGGTCGGTATGTCGTAGAACTCGGAGCCGGCCTGGACATAGCCGCCGAGCCTCAGGACGCGCGCGACGCGATCGAGGTCGCCGCCTGCCGCCGCCTTGAACTGGGCGATGAGGTTGATCGCGCATAGCCGCGCAGCGATGATGCCGTCTGCAAGGCTGCAGTCGTCGCCGACCGTTCCCTTGATCCCGCCATTGGCGTGGGTCGACAGCTGGCCCGAGATCTGCACGATATTTCCCGAGCGGGTCGATGAGACATAGTTGGCGACGGGGGGGCAGACGTCGGGCAGCTCGACGCCGAGGCTGGAAAGGCGGGATTCGATCTTGGACATGATTATTCCTTGGTAACGAGAGCGGGCTGTTGTTCGGCGGGGGCCGGGTCACCGGTAGCGGCTTCGCGCGCCATGCGCCGGCCTTCCCAGCGGTCGATGACCGCGGCGGCGACCGAATTGCCGACGACGTTGGTCGCCGAGCGGCCCATGTCGAGCAGATGGTCGACCGCGAGGATCAGGAGCAGCCCGGCTTCGGGCAGCTTGAAATAGGCGAGTGTCGCCGAGATCACGACGAGCGAGGCGCGCGGGACCCCGGCCATGCCCTTCGACGTGATCATAAGCAGAAGCAGCATCGTGATCTGCTGGCCGATGGTCATGTCGATGCCATAGGCCTGCGCGATGAAGAGCACCGCGAAGGTGCAATACATCATCGACCCGTCGAGGTTGAAACTGTAGCCGAGCGGCAGCACGAAGGAGACGATGCGGCGGTTGACCCCCTGCTTCTCGAGTTCTTCCATCGTCTTGGGGTAGGCGGCTTCCGAGCTCGCGGTTGAAAAGGCGAGCAATACGGGGGTGCGGATGCCGCGGAACAGGCCGAAGGCGCGGGTGCCGATGATGGCGAGGGTGGCGAGGAAGAGGACGAGCCAGAGGACGCCGAGCGACAGGTAAAAGCCGCTGACGAAACCGGCATAGGTGACGAGTACGCCGGGACCCTGTGTGGCGACGGTCGAGGCGAGCGCGGCGAAGATCGCGACTGGCGCGGTCTTCATCACGAAGCCCGTCACCTTGAGCATGATCGCGGCGACCTGCTCGACGAGCGCGAGCACCGCGGGCGCCCTGTCGTCGATCGCCGCCACCGCCGAGCCGACGAGCACCGAGAAGACGACGATCTGCAGGATCTCGTTCTCGGCCATCGCCTGGACGATCGATTGCGGAATGAGGTGGGTGACAAACTGCTTGAGCGAGAAATCGCCCGTCGCGACGACCCCCGCCGCATCGCCTGTCGGCAGCGCGAGCGCGAGGCTCGAGCCTGGCTGGAGCAGGTGAACCATGACGAGCCCGATCGAGAGCGACACGATCGAGGCCCCGATAAACCAGCCCATCGTCTTCGCGCCGACCCGGCCGATCGCGGCGGCGTCCTCCATATGCGCGATCCCCGCGACGAGCGTCGCGAAGACGAGCGGCGCGATGATCATCTTGATCAGGCGCAGGAAGAGGTCGGTGAGGATCGAGAGATTTTCGGCGATTTCGGCCGCGCGCGCGGTGGGGTAATGCGAATTGACGAACCAGCCCGCTGCGATCCCGGTGATCATGGCAAAGATGAGGATGAAGGCGAAAACTCTGTTCATGTCTGTCCGTTCCGGCTTCGCCCCGGGCGGGGCGTACAGGAAGCAGAGACGCAGGCGCGGCGAGATTCCGCAGCGGCAATGCGGTCGACAAGCGCATTTTGTTGCGACATGGCGGGCGCGGATCGAACCACATGGTGGGGATATGCGCTGCCACTGCGTCAATGCAGTGCAGGGGACATTCAGACAATCGAGGAGACGCGCGTGGCCAGTTTTCGGAAGTTGCTTGTGGCGGGAACGGCGATTGCCGCCGGTCTTGGCTGGGCGAGCCAGTCGGTGCTCGCCGAACCGGGCGGCGACCTCGTCGCGATCACTGGCGCGACGATTTTCGATGCGACCGGCAAGGATCCTTATCGCGGCACCGTCGTCGTGCGCGATGGCCGGATCGAGGCCGTTGGCTCCGACGTCAAGGTTCCGAGGGGTGCCAAGGTCGTCCGCGCCGACGGCAAGTCGCTGCTGCCGGGCTTCATCGATGTGCATACCCATTGGGGTCCCGCTGGCTCGCCCGGCACGCTGCCGCAGATCGCCAACGCCTATCTCGCGAGCGGCGTGACGACGGTGAACGACTTCCATCAGCAGCCCGAGGCATTTGCGCCGCGCCGCGCCTGGCTTGCCGACATCTATGCGCCGCACGTCAATTTCGTCGCGCGCATGAGCACGCCGGGCGGGCACGGCGCCGACTGGGGCGACACCAACACCACCAAATGGGTCGCGACCGCCGAGAGCGCGCGCCGCGAGGTGCAGGCGCTACAGCCTTACCGTCCCGACTATATCAAGGCGTTCGCCGACGGCTGGCGCTACGGTCAGCTGCCTGAGGAAACCTCGATGAATGTCGAGACGCTCGCCGCGCTCGCCGACGAGGCGCACAAGCATGGCCAGCGCGTCCTCACCCACACGGTGACCGTCGAGCGCGGCAAGCTCGCGGCCGTCGCCGGCATCGACGTGATCGCGCACAGCATCCAGGACGGGGTGCTCGACGCCGACGCGATCGCCCAGATCAAGAAGGCAGGCACCTTCTATGCCCCGACGCTCGCCATCTATCAGCTGAAGCCCGACGAAATGGGCCCCGGACGCAAGGACGATGACGCGACGCGGCTGCGCATCCGCAAATATGGCTATGCCGAGGAGAATGTCCGCAATCTCCACGCCGCAGGTGTCACGATCGCGGTCGGGACCGACGCCGGCATCGGCAGCGCAAAGCACGGCATCTCGACGCTCCAGGAAATGGAGCTGCTCGTTGCGGCCGGTCTGACGCCGAAGGCCGCGCTGCTCGCCGGCACGTCGAACAGCGCGCTCGCACTGGGACTCGCAGGTGACCGCGGCACGATCGAGAAGGGCAAGCGCGCCGATCTCGTCCTGATCGACGGCAAGCCCTGGGAGACGATCGGCGATGTCGAGAAGATCGACCGCGTCTATGTCGACGGCAAGCTCGTCCATGGCGGCGGCGTCAAGCTGCCCGCGGGCAACCTTGCCACCACGCTGCCTGCAGTGCCCGCCGCGGCGCTGATCGACGATTTCGAGCGCGCCGATGGGCGCAGCTCGCTCGACACGCTCGGCCTCACCGACATGGATGGCGGCGTCGAGCGCTCGTCGGTGGTCTCCAACCGCGTCACCCATGCGGGCCGCGACGGCTCGGCGCTTGCCTTCGCAGTACAGATGTCGCTCAAGGACAAGCCCGAGGGCGGCGTTCTCGTGCCCTTGAGCCGCGGTTCGGTGCGTCCGGTCGATGCGCGCAAGTTTGCAGGCGTCCGGCTCGAAATGCGCGGCGCCGGCCGCTATCTCCTCGTCGTCAACACGCTCGCCGGCGAGTTCACTGCCCCCATTGAGGCGAAGGAAGGCTGGTCCGACCTGCGCGTGCCGTTCAGCGCGCTCGTCGCTACCAAGCCCGGCCGCGGCGACGCGCCGGCCTGGCGCGGCGACGATCTCGTACAGGTCGGGGTCGTCGTTCAGCGCGATGCCGGAGCGAGCGCTTGGGGCGAAATCGACAATCTCGGCTTCTACTGACGCGGCGCTCGCGACGGGCCTCCTGCGCGGGGTGTGTGCCTGAAGGGCGCGTGCCGCGGTGAAACCGCCATGTGATATCGTTGCGCATGCGCGCCCGGCCCCGCGGGACCATAGCAAAGAAATAGCATAAACTCAAAATGCCTGGTGGGGTGATCCCAACCGGCTGCGTCTTAGCCAACGAGGGGGCTCCTTCCGGTCGAAATAAGGGCCCGTTCTCAATTTAGAGAAGCCGTCGCCTGCCATGAAAGCGAAACTGTCCCTCCAGCCGTCTCTGGCGAGGACCTCTCTCGGGGTCACGGTCGTAGCGGCTCTTCTTTCCCTTTCTGCCGCCTCCGCCGCGCAGGCGCCCGCCGGCGAGCCCGTCCCCAAGCTCAACGACCGCCACCCGTTCCTCGGGCCCGATGCCCGGACGAGCGAATATCCCGTCCGCATCCCGATGAAGCCCGTGGCCGAGACCGGCCCAGAGTTCGCCATTCGCGGCGGGCGGCTGTTCGATGCAGTAAGCGGCGGCGTGCGCCCTGCGACGGTCGTAATCCAGGGCAATCGCATCAAGGCGGTGCTGGCGCCCGATGCGACGGGCTGGGGAGCGGACGCGAAGATCATTGATGCCGCGGGCAAGACCGTGATGCCGGGGTTCATCGACATGCACACCCATGTCACCTATCCCGACCGCGCCTCGCCGTTCGACGAGCAGGGCGGCGAAGGGGTAGGGACGCTGCGCGGGCAGCGTAATCTCCGGTATTTCCTCGCATACGGCTTCACTTCCGTGCGCGACCTCAACGGGGTCAGCAACGCGCCGTTCTTGCTCAGCCAGTGGAGCGCGGCCGACATGATCCCGGCGCCGCGTGTATTCGCGGCGGGTTGGATCATCACGGGGACAGGAGCCCACGCGACCGAGCGGCCCGTGATCCCCAGCCATGGCCCCGATTATGCGACGGAGGTCGATGGTCCCGACGCCTGGCGCAGCATGGTGAGCAAGGCATTCAAGGAAGGCGCGAGCGTCATCAAGATCGCGAGCAATTTTGCGCCCGACGAGGTGCGCGCTGGAATCGAGGAAGCGCATCTGCTCGGGCTCAAGGTCTCCTGCGACTGCGAGACCATCTACACCGAGGTGGCGGTCGACGCGGGCGTCGACATGATCGAACATCCGCTGCCGCGCTTGGGCGCCGCGATCACCAAGATGGCGAAGAAGAAGATCGCCGCAGTGCCGACCTTGCAGGTGTACCAAAACCTGCTCGACCGCGCTGACGGCTTCTATGGTTCGAATTCGCCCCCCTTCACCGTGGTCCTGGGCGATATGGTCACCGCCTTTCTCGACCATGGCCTCAGCCATATCATCGTCTGCAACGGACATTCGACCAATGAGCCGCTGATCGGGCAGGTTGCGCATAAGATCCGCCGCGAGCGGGGCATCATGATCGCGTCGCTCAACCTGTGGCGGATGATCCCCGACAGCGTCTGGCAGGAGATGCACGGCGCTGGGGCCGCGCGCGCGCGCAGCCACGGCGCCGATCCCGTCACCTCGGTCGGTCTCCATCTCACGCCCGAACTGATGCGGATGGACGCGGCGCGGCCCGCGACGCGGTCGAGCGCCTTCGGCCTGTCCACGACGGGCCAGTTCGCGAGCGCGATGTTCGGCGACGTCGAGCTGCCACTCGACGTCACGGAAGTTGCGTCAAACGGCGTCGGGCAGGGCGATCCGACACTCGCCTCCGCTGAAAGCGGTGCGCGCTTCTCGGAATGGATCGTCGGCGCGATCGCCGATTTTGCAGGCCATTTCCGGCGCTGCGACCCCACGCGCCCGCATCTCGGGCCGCTGCCGTCATGACCGGGACATTGGGCACCGAAGGAACCGCGCCGGGCGATCTGGCGCTTGCGGCGGCTTCGGCGCAGCTTGCCTCAACCGCGCGCGGCGCGGCAGTGGTAAAGGGCTTTTTCGACCCCGCGACCTCGACGATCAGCTATGTCGTCCACGACCCCTTGACCATGCGCGGCGCGGTGATCGACAGCGTGCTCGACTATGATGCCGCGTCGGGACGGACGTCGACCAGGTCGGCCGAAGCGATCGCCAACCATGTGCGTGCCGAGGGGATATCGATCGACTGGCTCCTCGAGACCCATGCTCACGCCGACCATCTTTCGGCGGCGCCCTGGCTTCAGAAGAGGCTCGGTGGTGCGATCGCGATCGGCGAGCATATCCGCGATGTCCAGGCGGTCTTCGGCGACATTTTCAATGCCGGGGCCGATTTTCGACGTGACGGCTCGGATTTCGACCGCCTCTGGTCGGACGGCGACCGCTTCGCGATCGGCGATTTGCCGGTCACCGTTCTCCATGCTCCCGGCCACACCCCGGCCTGCGTCGCCTATGCGATCGGCGACCTGGTCTTCGTCGGCGACACGATGTTCATGCCCGATTACGGCTCGGCGCGCGCCGATTTTCCGGGCGGCGATGCGGCGCGGCTCTTCCGCTCGCTGCGCCGTATCTTGGAACTCCCCGGCGAAACGCCGCTTTTCCTTTGCCACGATTATCTGACCCCCGGCCGACAGGAGCATCGCTGGGAGACGACAGTCGCCGAGCAGCGGGGCGCGAACGTCCATGCGCGCGACGGCATTTCGGAAGATGAGTTCGTCGCGCGCCGCCGCGCGCGCGACGCGGAACTTGCGATGCCCGCGCTGCTCCTGCCGGCGGTGCAGGTCAATATGCGGGCGGGGCGCCTGCCGCCGGCCGAGAACAATGGAGTCGCTTATCTCAAGATCCCGATCGACCGGCTGTGAGCGCCGCCGCCCTTCCCTGAATGGAGAGATTATGACCATCAAGACCCTGAGCCCGGGACTGGGCGTATCGCCGCAGATCGGCCCGGCGGACGTCGCCGCACTGGCCGCATCGGGCTTCCGCTCGATCATCTGCAACCGTCCCGACGATGAAGAGCGGGGCCAACCTTCGGCGGTCGCAGTTGCGGCGGCAGCCGACGCGCTGGGCCTCCGTTTCATTCACATCCCTGTCGTTGCGGGCACGATCGATGAAGGCGATGCCGCGGCGATGACGCGCGCGCTCGCCGAACTCCCGGGCCCCGTGCTCGCTTATTGCCGCTCGGGCGCGCGCTCGGAACAACTTGCGACAATGGCTGCGGCCCGCGGCGAAGACGGTGGGATAGCGCGTTACGACATCGTCGTGATCGGAGGCGGCAGCGCGGGGATCGCGGTCGCCGCGAGTATTCTCCGGCGCCGTCCGGACGCGTCGCTCGCGATCGTCGAGCCTAGCGAGGATCATTATTACCAGCCGGGCTGGACGATGGTCGGCGCCGGCGTTTTCGCGCCGGAGGTCACGCGGCGGGACGAGGCTGGGTTGATTCCGGCGGGCGCCGAATGGATCCGCGCCGCCGCAGCGTCCTTCGATCCCGCGAACAACGGGGTCACGCTCGCCGACGGGCGCGTGGTCGCCTATCGCGCGCTGGTCGTCTGTCCGGGGCTGAAACTCGACTGGGACGCAATTCCGGGTCTTGCTGCGGCGCTCGGTTCGGACGGCGTGACCTCCAATTATCGCTTCGACCTGGCGTCCTACACCGACCGGCTCGTTCGCCGGTTCCGCGGCGGGCGCGCCTTGTTCACCCAGCCGCCGATGCCGATCAAATGCGCCGGCGCACCGCAGAAGGCGATGTATCTCTCATGCCACCGCTGGGAACGCGCGGGGGTTCTCGGCAGTGCCGAGGTCCAATTCCACAATGCCGCGCCCGCGCTGTTCGGCGTTGCTGCCTATGTGCCCGCACTCGAAGCCTATATCGCGCGCTACGGCATCGATCTGCAGCTCGAATCGCGCCTTGTCTCGATCGATGGCGCGGCGAAGGTCGCGCTGTTCGAGCAGCGCCGCGGCGATACGGTGCGCCGCGTCGAAGAGCGTTTCGACATGATCCACGTCGTCCCGCCGCAAGTCGCGCCGGCGTTCATCGCGACAAGCCCGCTGGCCGCGCCTTCGGGTTTCGTCGCGGTCGACGAGGCGACGCTGCGCCACCCCGATCATGCCAATATCTTCGCGCTCGGCGACGTCGCCGCGACGACCAATGCCAAGACCGCCGCGGCGGCGCGCAAGCAGGCGCCCGTCGTCGCGCTCAACCTGCTCGCGGCGCTCGAAGGCGCGCCCCCCGTTGCTGTCTATGATGGCTATGGCAGCTGTCCGCTCACCGTCGAGGCGGGAAAGATCGTGCTCGCCGAATTCGGTTATGGCGGCAAATTGCTCCCGACCTTTCCCAAATGGCTGATCGACGGGACGCGGCCCTCGCGCCTGTCGTGGCTGCTCAAGGAAAAGATCCTGCCGCCGCTCTACTGGCATGGCATGCTCAAGGGACGCGAATGGCTCGCGGCGCCCGAACGGCGCGGCGAAGGCGGGTGACCCTCGACACCGTCCAATATCTGCTCGGCGCGCTGTCTGGCGGGATCGTCGGCTTTACCCTCGGTCTCGTCGGAGGCGGCGGGTCGATCCTCGCGGTCCCGCTGATGGTCTATCTCGTCGGCGTTGCGAGCCCGCATGTCGCGATCGGGACGAGCGCGCTCGCGGTGGCCGCCAATGCGGCCTCGGGTCTCGCGCAGCACGCTCGCGCAGGAACGGTCAAATGGCGCTGCGGTTTCCTCTACGCAGGAAGCGGCGTCGTCGGCGCGCTCGGCGGATCGACCATCGGCAAGGCGATCGACGGGCAGAAACTGCTCTTCCTCTTCGCGTTGCTGATGCTCGCCGTTGGGACGCTGATGCTGCGCGGGCGGAACGATCCGGGCATCGAGGGGGCCGCCTGCAACCGCCATAATGCGCCCAAGGTGCTTGGCTATGGGCTCGGAACCGGTGGATTCTCGGGCTTTTTCGGCATCGGGGGTGGTTTCCTGATCGTGCCCGGGTTAATCGCGTCCACGAAAATGCCGATCCTCAACGCGGTCGGCACAAGCCTTGTCGCGGTCACCGCCTTCGGGCTGACCACAGCGCTGAGCTACGCCGCATCGGGGCTGATCGACTGGAAGCTCGCCGCGATCTTCATCGCAGGCGGCCTGTTCGGCGGCATCGCCGGGACCCGCGCAGCGCGGACGATGTCGAGCAGGGGCGGACTGACCGCCATCTTCGCTGGGCTGATTTTCGCTGTTGCGGCCTATATGCTTGTCCGGAGCGCGGGCGCCCTCTTTGCCGGGACCGGCGGTTGATGTTCGTGCCGCCCGCCGCCATTCTGCCCTTTCGCCTGCGTGCCGATCCCACGCACCCTTGTTCCCTCGACCACGGAGACGCTTTGTCATGACCGCGCCGTCCGAGGGCTTCGCTCTCCAAGAGGAGCCAGGCGCAGGCGACGCGCCGCCGACCGGGCTCGCCCGTTGGAAGCTTGTCGGACCCGGTATCGTCGTCGCTGCGACCGGAGTCGGCGCGGGCGATCTCGTCGCGACGCTGATAGCGGGCGCGCGCTTCGGCTATGCGTTGCTCTGGGCGGCGGTCATCGGGTGCATCGTCAAGATTGCGCTCGCCGAGGCGACGGGCCGCTATCATCTCGCAACCGGATCCACGATCCTCGAGGGCTGGCGCTCGCTCGGCTGCTGGACGAGCTGGTATTTCGGCATCTACATCATTCTCTGGGGCTTTGTGTATGGCGGCACCGCGATGAGCGCGACCGCGCTGCCGCTGTCGGCGCTCTTTCCCGACGTGCTGCCCTTCTGGGCCTGGGGCGGACTCTCGGGCCTGCTGGGGGCCGCCTTCGTGCTGCTCAATCGCTATGCGATCTTCGAAGCGGCGATGAAGCTGTTCATCGGCATCATGTTTGTCGTGGTGGTCGGCCTCGCCATCCTCGTCGCGCCAAACTTGGGGGAAGCACTGGGCGGGCTCGTTCCGCGCCTTCCAGACGGTTCGGTAATCTACACCCTTGGCTTGATCGGCGGCGTCGGCGGCACGATCACGCTCGCCGCCTATGGCTATTGGGTCAACGCCAAAGGTTGGCATTCGCCCGCCTGGATGGGGATGATGCGGTTCGACAACCGCGTTGCCTATATCGTCACCGGCATCTTCGTCGCGGCGATGCTCATCGTCGGTGCCGAACTTCTCCATGCCGCGCAGATCAGCCTCGCCGGCGGCGACCGCGGGCTGCTCGATCTCGAGGCGGTACTTGCCGACCGGTTCGGGCCGCGGGTGGCGACGATTTTCCTGGTCGGCTTTCTTGCCACCACCTTCTCGTCGATCCTCGGCGTCTGGCAGGGCGTGTCGCTGCTGTTCGCCGACTTTGTGCGCAATATGCGCGGCACGCATGCGGCGGGCGACCGGACGGACCTCGAGATCAGCCCGGCTTTCCGCTTCTATGTGCTGTGGCTGACCTTTCCGCCGATGATCCTGCTCACGCTCGGCCAGCCCTTCGCACTCATCATCGCCTACGGCGCGTTCGGCGCCTTCTTCATGCCGTTTCTCGCCCTGACGCTGATCTGGCTGCTCAACGGGCGGGCGGTCCCGCGCGAATGGCGGTCGGGCTGGCTCTCAAATCTCCTTCTCGCGCTGGCATCGATCCTGTTCGTGGTTCTTTGCGCACACCAGATCTGGTCGATGCTCTAGCGCGCGGCGACCGGTCTTTCGGTCACATATGATCAACCGAACCAGGGCTCCGAGAGCGGATCGGCGTGGGGACAAGCAGCCATCTTCACAAACACGCGTCACGATTCACAGCTGCTTGGAACCCGCTCGCGCTCGGCGCCTACGCCACTTCCTGTCTTTCTACGCCATTGGACGACGACACCAAAAGTTTGTTGAATTTGGCCGCTTAGTGCGTCTCTTACTCATCCCCGTCGAGCCGGGCGCTGTGCCCTGCTCCGAGAAACGGGATCCCCGATGGACGCAGAATCGGTCCGGATTGAAGCACGCCATCGCAGCGAGCCTATGCTGAGCACGGCGCTGGCTGCGATAGCCGACTGGCACGCCAGTCCCAGGATCAACGCCATGGGGGATGACCGCGAGTTCAGCAACCAGCGGCGGCGGACATGACGGGCCAGCAGCCTGACCGGATCCTCCGGATGAAGACCGTTCTTGTCCGGACCGGCCTGTCCAAGTCGACGCTCTACCGCAGGATTGCCGAGGGTACGTTTCCGTCGCAAATCAAAATCGGAGAGCAAAGCACGGGCTGGTATGAATCCGAAGTCAATCGGTGGGTGGCAAATCCTTCGGGTTATCGGGCACCCTCTCGGCCCGTCACACCGGCATATTAGGTCGGATTTTCGCAACAGTCGCCGTGATCGGTGGCCGGTCGTCGTCGGCCGTTCAGCCGTCCGGAAGTCACGATCCTCGGGCTGCGCGCCTTCGTCACAACAATGGACGCGGCTGCACCGCCTTCCATTCGTCGCCCGTAATGAATGCACCCCACTCATCGAGCAGCATGCGCCGCATCTCGAGAAAGCTAGCGCGGTTATAGGCTTTGATAACCGCGTCGGGGATGACGTGAGAAAGGGCCGCTTCGGCGACGGGCTCGGGGATAAATGGCTGCTGTTCCGCCGCCCATGTGCGCAAGCTGCTCCGGAAACCGTGCGGAACCCATGGCATATCATCATCCCGCATGATCTTCGAGATCGTCATGTCACTCAGCGTCGTTCCCTTCCGGTTCGCAAAGATCAGCGCGTCAGGGTCATGGGATGCGGAATAGGCCGCGGCGCGCGCTAGGATGTCGAGGGCCGGCTTATTCAGCGTGACGATATGCTTTTGATCGGATTTGCGCATGAGCTCGGCCGGGCGCTCCCACTCCGCTTTTTTCCGATCGATGTGGCGCCATTGCGCCTCGCGCACTTCGATCGAGCGAGCTCCCGTCGCAATCAGGAACATAAGTGCGAGGCGACCGACGGTCTCACCGGCACCGGAGAGATCACGCCAGTACAGCGGCACCTTTTCATATGGCATGGACGGGTAATTGCGGCCGCTCGATTTCGGTTTTCCGGTGAGCGCCCTGACTTGTTCGCGCGGTGCGCCATATTCGCGCCACCTCTTTGCTGCGGCGTAGTCGAGTACGGTCGCGATGTGTTGGCGAACTTTCTTCGCGGTTGCAGGCTTCGCCACCCAAATCGGTTTGAGAGCTTCGGCAACATCGTCGGCATGGATGGTATCCACCGGCATTTTCCCGAGCTTTGGATAGGCGTGCTCCTCCAGTCTTGCCAGGAACGCCTTGGAAGACCGGTCGCTCCAGCCATGGCTTTGCGCACCGTGCGCAGCAATTGCTGCCGCTTCGAAAGTCGGCGTCGACTTTTGCTCGATGCGCGCGGGGCGTTTGCGAACGGCGGTTGGATCGCGGCCCGCTTTGGCCACGTTGCGGATGCGCACCGCTAGTTCGCGCGCTTCTGCCAGTGTGAGATGGCTTCGCTCTTCAATTGGGATGTCATCGCCCACGGAACTCGGCTGGATGAGAATGTGCCTTTGCAAGCCACCCAAACCAATGTCGCGACGCCGGCCATTCACCATAACGCGCAAGATCCATGAGCGGCATCCAGTTTCCCCGACAAGAAGATATAACCCATTCCCATCACAGTGGCGTCCAGGCTTTGCGTTCAGAACATATTTTGCAGTCAGCTGTCGCATCTTTCCCCTCAAACCCAACCTACGAATTTATCCACACCTCCTCCCTCAAAAAATGAGGGAAGAGATGGCTCTCGGTGGGAAGCGATGGTATCAGATGTCAGGAAAAATTACTACAAGATTTCAATGGCTTTGGAGCCAAATGGGACCGTATCGGACCGATATTTTTGCCCTCGCGGGGCATCCAGAGTTTTGGCGAACAATTCGATTATTTGCCTGCGCGGTCATCGGTTGGCCACGCCGCGCGGTTTCGCGGGCATCCCGATAGGGTCCGATGCGCCATTTCCACTCACCGAGACGCGCGGGTCCATCCGGCTTGAGCCATCTTGTCGCACGCATGCGATCGATGTCTTGGTGACAGCAAACTTCATCTACGTGGACAGAAATCGCCATAATTCGGGCGGCGAATATGCCAAGCGCGTATAACGCTATACTGCGACTCAGTTATGCGAGACGTTCCGCAATAAACGAGGCCGCCTGCGTCTTGCTGATTATGAGGCGCTGACAAGCCCGCAGGTCGGGAGTCTTCACCGTTTTGCCCCGGTTCTGAACCCCGTTGGTCGCCGCTGGACATTTTTCGCAGCTTCACTTATATACCAGCCGTTATGGAAATCGATACCGCCACCGTCCCGAAAGGCCGTCCGCGCGAGTTCTGCGTCGATGCGGCGCTGGCGGCGGCGCTGCGCGTGTTCTGGTCGAAAGGCTATGAGGGCGCGTCGATGGCCGACCTTACCGAAGCGATGGGGATCACCAAGCCCAGCCTCTATGCTGCGTTCGGCAACAAGGAGGCCCTGTTTAACAAGGCGCTCGACCTGTATGAGCGCGAAAAGACCGATTATATGCGCGCTGCGCTCGACGCACCGACCGCACGCGGGGTGGCCGAGCGGCTGATGTACGGCGCGCTCGATATGTACAGCTGCCCGGAAAATCCCAATGGCTGCCTGGGGGTGATCAACTCGGTGGCCTGCGGCGCTGAGGCCGAGTGTATCCGCGAAGCCGTTGTGGCGCGCAGCGCGACCGCGAAGCAGGCGATGCTTGAACGTTTTACGCGGGCCAAGGATGAGGGCGATTTTCCCGAAGACGTCGATCCGGCCGGAATCGCGGCGTTTTTGACCGCGATGAACCAGGGCATGGCGGTGCAGGCAGGCGCGGGCGCGACGCGCGCCGAACTCGAACGCTTGGTTGAAACCGGGCTGAAGCTCTGGCCGGGACGCTAGCAGAAGAAGTTTACTGGCCGGTACAGAAAGCGCTTGACGCCGCGACCGCATCTTATATACTCATCGGTACATAAACGGGCTCTCCCCCCGGACCAGCCGCCGCGCGACAAAGGTCGCGCGGCGGCTGGAACCCCCAGCATCCGGCCAGCGAAACTCTCCGCAACCATGCCGATGCCACCGCGCATTTTTGCCATCGTTTACGCGGCTTTTACCACTACTGGTGCAGGACATCCCCCGATGTGTTTGGCTGGGGATAAATGATGGACAGCATGCGCGGACTGCTTTCGGGCAGCCACGACCAAGACGACGGGGCAATCGATCCGCCCGCGTCGGTCGGTGTCGACGAACGGCGGATGCAGGTGCGCGCCTATAATTACTGGGCGTCGCTGCTCGCCGACCGCGCTTATCCTTCGGTCGAGGATCTCGATCTGGAGGGCGCCGACTTCGGTTCGAACGCCGTACTGCTCGATTTTACCGCCGGGGTCGAAAATCCAGGGATCGCCTTTGTCGGCGACCGGCTGCGCGCTGAGTCGCAGATCGACGAGGATGTCCATTACATCAGTCAGATTCCCGGGCGTTCGCTGCTATCGCGGCTCACCGACCATTATCTTCAAATCATCGCCAACCGCGCGCCGATCGGCTTCGAGGCCGAATTCGTCAACGATCGCGGCGTCACCATCATGTACCGCGGCATCCTGCTGCCTTTCTCGTCCGACGACGACACGATCGACTTCATCATGGGGGTGATCAACTGGAAGGAAGCGGCGCCTGCCGATCAGGCCGCCGAACTGCAGCTGTCGGTTGAACAGGCGCTGCGGAGCGCCGCGCCGCTGACCGCGCCGGTTCCGGTGTGGGCCGACGGTCCCGACAGCGAACATCTCGACGATGACGCCGATGCGACGCCCGGCTTTGGCGCTTTGGTCGACAACAGCGATGTGCCGATTGTCGCGGCGCGCGAAGCTGACGACGCGTTTGAGAGCGACCTCGATCCCGGCGCCGACGCCGAACTCGCCGACTGGCTCGCACTTGCGCGCGAAACCGCCGAGCGCGCGATCGCCGCCGACAACCGCAGCCGCGGCGCCCTGTATCAGGCCGTCGCCAAGGCTTGGGATTTCGCGTTGGTGGCAGAGCAGCAGCCCGACGCCTTTGCTGCGTTGCTCGACGACGCTGGGCTCGCGGTGCAGGATCGCGCCCCGATGACGCCGGTCGTCAAACTGGTCTTCGGGGCCACCTACGACAAGACTCGCCTCGCCGAATATGCCTGTGTGCTGGGCCATGCGAAGGACGAAGGCGTCGGGCGCGGCGAACTCGCCGCCTATCTCGATCGCTATCCGGGTGGTCTGAAGGGGCTGGTTAAGGACGCGCGCGCGCGCCGCAAGCCTGAGCGTGATACCGAACCGAAAACCGATGACAAGCTCGCCGCGCTGCGCAGCGCGCATCCCGCGATCATCCTTGAGCATGACGCCGGCGACGCCGAATTTGTCGTGCTAATCGCGCGCGCGATGCCGGGAGGGCATATCGGCATCGTTGCCAAGGCGGCGGATGATCAGGCGTTGATCGCCAAACTCGCGAAAAAGGCGGTCCCGATCACCGGCGGCTGATGCCGATCACGCAACAGTCGATCCAAAACTTGAAATATTTTAACATGGACGCGCGAACGAGGTCTTGAGCCGCGCGCGCCACAGGCGCATAGGGTGGGGAGCGAACGGGCCCCCGCCGATCGTCGGCAGGGATCCCCATCTTTTTGGTTCGGGATGCTGCACTTTATGCCTCAAAATTCGTCCGCCACGCCGGAAACGGACACGTCCACCGCCACCACCGCCAAAGTCCCTGCCAAAATTGCCGCTGCCTATCTGGCGGCGCTGCGCGGCAGCGCGCTGCCCGGCGAAGGCGACGATATGGACAAGGCAGCGCTGGCCGACGCCAGCCAGTTTGCGGGGCGCGCCTCGCTCGAACGCGCCGCCGAAACCCCGTCGCTGCTGCTCGAACCGATGGCCGCCGACGGCACCGACCGCCGCATGCGGCTCGTCATCGTCAACGACGACATGCCCTTCCTCGTCGATTCGACGTCGCAGATCGTCGCGGCGCAGGGGCTTGCGGTCCACCGCATCCTCCATCCCGTCGTCGCGGTGAAGCGCGACGCCAAGGGGCATTTGCTCGAAGCGGGCGAAGGTCCGGCGCGCGAGTCGGTGATCTATATGGAACTGGAGCGCGGCGATGCGCGCGCGCGCCGCCGCCTGCTCGACGCGCTCGAAGCGGCGCTACGCGATGTCCGCGCCGCGGTGCGCGACTGGCGCGCGATGCGCGCCGCGATGCTGGCCGACGCCGCAATGCGCGTCGAGGGCGAGGCCGCCGAACTGCTGCGCTGGTTCGAAGGCGGCGCGATGACCCAGCTCGGCCATGAATGGCGCACCCGC
Organism: Alphaproteobacteria bacterium; assembly: GCA_018823905.1. Classification (GTDB taxonomy): domain Bacteria; phylum Pseudomonadota; class Alphaproteobacteria; order Sphingomonadales; family Sphingomonadaceae; genus Sphingopyxis. The sequence continues at coordinate 38,054 of JAHJHL010000106.1, forward strand.
GACGGTAAGGTGCAGGGTCCGCTCGGCGTCAGCGAAAGCAGCGAAAGCCAGCTCTTGTCCCCAGCCGCGCTCGACGCGGCGTTTGCGTGGTTCGATGGCGGCGGCCAAGCGCCGCTGCTCATCAAGTCGAACCGGCTGTCGGCGGTCCATCGCCGCGTGTTGCTCGACCTGGTCATCGTTCCCGAACTCAAGGGCAAAAAGGTCGATCGCCTGTCGATCCACGCCGGATTGTGGACCAGCGCGGCGCTGTCGGCGCGTCCCGACAAGGTGCCCGTTTTGCGCGCCCAGCTCGACGCACTGATGACCAAATTCGGCTTCGATCCGTCGGGCCATGCCGGCAAGGCGCTGGCCCACGCGCTGACCGCGCTGCCGCACGACCTGCTGATCGCCTTCGACGCGGCGTCGCTCGAAGCGCTGGTGCTCACCTCGATGTCGATCACCGACCGCCCGCGGCCGAAGCTGGTGACGGTGCGCAGCGCGCTGGGCCGCCATCTGTTCGTGTTCGTCTGGCTGCCGCGTGACGAGGTGTCGACGGGTCGCCGCATCGCGGTCGAAGCGATGCTGGTGCGCGAGGCGAAGGCCGGGGTCATCGGTTGGACAATGGTACTCGAAGACGGCGGCGCGGCGCTGCTGCGCTACACGCTCGACCTGCGCAGCGGCGGGGTCGTCCCCGACACCGACGCGCTCAACGCCCAGCTCGAACAGATGGTGCGCGGCTGGCAGCCCGAGGTCGAGGCGGCGCTGGCGAAGCGCGGCGATCCCGGGCGCGCTGCGGCGCTGGCGGCGCGCTTTGCGCCGACCTTCCCGCCCAATTACCGCAACCTTTATAATCCCGAGGAAGCCGCGCGCGACATCCTGCGCCTGCGCGATCTCGACGCCGAAAATCCGCGCAGCGTGCGCCTGGCGAAAAAGAGCCTCGACGGCGACGACCGGCTGCGGCTGAAAGTATATAGCGCGGTCGGGCCGCTCGCGCTGTCCGACGTCGTCCCCGCGCTCGAACATTTCGGCTTCGAAGTGCTCGAAGAAATCCCGACCGCGCTCGGCCAGAGTCGCGCGCCGGGGATGGAGGCCGACGACGAACCGCCGATCGTCATCCATGATTTCACGCTGCGCCTGCCCGCCAACGTCGATGAACTCGCGCTGCTGCCCTACGCCGAAGTGATCGAGGGCGCGATCGCCGCGGTGCTTGGCGGCAAGGCGGAAAACGACGCGTTCAATGAACTGGTGCTGACCAACCAGACCGATCCGCGCGCGATCGTATGGCTGCGCGCCTGGTTCCGGTATCTGCGGCAGGGCGGCTCGGCCTATGGCATGGACACCGTGGTCAGCGCGCTGCGCCACGCCCCCGCGCTCACCGCGGCGCTGATCGAACGTTTCCGCGCACTGCACGATCCCAAAGCGCGCGATGCGAAGCGCGCCGAAGCGCTCGAAGCCGATATTCTGGCGGGCTTTGCCGATATCAAATCGATCGACGAGGATCGCATTCTGCGACTGTTCCATGCCGTGATCGGCGCGACGCTGCGCACGAACGCCTTTGCCCCCGCGGCGGCGGAGGCGCTGGCGTTCAAGATCGACAGCAGCAAAGTCCCCGGCCTGCCCAAACCGCTGCCCTGGCGCGAAGTGTGGGTCTATTCGCCGCGCGTCGAAGGCATTCACCTGCGCGCCGGCCCGGTCGCGCGTGGCGGGCTGCGCTGGTCCGACCGCCGCGACGACTTCCGCACCGAAATCCTCGGCCTCATGAAAGCGCAGCGCGTCAAGAACGCGGTGATCGTGCCGACGGGCGCCAAGGGCGGTTTCTATCCCAAGGCGCTGCCCGACGTGTCGCTCGACCGCGACGCGTGGTTTGCCGAGGGCACCGAATGTTACCGCATCTTCATCCGCTCCCTGCTGTCGATCACCGACAATCTGGTCGCGGGCAAGGTCGTGCATCCCAAGGGTGTCGTCATCCACGACGGCGACGATCCCTATTTCGTCGTCGCCGCCGACAAAGGCACCGCGACCTTCTCCGACGTCGCCAATGCGCTCGCAATGGAGCGCGACTTTTGGCTCGGCGATGCCTTCGCGAGCGGCGGGTCGAACGGCTATGATCACAAGGCGATGGGCATCACCGCCAAGGGCGCGTGGCTGTCGGTGCGGCGCCACTTCGCCGAACTGGGCGTCGATGTGCAGAGCGACACGATCCGCGTCGTCGGCTGCGGCGATATGTCGGGCGACGTTTTCGGCAACGGCATGCTGCTGTCAAAGGCGATCCAGCTCGTCGCGGCGTTCGATCACCGCCATATCTTCCTCGACCCCAATCCCGATCCGGCGAAAAGCTGGAAGGAACGCGAGCGGATGTTCAACCTGCCGCGCTCATCCTGGGCCGATTATAATGCCAAGCTGATCTCGAAGGGCGGCGGCATCTTCCCGCGCACGCAAAAGAGCATTCCGCTCTCCCCCGAAGTGCAGGCGATGCTGGGCCTGTCGGTGTCCGAAATCGACCCCGGCGCGCTGATCTCGGCGATCCTCAAGGCGCCCGCCGACCTGCTGTGGTTCGGCGGTATCGGTACCTATGTGAAGGCGGCGAGCCAGAATAATGCCGAGGTCGGCGACCCCGCCAACGACGCGCTGCGCGTCGACGCCGAAGATTTGCGCGTGAAAGCCGTGGGCGAGGGGGCGAATCTTGGCACCACGCAGGCCGCGCGCATCGCCTTTTCGGCGAAGGGCGGGCGGATCAACACCGACTTCATCGACAACAGCGCCGGGGTCGATTGTTCGGATAACGAGGTCAATATCAAGATCGCACTCAATCGCGAGATGGCCGAAGGGCGCCTCGCGCAGGAGGCACGCGACGCGCTGCTGGTGCGGATGACCGACGATGTCGCCGAACTGGTGCTTGAGGATAACCGACTCCAGGCGCTGGCGCTGTCGATCGCCGAAAAGGGCGGCTCAGCGGCGGTTCCGTCTTATGTCCGGTTGATGGAGACATTCGAGGCGTCGGGGCGTCTCGACCGCAAGGTCGAAGGGCTGGCGGCGAACGACGAGCTGCTCCGCCGCGCCGCTGAAGGGCGCGGGTTGACGCGCCCCGAACTCGCGGTGCTGCTGTCGACCGCCAAGCTGGCGTTGCAGGAAGCGATCGAGAACAGCAGCCTGCCCGACGATCCGGCGCTGGCGAGTGATCTTGCCGCGGCTTTCCCGTCCGAAATGCAGCGCGATTTTGCAGCGGCGATCGCCGATCATCAGCTGCGCCGCGAAATCATCGCGACCAAGATCGCCAACCGGATCATTAACCGCATGGGCATCGTCCATCCGTTCGAGCTGGTCGAGGAAGAAGGTTGCGCGCTGGGCGATGTTGCTGCGGCCTTCGTCGCGGTCGAACGCCTGCTCGACATGCCCGCGATCTGGGATGCGCTCGACGATGCCAAGATCGCCGAAAGCGTGCGCCTGTCACTGTTCAGTCAGGCTGCGTCGGCGATGACCTCGCAAATGGCCGATCTGCTCCGCGTCACGCAGACGTTGTCACAGGCCGGACCGGTCGTCGCGCGGCTTGAACCCGGCGTCGACCGTCTGAATGCCAGCGTTGACGGGCTGCTCAGCCCCTCGGTCAAATACCAGTGGGATATGCTGACCCAGCAATTGCTCGACGCCGGCGCGCCCGAGGCGCTGACCGCGGCGGTCGTGCGGCTGTTCAAGACCGACGGCGCGATCGGCATTGTCGACCTTGCCGAACGGCGCGGCGATGACGAGGTCGCGGTGACCAGCGCCTTCACCCATCTGGGCGAAGCGCTCGGGCTCGACTGGGCGCAGACGCTGGCGGCGCATATGAGCCCCGGCGATCCGTGGGAACGGCTGCTGGTCAACAGCCTGGCGCGCGATTTCCAGCAGATGCGGCTGGGCTTCCTCGCCGGTTTGCCGAAGGGCGATCTCGACGCGGCGGTGACCAAATGGCTCGCCGATCATGCCCCGCGTGTCGAACAGTTCCGCGCGACGGTCGAACGCGCGCGGACGATCCCGAACCCCAATGGCGCGATGTTGTCGCACATCGCCGGGCAGGCGCGCGGGTTGTTGGGGCGGTAGATGCCCTTCCAACCCCGCGTCGCGATCCTTGTCCCGGCGCCTGACTATCCCGAAAACTGGCAGCCCGCCTTTGCCCGCAAGGCGACGGCGCTGACTGGCGCCGGACTGATCGTCGAGCAGCGCGTTTGGACCGATCCGGGCGACCTGTCGGGTTACGACCTGATCCTGCCGCTGTTCGCCTGGGGCTATCAGCGCGATGTTGCGGCGTGGTACGCGCTGCTCGATCGGCTCGAGGGCGAGGCGCTGCCGGTCGCCAATCCGGTGCCGGTGCTGCGCTGGAACAGCGACAAGGCGTATCTCTCCGAACTCGGCGCCAAGGGTGTCGCGGTGGTGCCGACGGCCGAGGTCGCGGCGCTGGACGAAGCCAGCCTTGCCGATGCGCGATTGCAACTCGGCGCCGACGAAGTCGTGGTCAAACCCGCGATTTCAGGTGGCGCCGACGGCACCCACCGCATTGCGGCGGGTGACGCGATTCCGGCCGACGCACTTGGCCAGCGGCGGCTCGTGCAACCGCTGATGCCGGGCATTCTGGCCGAGGGCGAATTTTCACTGTTCTTCTTCGCCGGCCAGTTCAGCCACGCGATCGTCAAACTGCCCGCCGCGGGCGATTTCCGCGTCCAGGAACAATTCGGCGGCCGCGAGACGGTGTGGGAGGCGAGTGCCGATGCGCAATCGCTGGCAACCGCGGCGCTGGCCGCCGCACCCGCCCCGCCGGTTTACGCGCGCGTCGATATGGTCGGCGACGCGGCGGGCAAGCTCCACATCATGGAACTCGAACTGATCGAACCCTCGCTGTTCCTGCACCACGCCCCCGACAAGGGCGCGGCGTTCGGGACCGCGGTGTACGCCGCGATCTAGCCGGCGGTCCGCCGCCGCCACAGCCATTGCCGAATCGCCGAGGTCAGGTTCGGCGGATCATCAGCCTCCATCCGCTCGACATCGATCCGCGCGACGAGCGCGTTGACCGGCAGCGCCTGCCGCGCCGCTTCGGCTTCCAGCGCATCCCAGAACATCGGCTCGAGGCTGATCGAGGTCGGGTGACCAGCGATGGTGACCGAGCGTTTGACGGGAGGGTGGAAGGGCTGGGTCATCGGTCGGGGCTCCAGTGGCGACGGCAAAGCCGCCGCCCGCCGTCAGACGGGTTCGGCGATCTTTTGGGATCGCCGCCCCGCTGGCCGTGCCGATGGCTGCCGCTGCGTGGCATCGGCGCCTAACCGCGTCGTTCGCTGCGCGAACGCCTTGGTTACGCGCCTGCCATCGTCAATACATATGCTGCCCGCCGTTGATCGACATCGTCGACCCAGTCACAAACCCGGCATCCTCGCTGCACAAAAATGCGACGCCGCGCGCGATCTCGTCGGCCTGACCAAGCCGCCCCACCGGAATCTTCGCGACAATCTTTTCCAGCACCTGCGGCGGCACCGCGGCGACCATGTCGGTGTCGATATAGCCCGGGGCGATCGCGTTGACCGTGACGCCTTTCTTGGCGCCTTCCTGCGCCAGCGCCTTGGTAAAGCCGTGGATGCCCGATTTCGCGGCGGCATAATTGACCTGACCGTACTGGCCTGCCTGTCCGTTGATCGACCCGATGTTGACGATGCGGCCCCAGCCGCGCTCGACCATGCCGCCGAACGTCGCCTTCGCCATGTTGAAACAGCCGCCGAGGTTGACGCGCATCACATCGTCCCAGTCGTCATAGCTCATCCGGGCGAGGGTGCCGTCGCGGGTGATCCCGGCATTGTTGACGACGATGTCGACGGGTCCGAACTGTTCGGTGACGCGGGTGCAACCGTCGAGGCACGCCTGATGGTCGCCGACGTCCCATTTCATCGCGGCGATGCCGGTGCGTTCGGTGAACGCCTTCGCCTTTTCGTCATTGCCGGCATAGTTGGCGACGACGGTGACGCCCTGTTCCTGCAATTTGAGGCTGATTGCCTCGCCGATACCCCGGCTGCCGCCGGTGACGATTGCTACGCGTGCCATTTATTCTGCTCTCCCACAGAGTTATCGCACGATGATTAGGCTGCGCAGGCGGCCGCCGCAAGTTTACCGGAACGTCAATCGCAACGCTATTCAGGACAATAGCATTTTGGCGGCTAGTTGCTCACCTGCACCCGGAGCTTGGTAAAGTCGCCCACAGCCAGGTCGGCCTTGTCGATCGTGACGACCAAATTGTCGCAATCGCCGAACATCCGGCTCATCAGCCCGCTGGTCGGAAGTTCGAGCAGCACCGCGTCGCGATCCTCGTCATAATCATGGACATAGCGGAAGGGTTCATGCCCGATCGCCGCCATTTCGCGGCCTGCGAGGTCGCGCCAATAGGGCTCGTAAAATGCGCGCATCGGCGCCGACAGGCTGTCCGGGTTGGCGCACCACGCGTGCTTGGCGCGGTCGAACAGGATCGTCTGATAATCATGCACCCACAGATCGGCGTCGGCGCGGTGCGTGGTCAGCGGCAGGGTGATCGTATCGTGCACCTCGGCGCCCGTTTCGGGGTCGATGCGGTGAACAGCCTTCGCCCAATGGATCGCGTGCAGCGCTGCCATCACCGCGCTCGCGTCGCTGACCGAGAACGCTTCTTTCGCCGCGCTTTCGTGGACGATGGCGATGATCTCTTGGGCTCGGGCGCGCGCGTCACGATTGATCTCCGCGCGCTGTTCCAATGCGACAATCTCCTCGGCACTCGCCCCCGGCGGCGGCGGCGCTTCGGTCGTCAGCCGGTCGAGCCGCATTTCAAGGATCGCGATCATCGCGGTCATGCTGCCCCAGTCGAACGGGTGGAACGCGGGGTCGGCGATGTCATAGCTGCGGTTATACAGCATCGCACCGATTTCATTCGGATCGCCCTCAACGCGCGGATCGGCGTCGCCCGGCCCGACCGCGACCAGATCGACCGGCCATTCGGGAAAGGCGCGCACCGCAAAGGGCTCGAGGTCGCCGAAACGCAGGCCGCCGTGCGGGCCGAACCAGCCGTCGGGGTCGTCGAGCGCCAGCGGCGGCGGCACCGCGACATCGGTATCGCGCAGGTGCAGCACCTGCATATGATAGCCGCGGCGATGGATGAAAAAGGCAAGCGCGCCGTCGCGCGGCCCCAGCCCATCCCACAAAGCGGGGGGAAGGCTGGCGCAATCGATCTGGGCGAGGAAGTCGGCGGGTTCGCCGTCGATTTGCGGCCACGCCATGCCGTCGGGCAAGCGCGGGCGTCCGCCCACCCAGCTGTTGGTCGAAATCGCATCGCGCAGCGGGATCTGCGGCACGAGGCGCAGCGTAACGGCTTCGACCTCGGCGCTTTCAATCCGATGCGCTGCGTCTTCGACCTCGGACGCCAGCGCTTCGAGCGTGGCCTCCACCGCTTCGGCTTCGCCATCGGGGGCGGGGACTTGCCGATAATCATAGTCAGTCTCAGCCTGCGGTTCGAGCGGCGCCTTGCCACTGACCCGCGCGAGTCGCGATGGTGAGATTTCGACCGGCTCGACCGCGACCTTCGCCTTGCGCGATAATTTCGGCATCCGGCTTTCGCCCGGTGCGCGAGGAGCCCGCGGCGCGGCGGGAACGGTGCGCGGACGGCGTAGCCACCAAATGGCAAAAACGAGCGCGACAAAGGCCAGCGTGACCCCGGCGAGCATGAGCGCTGCCGACTGGACCTGGTTCATTGCGTATCTCCAAATTGCCGCGGCTACACCATTTCGGTGCCGCGTCGGAGCAATCTAGCGCATCAACCTAAACACTTGGTAACTATAGCCAGCCGGACAGTTCGCGGCGCATTAGCGCTTCGAGCATCGCCATGCCCGGTGCCTCGGCATTCAGGCATGGCAGATAGGCAAAACGCCCGCCGCCCGCGGCCTTAAACTGCTCCTTGCCGCGGATCGCCAGCTCTTCGAGCGTCTCGAGGCAGTCGGCGGAGAAGCCAGGGGCAAAGATCGCGACGCTCTGGCCCGCTTTGCCGAATGCTTCGAGCTGGGTATCGGTCGCGGGTTCGAGCCATTTGGCGCGGCCAAAGCGCGACTGGAACGCGACCTCGATCGGGCGGCCCATCGCTTCCGACAGCAGTCGCGCGGTCTTGCGGCACTGGCAATGATAGGGATCGCCCCGATGCAGCGTGCGCTCGGGCATCCCGTGGAAGCTCGCGAGCAACACGTCGGGGGTGAAGTCGAGCGCGGCCAGTCCCGCTTCGACCGACGTCTTCAGCGCGCCGATATAGGCGGCATCATCATGATAGGGCGGCAAATAACGCACCGCAGGCTGCCAACGCAGCGTCTTCAGATGTTCACCGACCGCATCGACCACCGTCGCCGTCGTCGCCGCGCAATATTGCGGGTACATCGGCGCGATCAGGATGCGTTGACATCCCGCCGCGATCAGCGCGTCGATTCCCGGGCCGATCGCGGGTTTGCCGTAGCGCATCGCATACGCAACCTGCACGCTATCGCCGAACAACGGCTGCAACGCTTCGCTTTGTGCGCGGGTGATCGCGGCGAGCGGCGACCCGTTTTCGGTCCACACCTGCGCATAGGCATGCGCCGATTTTTTGGGCCGGGTGGTCAGGATGATCCCGCGCAGGATCGGCTGCCACAAAATCTGCGGAATTTCGACGACGCGGCGATCGGACAGGAACTCGGCCAGATAGCGCCGCACCGACGGCGCATCAGGCGCGTCGGGGGTGCCAAGGTTGACGAGCAGCACACCGATGCGCGGTGCAGCGACGGGCGGGTGATTGGGGGGCAGGGTCATAGCGGGTGCGCCGGCGTTCGTCACAGCGGCTGCGCCGACAGGGGCAGACGGCGGATGCGGCGGCCAGTCGCCGCAAACATAGCATTGGCGATCGCGGGCGCGACAACCGGGACCGCGATTTCGCCTAGTCCGCCGGGTTCGCGGTCGCTGTCGACAAATTCGACCAATATCTGCGGGGTTTGCGACAGGCGCGGCAGGCCCAGCTGGCCCAGCTTGCGCGCGGTCGCGACGCCGCCCTCATAATCGGTGGTGGCACCAACCGCGGCGGCGAGGCCGAAGATCAGCCCGCCCTCGATCTGTTGCCGCGCGATCGCCGGATTGACGAGGCGCCCGGCGTCGACGACCGCGACCAGCTGTTCGACCTGCAACCCCTTGTCGCTCTGCCGCGCGGTCGCCATCAGCGCGATATGGCTGCCGCGCATACTGTGGCACGCCAGCCCCTGCGCGGTTCCGGACAACCCGCCCTCCCAGCCGCCAACGCTGGTCGCGGTCAGCAGACAGCGCGCGAGCAGCGGCGCGTCGCCGAGCATCGCGATGCGATAGGACAAGCCATCGGTCCCGGCGCGCGCCGCCATTTCGTCGACGAAACATTCGGTGAAAAAAGCGGTGTAGCTGTCGGCATTGCCGCGCCAGCGTCCGGTCGGCAGCCCGATGTCGGCGGGGCAATGGTCGACCGCATGGTGCGGGATCGTATAGCTGCTCGTCGCCCCCTCGACCGCGGCGGCATCGGCGCTGCCCGCCGCGGCGCGCTGGGCAACGTCGGCGGGAATATTGTCGAACAGCCGCGCGCGGACCTCGTGATTGGTCGGCGGCACCGCGATCCGCGTCACCAGCGCGTCGATGCCGCCCGCGGCGTTCAATGTCGCGCTCAGCCTCGCCCGCGCTGGCGCGCGGGGCGGCAGGCGCATGATTTCCTCGGCGCGCGACCAGGCGAGCTGGACCGGGCGATTGATTTGCAGCGCGATGATCGCCGCCTGCACCGCGGCGCTATGGTCCAGGCAGGCGTCAAACGATCCGCCCGCCATCATCGGGAACAGGATGACATCGCTTGCCGTCAGCCCGGTCGCCTGCGCGATCGCGTCGCGGCATTGCGCGGGCGCCTGCGTCGCGACCCAGACGCGCAGCCGCCCGCCGTCGGGGGCCGCAGTCGCGCTGCGCGTTTCGATCGGTGCGTGCAGCGCAGGCGCGACCGCATATTCGGCGGCGACTTTGGTCCGCCCGGTCATCGCATCGACGACGTCGCCGGTGTGCGAAATGCGGTAACCGTCGTCCTTCAGCGCCTGTTTCAGCGCCGCATCGATCCGGTCGGTCGAAACCGGCGTGCCGGTGGTTTCGAACACCGGCGCGAAGCTGTCGAGTGCGCGGTTCGCGGCCCACCAGTTGCGTGCAACCGTCGCAACCCAACGCTCATGCGTGACGACATGGAGCAGTCCGGGGGACGCCATGCCCGCCTTGCGATTGATGCTTTTCAGCCGCGTCGCGCCGATCGGCCCCTGCCGGATCGCCGCAAACACCATGTCGGGCAGGCGGATGTCGCCGGCATAATTGGCCGACCCGTCGATTTTCGCAGGCAAATCGAGCCGCGTCAGCTCCTTGCCATAGAGTGGATCGCCGCTGCTGGCGCGATAAACGGGCTCGGCGGGCGGTTCGAGCAATGCCGCTGCCGAGGCAAGCTCGCCGAAGCGCAGCTTTTTCTTGCCCAGGATGACGAAGCCATCCTGCGTGTCGCAATCTTCCCAATCGGCGTCCCAGCGCGCTGCCGCGGCCATCATCAACAGCGCCCGCGCCTGCGCCGCTGCGGCGCGGCACGGCCCTTCGAACATCCGCACCGACGAGCTATTCGCGGTCAGCATCACCGCATGGCGCACCGCCCATTCGCGCCGCGCCCAACTGCGCACATCGGACACGAAAGCGGGCACCCCGGCGCGCGGCGTGAACACTGCGCTATCCTCGTCGATCAGCAAGGTGTTGGTATAGAGCGGGCTGATCGGCGCGGTTTCGACCGCGATCGTCCGCCAGTCGGCACCCAGCTCGTCGGCCATGATCTGTGGCAGCAGCGTCGTGACGCCCTGACCCATCTCGCATTGCGGGACGATCGCGCTGATATGCCCGTCATCGCCGATTTTGAGGAACGCGTTAAACACATGCTCGTCGGGCGCGGCGGTGAGGTTGGGCTGATAGTCGCGCGGCCACAGGCTCCATGCAATCGCCAGCCCGCCCGCGGCGGTGGCGCCGACCAGCATCTGGCGGCGGCTGACATGCGGCAGCCGCGATTTGTTTTTCAGAGCCGTGTCGCGAATGCCCACCATCGCCGACGCTGATAAGCGGGGCGAGTCGCGAGGGCAAAGGCTTTTGGTGCGAATGAGATCCTCCCTGTGGCGAAGCCATGGGGAGGGGGACCGCTCGCGCAGCGAGTGGTGGAGGGGGCCCGAGGCAGCGGAATCCGGTGCTTCGGGGCC
>JAHJHL010000107.1 GCA_018823905.1 Alphaproteobacteria bacterium
GCCTGCGGCGACGGTCCCCCTCCCCATGGCTTCGCCACAGGGAGGATAGAGTGAAAATCCCGATCACCGCGGCACTTCCTCGCGGTCGAGCAGCGCCGCGACGACCTGTTCGACGCTGCGCCCTTCGATCTCGGCCGCCGCCGACAGGATGACGCGGTGACGCAGCACCCCCGATGCGAGCCGCTGGACGTCGTCGGGGATCACATAATCGCGCCCGTCGAGCGCCGCCGCGGCACATGCCGCGCGCGCCAGCAACGTCGCGGCGCGCGGGCTCGCGCCGCACTCCAGATCGGCACTTTCGCGCGTCGCGCGGACGAGGCGGACGATATAATCGACGATCTCGTCGGCCAGCCGCACCGTCGCGATCGTGTCGATCGCAGCCTCGATGGTCGCCGCGTTGGCAACCTCGGTCACCCCGAAATCAGCGACTGCGGGACTTTTGAAGCGCCCGCCATGATCGGCGACGATGCGCCGCTCCTCGTCGGCGGCGGGATAATCGACCACCAGCTTGAACAGGAAACGGTCGAGCTGCGCCTCGGGCAGCGGATAGACGCCCTGCTGTTCGATCGGGTTCTGCGTCGCCAGCACGGTGAAACGCGGGCTCATCACATGCGCCTCGCCGTTGATCGTCACGCGGCGCTCCTGCATCGCTTCGAGCAGTGCGGCCTGCGTCTTGGGTGGGGTGCGGTTGATTTCGTCGGCGAGCAGCAGCTCGGTAAAGATCGGCCCCTTGGTCAGGGTGAAGCTCGACGTCTGGAAATTGAACAGGTTCGACCCCAAAATGTCGCCCGGCATCAGATCGGGGGTGAACTGGATGCGTCCGAACGCAAGGCCCGTGGCGCGCGCGAACGTCTGCGCCAGCAAGGTCTTGGCGGTTCCGGGCGGGCCTTCGAGCAGGACATGCCCGCCCGCGAGCAGCGCGATCGTCACCATGCGGGTCAGCGGTCCCTGCCCGAACACGACCTTGGCGACCTCGGCCTCGATCGCGGCGCCGAGCGCCTGAACGCTCGCGATGTCATTATTGGCTGTCACGCAGTAAATCCTTCCTGATGTCGTGCAGCGCCTGCGCGTCTGCCAAAAATTCATGGGTGTTGCGCGCGAGCGGCAGGCGCCGTGCGAGCGCGGAAAATGTTTCGCTGCCGCCGTGCAGATGCTTGTCGATCCAGCGGTCAGTCGCGGCGTCGTCGAGACCACCGGGGGCGTGCAGCCGCCGTGCGATGGCGCTACGCTGGCTGCGGACATAGGCATCGGCGCCGTCGAGCTCGCGCCGCGCCTGCTTGATCAGGTCGGCGCTGTTGGCGATCAGCGCCGCCTTCGACACCGCAATCGCGCGCGCCGGTTTTAGCGCCGGGCCAAAGCGCATCCACGCCTGCCATAGCGCGAGCAGCCCGGCGGCGATCAGGCACAGGGTGATGCCGATGAACGGCGGCACAAAGGCAAAGCGCAGCAGCGATCGCTGACTGCCGAAGCCGTTCAGCGTCACGTCGAACGCGACGCTATACGCCCCGGCATCCTCGGCCACCGCATCGACCAGCAGCGCCGCCGTGCGGGCCCGATCGCGGCTCGCAAAGGCCAGGTTGTTGACGAAATCGGGGTCGGACAGGATGTAAATCGGCGCATCGGGCTGCTTCGCCAGCACCGCACCGCCGTGCGGAAAGGCGATCAGCGTCTCCAGATCGGGCGCGTTCACCACTTGGGTGCGCAGGTTCGGCAGCGTCAGCGCAATCGGATAGCCGCCCAGATAGCCCCTTGCCTGCGCGCCGCGCGCGTTGGGCTCGCTGCCGATTTTTTCGATGCGTCCGGCGGCGGGCGGCAGCATCTTGGGCGACGGCGGCGAGGCAAAGCCGCCCGCTGCCCAGCCCGCTTTCGACGGGTGGCGGCCGGTGCGCCATTTCGGCAAAATGATCAGCACCGGACCGCCGCGCTGTTCGCTGATCAGGCGGGCGAGGTCGTCGGGCTTGGTCGTATGGCCGGGGGTAAGGATCAGCAGTTTGGGATCCTCCAGCGCAGGCGCCTCTTCGCGGCGGCGCAGGTCCACCACCGCGTCGCTGCGTTCGAGCAGGTCAACGATCCCGGCATAGCCCGGCGCCGCCTTTGATAATGCGTGGCCGCCGCCGTCATTGCCGCTGCTCAGCTGCGGGCCGAGCGCGATCAGCGCCCATAGCGCGATGAAGGCGATCACCCCGATCGCCACGACGCCCGCGATCAGCCGCGGGTTGAAGCCGCCGTCGCTGTTCGGTCGCTCGCTCACGTCCGCGCCCAATTCTTCGGCACCGTCAGCTCGGCATAGGCGGCGCGGCATTGTTGCCAGGCACCGGCATCGATCGATCGCCCGCCGAACAGGCTGATCTCGACCGCGCGCGCGATGCGGCTGAACGCGTCGCGAGCGACACCCGGCAAGTCGCGAGCCTCGGCAAGGTCGCGGGAGGTCATCGCGGGCTTGACCAGCCCGGGACGGCGGCCGTCGATATCCTCGACGCTGCGATAGAGCAGCAGGTGGACCGCTTCCGCAAAGCGGCCCTCGGCCGCCAGCGCATCAGCCTCGCTCAGCAGCGCCCGCGCCGCGCCCGCTTCGGCCAGCCCGACATCGTCCGCCTCCTCGTCATCGCTCGCCTTGCGCCGGAACGGCAGATTATCGACCCAGCGGGCAAAGGCGGGGACAAAATGATAGAGCAGGAACAACGCCACCAGCACGACGCCGATCCACAGCAACGGCTTGGCGGCGGGCTCGCTCCACTGGAAAAAGCTGCCGATCATGTCGAACAGCGATTTCAGCCATTCGGGGGTCGGCGGCGGCGGGGGCGGCGGCGGCGGAAATACCGTCTGGATTTCGCCGCCCGCGATGGTCTGGCTATAGGCGGGATCGACGAGTTCGGGATCGATCAGCCACCCGCTGCCAGCACTCGGTGCGTCGGCGGCCGCCGACGCCTGGGCGATCCACAGCGACATCATGCCCAAAAGACTGTTCCGCCGTGCATTGTCATCGCGCCAAGGCGTAGCGCGATGCGGCGCGCCAAGGCAAGAGATGCTTGCGTACCGGTCTGCCCCGTTATAGCGCGCTGCCGCATGGGTCCGATGGTTGCGCGCGTAACCAGCCGCCAGAAAGGCAGGACCGAACGGGAGGATGTTGGTGGACGCGGCGCAGGCAGTACATGAAAAATTTCTCTCTGCGCTCGCGGGTGGTCGCTTGCCGGACCGCGCCGATGCGCCCGATCCGGCGACCGCGGGCCTGTCGCGCGCCGACGCGACCGATATTTTCCTGTCGCAGCTGACCAGCCGCCAGATGGACCGGCTGTCGCGCACGTTGCAGGCACGCGGCGAAGGGTTCTACACGATCGGGTCGTCGGGGCATGAAGGGAACGCCGCAGTCGCCGCGGCGCTGCGCGTCACCGACATGGCGTTCCTCCACTATCGCTCGAACGCGTTCCAGCTCCACCGCGCGCGGCAGGTGCCGGGGCAGACCCCGACCTGGGACATGCTGCTGAGCTTTGCGGCGTCGAGCGAGGATCCGATTTCGGGCGGGCGGCACAAGGTCATCGGGTCGAAACCGCTCAATATCCCGCCGCAAACCTCGACGATCGCCTCGCATCTGCCGAAAGCGGTCGGCGCCGCCTTTTCGATCGGTATCGCGCGCCGCCTTGGCATGACCGGGCTGCCGCTGCCCGATGATGCGGTGGTGCTGACCAGCTTCGGCGACGCCTCGGCAAACCATTCGACCGCGCAGGGTGCGTTCAACACCGCGGGCTGGGCGGCGTTCCAGGGTTCGCCGATGCCGCTGATCTTCCTGTGCGAAGACAATGGCATCGGCATTTCGACCCGCACCCCGACCGGCTGGATCGAGGCGCAATTCCGCCACCGCGCCGGGCTGCATTATATCCAGTGCGACGGCAGCGATCTCGCCTCCGCCTATGCCGGGGCGTGCGAAGCCGCCGATTATGCGCGGCGCTATCGCAAGCCGGTGTTCCTGCATATGGCGACGGTGCGGCTCTATGGTCACGCCGGGTCCGACGTGCAGGGCGCCTATCTGCCCAAGGCGCTGATCGAGGCCGACGAGGCGCGCGATCCGCTGCTCGCCGGGGCAGCGCTGATGGCGCAGCAAGGCTGGATGACCCCCGCCGAGATCGCCGACGCCTATGAGGATATCGGCGCCACGCTGGCGCGGCAGGCCGAGGCGGCAATCCTGCGCCCCAAGATCACCACCCCGGCGCATGTGATGAAAAGCATCGTCCCGCCCAAACGCGACATCGCGCGCGTCGACACCCCCTCGGCCGAAGACCGCAAGGCGATGTTCGGCAGCGACGCGGGCGCTATGGACAAACCGCAGCATATGGCGCGGCTCCTCAGCTGGGCGCTCGCCGATCTGATGCTCGCCCACCCGGAAATCGCCGTCATGGGCGAAGATGTCGGGCCAAAGGGCGGCGTCTATAACGTCACCGCCAAGCTGCATCAGCGTTTCGGATCGGCGCGCGTCGTCAACACCTTACTCGACGAACAGGCGATCCTCGGGCTCGCGATCGGCATGGCGCACAACGGCTTTCTGCCGATGCCCGAAATCCAGTTTCTCGCCTATGTTCACAATGCCGAGGACCAGATCCGCGGCGAGGCCGCGACGCTCAGCTTCTTCTCCGACGGGCAATATACCAACCCGATGGTGCTCCGCATCGCGGGGCTCGGTTATCAGAAGGGCTTCGGCGGCCATTTTCACAACGACAACAGCCTCGCGGTGTTCCGCGACATTCCCGGCGTGATCCTCGCGGTGCCGTCGAACGGGCGCGACGCGGTGGCGATGCTGCGCGAATGCGTGCGGCTGGCGCGCGAGGAGCAGCGGGTGGTCGTGTTCGTCGAACCGATCGCGCTCTATATGACCCGCGACCTGCACGACGAAGGCGACGGCCTGTGGACGAGCACCTATGAAGCGCCGGGCGACGGCGTGCCGATCCGTTTCGGCGACGTCGGCGTGCATGGCGACGGCACCGACCTCGCGCTCGTTACCTATGGCAATGGCTATTATCTGTCGCGGCAGGCCGAGAAATTACTCGCCGCCGATGGCGTCAAGGCGCGCGTGATCGACCTGCGCTGGCTCGGCCCGGTCGACGAGGAGAAACTCGTTGCGGCGGTTGGTGATGCGAAGCGCATCCTGATCGTCGACGAATGCCGAATCACCGGATCGCAGAGCGAGGCGCTGATGGCGTTGTTCGTCGAGCAGACGCCGGGCAAAAAGCTCGCGCGCATCGCCGCCGACGACAGCTTCATTCCCCTGGGAAGGGCGGCGACGCTGACCTTGCCGAGCCGCGATTCGATCTATGCTGCTGCGAAGGAGCTGCTGGTATGAGTTTGGAACCAGCCGTGCCCCTGCGAAGGCAGGGGCCCATCACCGATGCCATCCTTCTCCGCAGCCGGTCGTATAAGGCTGCGACTGCGGGAGATGGGCCCCTGCCTTCGCAGGGGCACGGCGGCTTTTTGGCGAGGGCATGGTGATGGTCGGCACCCGCAAGACCGCGCTTGTCGTCGCGCCCGGCCGCGGCACCTATGGCAAGGGCGAGCTTGGCAGCATCGCGCGGCTTCACGGCGCGCGCTTCGCCGACCTCATCGCCCACTTCGATGCCCAGCGCCGTGACCGCGGTCAGCCGACGGTGAGCGAACTCGACGGTGCCGAGCGTTTCAGCGTCGCCACCCATATGCGCGGCGATGTCGCGGCGCCGCTGATCTACACTGCGACCGCCCTCGATTTTCTCAGCATTGATCGTGAGCAATATGACATTGTCGCGGTCGCGGGCAATTCGATGGGCTGGTACAGCGCGCTGGCGCTCGGCGGTGCGGTGTCGGTCGAGGATGGCTTCCGTATCAGCAACGCGATGGGCCTCAACAGCCAGACGCACGGCCCCGGCGGGCAGATCCTCCTGCAAGTTGTCGATGAGGACTGGCGCCCGGTCCCCGGCCTGCGCGAGCAGCTGCTGGGCCTCGTCGCCGCCATCGCCGCGCGCCCCGACCACGCGCTCGCGCTGTCGATCGACCTCGCCGGGATGCTCGTGTTCGCGGGCAATGAGGCAGGCCTCGCCGCCTTGCTCGCCGAAGCGCCGCCGACCCCCGGGCGCGACCCACTCCGACTCGCGGGCCACGGTCCGTTCCACACCCCGCTGATGTTCGGCAGCGCGGACAAGGCCAAGGCCGAATTACCCGCCTCGCTGTTCGGGCCTCCGGCAATCCCGCTGGTCGATGGTCGCGGCCATATCTGGCGCTGCTTCGCCAGCGACCCCGCCGCCGTCTGGGATTACACCTTCGGTCACCAGATTCTCGCGCCCTATGACTTCGCGCGCTCGTTACAGGTCGCGGTCAGGGAATATGCCCCCGACGTCCTCATCCTGCCCGGTCCCGGCGACACGCTCGGCGGCGCGATTGCGCAGGCGCTGATCGGCATTGAGTGGCAAGGGATCCGTAGCAAGGCCGACTTCGCCGCGCGGCAGGCGGCCGATCCCGTCCTGCTCGCGATGGGGCGCGCCGAGCAGCGCGCGCTGGTGACCGGACGCGAATAGGGTCGGCAAGGGAAGGAACTTTCCCCTGCCGACCCTGTCGGTCGCGCGCGATCAGGTGGGGTTGACCCCGCGCGGGTGAACGGCAGCGCCCATGGGGACCAACTCAAGGGCGGTGCGCCGTTCATGATCCTAATAGGCAAAACGCGCCGATGTTGGCCGCTTGGCGCGGCGATCATGCACCGAAATGGACCGGATTGATCGCCGTGTCGCGCGCCTGTTCGGCGATGAACCGCCAACGCAGCAGCTCGGCGACATTGCCCGCCCCGGCGCGGCGCATGATATTGGCGCGGTGAACCTCGACCGTGCGCGGGCTCAAATCCAGCTGCCGCGCGATCGCCTTGTTGTCGAGCCCCGCGGCGAGCGCGTCGAGGATGCTGCGCTCGCGCGGCGTCAGCGCCGCCAGCCGCGCCTCAGCCTCGCGGTGTCGGTCGAGCGCCCGCCGACGTTCGTGCCACTCGTCCAGCGCGGAATCGATGACGCGGCGAACCATGCGCGGGTCGAGCGGCGCGGGCAACAGGTCGCGCGCCCCGCCGCGCAGGATGGCGCCCGATTCGGCGATGCTCAGCTGCTCGGCAGCAACAAAGGCCGCAATATCGACGCGCCCCGCGATCCGCTCGAGCAACGCCGCGCCGCCGATCCGCCCGGGCTGGTGCCAGCGAAAGAGCAGGATCGCGCCGCCGCTATCGCCTTCGGCATCCAGCCAGTCGTCGGCGCTGGCAAAGCAACGGACGACGCGGTCGCCCCTCGCCGTCAGAGCGCGAAAGCAGGACGCGCGTTCGGTCGGGTCCGGCAGAATCAGATGGATATGGCCCGCAGCATCGGTCACCCGATCCTGCTGCCGCTGTCGCGCGCCTGCTGCCAGCGCCGATGGCTCGGCGATGGTGCCGTTCCGGACGGATTTGATATGCACCGGTGCACGGGACGCGATTGCGCCGCAGGACTGCGCCGGGGACGATGCACAATGCTCACACGTTCGGCCACTGCCTGTCTCGCCCTATGGATCGCCGCGCTGTCCGCTGCCCCCGTCGCAGCGGAAAGGCCGCCGCGCTACAGCGAGGAGAATATTCTCAACGGCACGACCATCGCCCTTGCCTCGCAGGAACTGTGCGGGTTTCGCGTCGATGAAAAGGCGATCCGCGCGCTGATCGCAGCAAAGTTTCCCGATCTGAGCCCCGACCTTATCGCGCTGCAACTGCGCGGCTAAGCGACGCTTACCGGCGCGATTGCCGCGCCGCTGCGCTGGACGCCGATCGCCGCGATCCCATGTTCGATCGAGGGTTCGGAAAGATAGGAAACAACATCGCCAACCCCAATCCCATGATCGATCAGCCATTGCGCGAGGCCGCCGGCGGCGCGGCGCGCGTCACCGTATGAGATGCTGCGCCAGCTGCCACCAATTTGGCGCTGGCGCATGAACACTGCGTCGGGTGCCCGCTCGGCCTGCGCGTCAAACACCTGCGCGAGCGACTGCGGAACCTGGCCTAGAGGAAGCGGCGAACGCAGGATGATACTGCCATCGCCACGCCGCTCGAGCGTGACGCTAGGCGGAGGAGGGCTCGCAAATTCCATTCATGCCATCCTATACATTGTCCGGGGATCGCCAAGCGCGGCGCCGAGCGAGTCGGCGGTCGAGGCGGGCAGGTCGAATGCGTCGTCGAAGGCTGCAGCGCACGGTTCGCCCCCAGCGGCCCGTTGCCAGCGCAGCTGGGCGCCCCATCCACCGCCGCATTCGACGATCTTGCCGGTCGTGTTGGAAGCAGGGTCCAGCAGATCGATCAGATACCGCGAGATCTGGTCGGCGCGAAGCTTGTCCTTCATCCGGTCGGTGAAGACGCCGTCGGTCATCTCTGTAAGCGCCATCGGCGCGATGGCGTTGGCGCGAATGCCGAGTTTGGCGCCCTCGATTGCAAGG
Source organism: Alphaproteobacteria bacterium (assembly GCA_018823905.1). Classification (GTDB taxonomy): domain Bacteria; phylum Pseudomonadota; class Alphaproteobacteria; order Sphingomonadales; family Sphingomonadaceae; genus Sphingopyxis. Next base: position 8,446 of record JAHJHL010000107.1, read on the forward strand.
GTTTTCATAAGGCCGATCATTCCACTCTTTGCTGCGGCGTAATTTGCCTGTCCGAACGCGCCATGAAGGCCCGCGCCCGACGTCGTGAGCACGATCGAGCCCCGCTTCTGCTCGGACATCACCGGCCAGACGGCTTTGGCGCAGGCGAAGCTTCCGCCAAGATGCACGTCGATCACCTCCGACCATTCCCCGACGCTCATTTTCGCAAAGCTGCTGTCACGGACGATGCCGGCGTTGACGACGAGTCCGTCGATCGCACCATAGGCCGACAGGGCGGCATCGACGAACGGGGCTGGTTCGCGGATGTCGCACTGGACTGCCAGCACTGAACTGCCGCCGTGCTGGATTGCGTTGGCGACGGTCACCACATCCGCCCCCCGCCCCGTAAGCACGAGGTTGGCGCCGGCCTTGGCGAGATCGGTCGCATATTGCTGACCGATCCCTCGGCTGGCGCCAACGACCACAATGGTCGATCCTTGAAGATCGACGGGGACGAGAGGAGGCCGTTCCGTCATCGGTTTAGTCAGCGCGTGCCCGAGCCAACCTTGGCGCGCGCGGCAAGCATGCGGTCCGAGATTTCCGGATTCCAGTGGACGTCGCGGTACTGGACATGGCCGTAGACGTAAGCGGCCATCGGATCCATCGCCCAGCTGCGGCGGAGCATTTCGGTGGTGCGCACAACGGTCGGGACGGTGGTCGAGGCAATTTCCGCCGCCATGCCCTGAGCTGTCGCAAGCAATTTGCCTTCGGGCGCAATCTCGTCGATCAGCCCGATGCGCAGTGCCTGCTCGGCATCAATGCGGCGACCGGTCAGCACGAGCAGCTTCGCCTGGCTCTGGCCGACGATGCGCTGCAGCGGATCAACGAAGGGCGTGAGGCCGAAACGGATCTGGGGGAAACCGAACCTGGCGTTCGGGCTCGAAATGCGGATATCGCAGAACACAGCGATGTCGCAACCGCCGCCAAAGGTCGGACCGGCGACTGCTGCGATCGTCGGTTTGGGATAAGGGCGTTTACCCCGGCGTCGACGGTGACGATGCGCTGATCCTGACGGAAAAAGTCAAAGTCTAGCCAGTAAATCTCGCTATCCCGTTGAGCGAGCTCTCCGGTTCTTCGTTGAACGTCCGCTCTCCTTGTTTGACACCCAATTGCGGACAGTCTGCAACCGGCCATTATTCTTACCCCGCTCGGATTTCTCTGATCGTCTGGCCGGTCCACCGCCGGATCGCGCGCCGTAGGTTCGCGCTGTCGCTAAAGCCCACTTTCCAGGCCACGTCATCCACACTCATGCGGGTCGTCTGCAGATATTCAATCGCCAGCTTGCGGCGCACGTCGTCGACGATCTCGCCATAGCTGGTGTCCTCGACGGCGAGGCGACGACGCAGCGTTCGCTCCTGCAAGCCAAGTTGATCCGCAATCCCCTTCATCGATGGAAAATGGTTCGGGGCGAGCAACAGGAGTTGATAGACCTCGCCGGACAGCCCCGACGAAATCCGCGACTGACCAATCAGACGATCGCACGTCTCTTCCAGCATCGTCCGTGTGAGCCGGTTGCCCAGTTCCGGCGTCTGCTCGAGAATACCGACCGGAAAATGAAGTTCGTTGGCCTCCTGGTCGTATAAACAGGGGCAGGACAGTTCGCGCTCATCATTGGCGCAATGAGCGTCTTCCGTCAGCGCGAACAGCGCGCGGACCGGCAGATTGTCCGATCCGGCGGTGTCGCGAATATGGGTGTACGTCATTTTCATCTGCTGGCGAACCAGAAAGGTCCGCACGTCGCTGCTCATGACGTCACGGTAGATTTCGCTGAATTGCCAGATTGCAACCTCGCCCTCGGTCCGCCAGCCGAGGCGCACGGTGGGCGTGGCGAGTGGCTGGTATCGCACCGCGAAATCGAAGAAGTCGCGCATTGTCGGCGAGCACATCAATGCATAGCCGTACATGCCATAAGCCGATAAATGGAGCCGTGAGCCGATCGCGAAGGCATCGCTGAACTCGGCGCCCGCGGCCACGATATTGTCGCAGGCGATCAGATATTGCCCGATCGAAGTCAGCGTGTGCGGATCGCGAACCTGGGCCAGCGTCAGTCCGGTGCGTTCGAGAACGGTCTCCGGCGCAATTCCGCGGCTCGCCACCGCGTCGATAACGGTCGCCAGTTTGAAAGGCGCAAAGATGCGCTGATTGAGCGAAGGGAAACCGGCCCGCGCACCGCGGTTCGCCAGCCCCGTCGGAACGTCATCGCCAGCCACAATCCTGCCCCTTCGAAGTCCGGTGTCCGCTAAAGACACAGCTATGTCCGCTGATGCACTTATCAACGGGTCTGCCAAATCATAAGAGAGACATCAAGTCGGCAAAGTCCGGCAGCGGAGCTGTCCGCGAAAATGATAATTACAGGCAGGGAAGAGGATCATCATGTCGATCAGAATCATTGGAGCGGGAAGCCGCGCGCGTATGCTGTGCGGATCCGCAATCTTGGCGGCCTTGCTCGGCACACCGGCCGCCACTTACGCCCAAAGCGCCGATACAAGCAGTCAGGCCAAAGAAAGCGCGACCCAGTCCGACAGCGAAATCGTTGTTACTGGGACGAGCATTCGCGGCATTCCGCCGACCGGATCGGGCCTCATCAGCGTATCGCGCGACGACGCCAAGCTGATCGGCGCGGCCAGCACGCCCGAACTGCTGGCGACCGTCCCGCAGCTCAACAGCTTCAACACCGCGCCGCGCACGAGCAATGGCGGACTCGGCTCCTTTGCCCCCGGCCTGCGCGGCCTGCCGGCGAGTGCCACGTTGCCGCTGATGAACGGGCACCGACTGATCTCGGGCAGCACCCAGCAGACCAACCCCGACTATCCGTTCCTTCCCGAACTCGCGATCGAGCGTGTCGAGATCGTCGCCGACGGCGCTTCGGCGATCTACGGTTCCGAAGCGGTCGCGGGCGTGGTCAACTTCATTACCCGCAAGCGCGTCTCGGGGTTCGAGGCCAATGTTCGATACGGCTTCGCGGACGACTATCACGCGTTCAATGCCGGCGGCATCTTCGGTCATGAATGGACCAGCGGCTCGGTCGTCGCGGCGTATCAATATGCGGAGAACAGCAATATCACGGGCGCCGACCGCCGCTATCGCTCGCTCGATTTCCGGGCCGCCGGCGGCCTCGATACGCGCTCGGCGGTGTGTCCGAACGCGAACGTCAACCTCTTCACCGGGACGATTTATGCCGCGCCCAGCCTGGCGCCCGGCCTCAACACCTGTGACCCGCGCGGCCCGGTCGACCTGGTGCCCGAAAACCGCACGCACAGCGTTTTCGTCTCCGCGCGCCAGGAATTGTCGTCGAACATCACCCTGTGGGGTGACCTCCTTTATTCGGATCGCAGGGATGTCGTTCAGGCGGCCCTGCCGGGGCAGACCTTCGTTCTTTTGACCGCCGCCAATCCGTTCTTCCGGGCGCCGCCGGGAACCGGCGCGCTGTTCGAGTTCGTCGATTTTCGTCCCGATAATCTCGTCGGCGCCGATCATTTCGACCAGACCTTCAGGGTCCGGACGGGCAACGCCACCGCCGGAATCGACGTCAAATTGCCCGGCGATTTCAAGGCGAGCCTGTACGGCACCTATAATTGGTCGCGTAACGACACCTTCCAGCCGGGGATCAATACCACGGCTTTGACCGCGGCGGCGGCCGGGACCACGGCCGCGACGGCCCTAGACCCCTTCGGCACGCGAACCAACCCTGCGGTTGTGGCCGCCATTCTCGACAATCCGACCGATTTCACCAACCGTCAGCGCACCCGGATCGGGGCGGTCAAGATCGACGGGCCGCTGGCAAATCTGCCGGGCGGGGAGCTGAAAATCGCCGCCGGCGCCGAATATCGCCGCGAAACCTACCGGCAGCGCGGCTCCAGCGGCGGCGTCGGATTTCCCGAGGATCTCGAACGCGACGTCAAATCACTATATGGCGAATTGTTCGTGCCGATTTTCGGCGAAGGCAATGCCGCACCGATGGTCCGCAGCCTCGCGCTGTCGCTGTCGGGACGCTATGATCACTACAGCGATTTCGGTTCGACCACCAATCCGAAGGTCGGCATCACATGGGAGCCCGTGGAGGGGCTGAACCTTCGCGGAAGTTACGGCCGGTCCTTCCGGGCACCGGGGCTGCGCGATCTCGGTTCGACGGTCGGATCCTACTATGCGGCCGCGGCGCTGGTCGATGCTTTTGGCGCGCGCGATCCCCTGCGCGGCGCGGCGCAGGTCAACACGATCCTGCTCTTTGGCGGCAATCAGAACCTGAAACCCGAAAAGGCGCGCACCTTTTCGCTTGGCGCCGATTTCCGCCCCAGCTTCGCCCCCGGGTTCAGCGCGGGTGCGACCTTCTACGACATCAAATATGATGATGTCATCGGGACGCCGTCGGGGCTCGGTGCGCTCATCTTTACCGACCCCACCTTCTCGCCGCTAGTTACGCGCAACCCGAGCGCGGCGCAGGTGAGTAGCGCGATCGCGAACACGGTTCCGTTTTTCTACACCTTCGCCGCGGTGCCGACGATCGGCAACATCCTCGACCTGCGCCAGGGCAACTTCGGCATTCGCAAGACCAACGGCATCGATTTCGACGTGCGCTATCGGCATACGGCTGGTTTCGGCACCGTCTTCGGCGGTATCGCGGGCAATTACATCCTGAAATACCGGACGCAATTGTCGCCAACCTCGGCGGTCAGCAACTCGCTCGACGCCGGAATTCCGCGGACGACCCTGCGCACGACCTTGGGTGTCACGGCGGGGCCGGTGACCTTCGTCAACTTCGTCAATCATCGCAGCGGCGTCACCGCGCCCTTCGCAACGCCGACCGGCACCAGCCTCTACAAGGCCAAAGGCTACACCACCGTCGACCTGCGCCTGTCGCTGAGGCTGCCGGACCTCGGCTTTGCCAGGGGGGCCGAAGTCGGCATGCAGATCAACGATCTGTTCGATGCGACACCGCCCTTTTTCCCCGGCACCGACGGCATCGGCGGATCGTACAACGCCATCGGCCGCTACGCTGCGATGAGCCTGCGCACGTCGTTTTGAACCGGGGCGGCGGCCTCGGAGGAGGTCGCCGCCTGCCGCTCCCCGCGCCGTGGTCAAATCGCACGATCGATGCCGCGACCTCCGCCGACCACCTGATTGAGATAGGTTTGACGTTCGATGAGTGATGCCGGTACCAGCGCGATCGTTTCCGGCCCCATCCCGCAGATTCGCCTGTTCACCGATTGGCTGGCTGCCAACCGGAACCTGCAGTTCGTCGACTATGAGGAGCTGTGGGCATGGTCGGTCGCGGAGCTCGATGCCTTCTGGCAGAGTGTCTGGAACTATTTCGAACTCCAATCGCCGACTGCCTTTGACACGGCGCTCGGCGAAGCGTCCATGCCGGGCGCACGCTGGTTCGCGGGCGCGCAGGTCAATTATGCGCAGCAGGTGTTTCGCCATGCCGATCTTGCGGATGCGGCGGGACAACCTGCGATCGTCGCGGAAAACGAACGCGGCGAAACCGTTGAACTCAGCTGGCCCGAGTTGCGCCGCCAATCGGCTTCGCTGGCGCTCGAGCTGCGCCGGCATGGGATCGGACGGGGCGATCGCGTCGCGGCCTATCTTCCCAACATTCCCGCCGCCGTCGTCGGCTTGCTGGCGTGTGCGAGCCTAGGCGCGATCTGGACGCTATGTTCGCCCGACATGGGCACCAATGCCGTGCTCGACCGGCTGCGCCAGACCGAACCCAAGGCGCTGGTGGCGGTCGACGGCGTATTCTATGCCGGCAAGGCCATGGACCGCAGCGTGGCGGTGGCAGATATTCGGCGTCAGTTGCCGAGCATCGAGGCGTTGTTCCTCATCGCCAGCGGCTTCGGCGAAACCGACGTGCCGGGATCCATCGCTTTTGGCGACGCGACCGGACGCGACGACGCCGAGGTCGAGGCGTTCGAACCCGAATGGCTGGCGTTCGACCATCCGCTGTGGATTCTCTATTCGAGCGGCACCACCGGCCTTCCCAAGCCGATCGTGCACGGTCACGGCGGGATTATCCTCGCGACCTGCGCAGGCCAGCTCCATTTTGACTTGGGGGCAAGCTACAGCCCGAACAATTTCGGCGACCGCTTCCACTGGTACAGCGCCACTGGCTGGGTGATGTGGAATGTTCAGGTCGGGGGACTGCTGAGCGGCACGACCATCTGCCTGTTCGACGGGTCGCCGAGTGGAATCAAAGCCGATCCCGACTGGTCCCGGCTATGGGCCTTCGCGGCACGTAACGGCGTGACCTGGTTCGGTGCGGGCGCGGCCTTTTTCACCAGCTGCCAGAAGGCTGGCGTGGACCTCACCCGGATCGGTAACCTCGGCAAAATTCGCGCGCTCGGCAGCACCGGATCGCCGCTTCCTCCCGACGTGCAGCGCTGGGGCACCGCGCAATTCGCAGCTCTCGGCCGGCCGGATATCTGGTGGTGCAATGTGAGTGGCGGCACCGAAATCGCCGCCGCCTTCATGGCGGGCCATCCCGAGCTGGCCGACACGCCCGGACGGCTGCAATGCCGCCACCTTGGGGCGGCGATCGAGGCCTGGGACGAGCAGGGGCGGCCGATGATCGGCGAAGTCGGCGAACTGGTTTGCACGCGCCCATTTCCGAGCATGCCGCTCTATTTCTGGGGCGATGACGACGGCAGTCGCTATCGGGCGTCCTATTTCGCCGATTGGCCCGGCATCTGGCGCCACGGCGACTGGCTGACGATCGGCACCGACGGCAGCTGTACGATTTCGGGTCGCAGCGACGCGACGATCAACCGGCATGGCCTCCGCATGGGGACGGCCGAAATCTATTCGGCGGTTGAGTGCCTGCCCGGTGTCGCGGACAGCATGATGATCGATGTCGAGGGCGAAGCGGGCGACAGCGCGTTGCTTCTGTTCGTTGTCCCTGCCGAGGGGCATAGTGTCGACGGCTCGATGGAAACGGCCGTCGCATCGGCCATCAGGGCCAGCCTGTCGCCGCGCTTCGTGCCCGATCGGCTGATCGCGGCCCCGGGCATTCCGTACACGCTGTCGGGCAAGAAACAGGAATTGCCGATCAAGCGGCTGTACGCCGGCTGGCCGGTGGCCAAGGTGATCAATGCCGACGCGATTGCCACGCCCGAAGTGCTGCCATGGTATATCGAGCAGGCGCGGCTGTGGCGATGCGAGGCGGCAGCAGAGGTAACGAGAGCTTGACGCAGCGATGGCTGGATCGAGAAGAAAGCGGGATTGGGATGGAAGGGCAGGGCATATGGCGATGAACGGGGCATTGGATCGACCGGCTGTTGCGGACGCGCGTCCACCGAGCAGACGCGGGCTGGTGCTCGGCATGCTGTGTTTCGTCTATGTGCTGAACTTCCTCGACCGCCAGCTTGTCTCGATCCTTGCCAAACCGATCCAGGACAGCCTCCAGATCACCGACAGCGAACTCGGCCGGATCACCGGCTTCTATTTCGCTTTATTCTATTGTTTCATCGCCATTCCGGTCGGCTGGCTGGCCGACCGCACCAACCGGGTGAGAGTCCTGGCGATCGCCTGCGGCTTGTGGAGCGCCGCGACCGCGGCCTGCGGCATGGCGGCAAACTATGGCCAGCTGGTGGTCGCGCGCATGGCGGTCGGCGTCGGCGAAGCGGGCGGCGTGCCGCCATCCTATGCGATCATCTCCGACAGTTTTCCGCGCGAGCAGCGCGGCACCGCGATGGGCATCTTTAACCTCGGCCCGCCGATCGGTTCAGCGCTGGGCGTGGCCTTCGGCGCGTCGCTGGCGGCCGCCTATGACTGGCGCGTCCCATTTTATGTTGTCGGCGCGATCGGCGTCATCACTGCGGTGATTGTGTATCTCGTCATTCCCGAGCCCGCGCGCGGTCAGTTTGACCCGGCGCCGATTTCTTCTGATGCGGCCCAGCCCGTCGATAGTTTCGGACAGGCCATCCGCAGCTTTTTCAGCAACAAAATCCTCGTTGTCGCCGCACTCGCCAGCGGGGCCGCCAATTTCATCACCTATGGCCTCAGCAATTTCGCGACGCTGTTTCTGATGCGCGAGAAGGGCATGGCGCTGGAGCAGGTCGCGATCTGGTACGCGCTCGCCGTCGGCCTCGGCATGGGGGCGGGAATTTTCGTTTCCGGCCGTCTCATCGATCGCTTCGGCGCCACGAACAAGATGGCCTATGCGACTATCCCGGCGCTCTCGCTGGTGCTGGCCTTGCCCTTCTTTCTCGGCTTCGCTGCCGCGGACCGGTGGGAGTTGGCGCTCGCCTTGCTGTGCGTGCCGCTGTTCCTCAACTCTTTCTTCCTCCCGGCAACGGTCACCTTTGTCCAGGGCGAAGTCGCACCGGGCGCGCGGGTCATTTCGGGCGCCTTGCTGCTTCTCGTGATGAACATGATCGGCCTTGGCCTCGGGCCGACATTTGTCGGCATGGCGAGCGACTTCTTCCGTCCTGAATATGGCGAGCATGCGTTGCGGATGGCCTATTATGCCCTCGCGCCGATGTACGTCGTCGCGGCGCTTCTCTTCCTGTGGCTGGCCTTGCTCATCAAGCGATCATCCGGCGATGTGGCCGATACGCGCGGCTGAAGCTGGGGAAGCGGTTTGGATGACAAGATTTGCGGAGACGATCATGAAGCAGCGAGTTGCCTTTGCCGCGATAGTGGCCCTGACGATGGGAGCGATGGCGCCAACCGAAGCCGCGGCTTTTGTCCAAGCGGCTGTGCCCGAAGCGCCCGCCGCGCGGTGCAGCGCGCTCGGCGCGTTACGCCTTCCCGACACAAGCATCGTCAGCGCCACGCTCGTTCCGGCCAAAGTGGCCGAGACGAACGTCGGGGGCGCGGCGCCCGGCTATCGCAGCTTTTGCCGTGTCGTCGCACGCGTCCAGTCGGTACCCGATTCCGATATCGGCGTCGAGATATGGTTGCCTGTGGAGGGTTGGGCTGGGGTCTTTCACGGTAACGGCAGCGGGGGGTTCGCGGGGACCTTTACCACTGGCTATTCGGGTATGGTCGACGGATTGCGGCGCGGGTTTGCAACCGCAACGACCGACGCTGGAACCGCGCCCGCGTCGCCGCTCGAAGGCGATGCGCTGATCGGCCAGCCGCGCAAATGGCGCGACTGGGGGCGGCTGTCGACGCACGTCATGACGACCACCGGAAAGGCGATCACCAGGGCCTTCTACGGCCGCGATGCCAACCGCTCCTATTATACCGGCTGCTCGACCGGCGGCCAGCAAGGCCTCATTGAATCCCTCTATTACCCCGCCGATTATGACGGCATCCTCGTGGGGGCGCCAGTTATCAACCGGACCTGGGGTCATGCGGCGGTGCTTTGGGACTATGCTGCGGCGCATAGCACACCCGGCAGCCGCCTTTCCGACGCCAAACTGAAATTGCTCAACAAGGCGGCGATCGCCACCTGCTGGCGGCAGGGGCATGGCCTTGCCGGCGATCGCTTCATTTCGGATCCGATGAGCTGCAAGTTCGACCCTGCCGTCCTGCAATGCACCGGCGCAGCGTCGGACAGCTGCCTTACCGAAGGCGAAGTCGCGACGGCGCGCTCATTCTATTCGGGACCAACGAACCGCGATGGCAAGGCGAGCTATTTCGGCTGGCTGCCGGGCAGCGAAATGCCCGACACGTTCGGCTGGTCCTTTCTGCAAACCCCGATCAAAGACCAGCCACCCTTTGGGGGGCTCTTCAAATGGGTATTCGGTGCCGATTGGGACTGGAAGGCCTTTGATTTCGATCGCGACATGCCGGTGGTCCAGGCCCGCCTCGATCCGATCGTAAACGACGCCACGCGCGGTAGTCTCGGGGCGTTCGCCGCGCGCGGTGGCAAGCTGATCATCTATCATGGTCTCGCCGACACGCTGGTAGCGCCGGCTCAGTCGGTTGCCTTTTACGAACGGCACGCGGCGCAGCTTGGCGGCACCGAAAAGCTTGCGGACCATGCGCGCCTGTTTCTGGCGCCGGGCATGATGCATTGCGGCGGCGGTGCGGGTCCCGATGCCTTTAACGCGACCCTCGGCATTCCGCCGCGTCCGCCAGTCGATGACCAGCGGCACGACATTTTTTCCGCCTTGGTTGCATGGACCGACCGGGGTGACGCGCCGGACCACATCGTCGCGACGAAATTCTCGAGCGCGGATGCGAGCGAGATCGAAATGCAGCGGCCGATCTGTCCCTATCCGCAAAAAGCGGTATATCGCGGTACGGGTTCGACGCGGTCGGCCGCGAATTTTGTGTGCACCTCGCCGAGCTCGAATCGCAATGGACCGGATCGATAAAGCGGACGTCGCAAATTGGTGGCCCGATCCATAGTCTGAGAAAATAACAGGGGAGACGACATGCGCCAATGGGCGGGGCTTGCAGCAGCGGCAATGGCAGTCGCGCTTACCGCATGTGCGCCCACCGGGGGCGGTGCGAAGACTTTGAGCCCAGCGACCGCGCAGAACAGCGCGATGCGCGATCTGCTCGATTATGCGCGCCGTCAGAACAGCACCGGGTTTGTTGTGGTCCGGGGAGGACGGACCATGGTAGAAGAAAATTGGCCAGCCCCCGAAGACCCGATGTTTGCGATTTTTCGCTATGGCCAGACAGGCAGCGGCGCATTGCTCGAGGACGTGGCGTCGCAGCAGAAAAGTTTCATCGCCATGCTGATGGCGGTGGCCGCCGACAAAGCGCTGATCAATATCGACAGACCGGTCAGCGACTATATCGGTGCGGGCTGGTCAAAAGCGACCGCCGAGCAGGAAAAGCGGATCCGGGTGATCCATATCCTGCAGATGAATTCAGGCCTCGACGAAAGATTCGCCTACGCCGCTCCAGCGGGTACGCGATTCTTGTACAATACCCCCGTATATGCCGTCTCGAAACAAATTCTGATCAGCGCGAGCAAGCTATCGCTCGAGCAGCTCACGCATGACTGGCTGACCGCACCTGCGGGCATGACCGAAACCGATTGGCGTCAGCGACCTGCCGCACTTGCCGGTGTCGGCAACAATACGGCGCTGGTCACGTCGCCGCGGGACACAGCGCGCTTCGGACAGATGATCCTGAGTGGCGGCGTGGCGCCGAATGGGACGCGGATCGTTTCGGCCGACGGCCTGAAAGCTTTATTCGCTCCCTCGCCGACCAATGCCGCTTATGGGCGGCTGTGGTGGCTCAACGGCGGCGGGGAGTATGTCCGCGTAGATGGGCGGCGCGACAGTGGCCCTTTGATACCGGCGGCCCCCGCCGACGTGGTTGCAGCGTTCGGTTTTCTCGACCGCCGCCTTTACGTTGTGCCCAGCCTTGATCTGGTGGTGGTGCGGACCGGCGCCGATGCACCGGACGCCGATTTCGACCAGCAGTTGTGGCTGCGCCTCAATCGGGCTCTGGACAGTGATCTCCGCGCCGCAGGAGAAACGCGATGACTGAGCTGATCGACCGGCGGTCATTTGCCGCCATGGGGCTGGCGGGTAGCGCAGCTTTGCTTTCGAGCGATGCGCGGGGCGAATCGCCAACTGAACGTACCGGAAGTCGTGGGGGCAAGACGACGCATGTCACGATCATGTTGTATCCCGGCACGACCATGCTCGACTGGGTCGGCCCCTATGAGGCGCTGCATCGCGTCGAAGGCGTTGAACTCGTTCTGGCGGGCAAGACAACCGAGTGGATGAAGAGCGACAGCGGGATCGTCGATTACAAGGCCAATATCGCATTCGACGCAATCGATCGAACCGATGTGCTGATCGTGCCGGGCGGCGCCCAGGGCGTCATGGCGGCGGCGAATGATCCGATCACCGCCGACTGGTTGAGGCGGATCGATCGCACCGCGATCTACACCGTCGGTATTTGCACCGGATCGTTGCTGCTCGCGCATCTTGGCCTGTTGAAGGACAAGCGGGCGACGACCTATTGGAAGTTCTCCAATATGCTGCGCGGCGCCGGAGCGACCTTTGTCCCCGAACGCTGGGTGCGCGACGGCAAATATTGGACGTCGGCCGGGGTCTCGGCGGGCATCGACGCGACCTTGGCGTTGATCGCCGATCTTTACGGCCCAAAACGCGCGATGATGGCGCAACTCGCCATCGAATATGATCCGCATCCGCCCTTCGATGCGGGCTCGGTGCGGACGGCTCCCTCCGAAGTGATCGAGGCACTTGGCGGGGTGCTGGCGCCCCGCCCGCAATAGGACATCGGCAGCGGCTACAGGTCGCGTAATTCGTCTGACCTGCAATCGCCGGATTGCTTCGGTGGTTGCGACCGGAGCCGCAGCGCGAGCAATGATCGCGGCCGAATTGCGGCGAATGCGGGCGAAGTCTCAGCGGAAAGTATGGAAGATCGCCCACGCGTTTCGGGTCTCGTGTATGGCTTCATAAAATACATTCACACGCGCGATAGTGAATATTGACATTTGTATCTGACGCGGCATAACTCACCCTTGAGTTGGCGACGAAGAGCGCCGATCTGGAGGGAGAGTATTTTATGAAGGCTCAGCTTTTTGCGTCCGCCTCGGCGGTCGCCTTGTTCGCGATGCCCGTTTCCGCGCAGGCCCAATCGGCCGACGTTTCCCCATCCGCCGATGCGGATGCGCAGGATCAGAAACGCGATGCCAACGATATTGTCGTGACCGCCACACGTCGAACCGAGCGGCTTCAGGACGTGCCGCTCAGCGTCACCGCGTTCGGCCAGGAAGAGCTCGATGACCTCGGCATTGTCGGCTTTGAGGGCATCGCGCAAAATACGCCCGGCATCGTGGTCAACCGTCCGACCCAGAATTTCAACAATTTCACCGCGCGCGGTATCAATACCAACGGCTATTCGGCGGGGCTGCAAAGCGCTGTTGCCATCTATGTCGACGAACTCCCGATTTCGGCGAACGGCAATTCGACGATCCTCGACCCCAATCTTTATGACGTCGAGCGCGTCGAATTTCTGCGCGGACCGCAGGGGACGCTGTTCGGGTCGAACTCGCTCGCCGGGGCGATGCGCATTATCACGAAGAGCCCCGACCTCGACGATTTCGAGGCGTCGGCGAGCGTCGACATTGGCCTGACGGGTTCAAGCTCGGTGCGCCAACGTTATAATGCGATGGTCAATGTCCCGATTATGAAGGATGAAATCGGGCTGCGCGTCACCGGCTATTATCGCAACGAAGATGGTTGGGTCGATAATATCGGTACCGGCGTCAAGGATGCGAACAGTCTCGAAGCCTATGGCGGCCGCGCTATCCTGCTGCTCCAGCCGAGCGACCGGATGAAGGTGAAGCTGCTCGCATCTTATGAAAACAGCAAACCGGCGGATTCGGGGCTGACGAACCCGTTGCTCGGCAATTTCGTCCGTCGCTCCGATCGGCCCGATCTGTTCCAGGGCAAGCTGACCAACTTCAATGTCACCGTCAATTATGAGTTTGATTTTGCCGAACTGATCAGTTCGACGACGCTGTCGGACTATGACGCGTCGTTCTACGTCGATCTGGCCGGCACCTTTGCGCAGGCCTTTCCCTTCGCGCTCGATGCCTATGGCTATGACGATCTGTTCGTGCAGGAAACGCGGCTCGTCTCACGCCATGATGGACCGTTCGAATGGGTCGCTGGCTTTTTCTATTACGACAAGCGCCGCACCGTCGATTTTGCCTATCGTTCGTCTCCGGAGTTTCTTGCAGCACGTCGTCTGACCGGGCTGCCCGACGAATATTATCAGCGTTTCAACAGCTATACCGACCAGACCGAAATCGCTGGCTTTGGCGAGGCCACGTTCCGCTTCAGCGATCGCTTCTGGGTCACGGGCGGGCTGCGCTATGGCAGTACCGAGGTGCAAAGCTTTACCCGCGGTGGCGGGTATAACAGCAATTATCTGACGGCGGCCTTGTTCGGCTTGTCGAACATTCCCCTCACCATCACCCCGATCAACTATGCCGCCGGCCTGAAGGTCAAGGACGATCGCATGTCGTGGAAGGGCAGCGTCTCTTTCAAGCCGAGCGACAGCCTGACCACCTATGCGACGATCTCGACCGGTTTCCGTACCCCGGTCGTCAACGCGCGGGCGGGGCTGGCCAGCACGATCAATCCCAATGATATCATCATTCCAGAGGGCGCAAAATCGGACAGCGTCACCAACTATGAATTTGGTCTCAAGGGGCGCTGGCTGAATGGCGACCTGACCGCCAATTTCGCCGCCTATTACATCGACTGGAAAGACATTCAGGTTCAGGCCAACCGGGTGTCGGATTCGATCCAGTTCGCGACGAACATCGGCGGCGCGGAAAGCTATGGTCTGGAATATGAAATCATTGCCCGACCAGTGCAGGGGCTCAGCCTCGCGCTCAACGGGTCGTTCAACCGGGCCAAGGTGACCGATCTGTCTCCGATCGAAGCGGCGATCTCGGGCGCCGAGATCGGCACGCGTTTGGCATCGCCGAAGTTCCAGGGGTCGGGCACGCTGCGCTACGACTTCGGAATCGGCGAGGGCAAGACGGCCTATGCGGCGGTCAATGTGTCGCACGCCGGTTCCTTTCCGAACCAGTTCCCCAATGTGCCGGGCAACCCCAATGCGAACAGCCCGACCTATGATTTTACCGAGGCATGGACCAATGTGAACCTCTACGTCGGGGCAAAGCTCGGCGCGATCGATCTGGGCGCCTATGTCGAAAATGTCTTTAACGACAAGTCGATCACTTATGTTCACCCGGAGGCGTTCCTCGACGGACGTTATGCCCGGTTGCGTCCGCGCACGGTCGGCGTCCGCGCCAATTATCGTTTCTGATGAGCGGCATGGTTGAAAGGGCGAGGGGATGATCCGGCGCTGGAAATATATTGCCCTAGCCCTGGCCATGGTCGCGCCCGCACCAGCGCTCGCGAACGATGATATGGTGGTCGAGGCACCGGCCGGGAGTCTGCGTGGCAGCGACGATCGCGGCGTGCGGGTCTTCAAAGGCATTCCCTATGCCGCGCCTCCCGTCGGCGAGCGCCGTTGGCGTCCGCCGGCGGAGCCCGCGGCGTGGGATGGCGTGCGCGACGCGACGAAGTTCGGCGCGGCGTGCATGCAGCCCAAGCCCCGCGTCGGCAATATCTATGCCGGGGATATGCCGACGATGAGCGAGGATTGCCTTTCGCTCAATATCTGGGCGCCGAAGGATGCGCGCGGCGCGCCGGTGTTCCTGTGGATCCACGGCGGCTCGCTGACCGCCGGATCGGGCGCGGAGCCGCTCTATGACGGAAGCGCGCTGGCAAAGCGCGGGCTGGTCGTCGTTTCGATCAACTATCGTCTCGGCGCGCTGGGCTATCTGGCGCACCCCGAGCTGAGCGCGGAATCGCCCGATCGCGTGTCGGGCAACTACGGGCTGCTCGACCAGATCGCGGCGCTCGAGTGGGTCAAACGCAACATCGGTGCCTTTGGCGGCGATGACGGCAATGTCACCATCGCCGGGGAATCGGCGGGCGCGCTCAGCGTCATGTATCTGATGGCAGCGCCGAAGGCGCGCGGGCTGTTCCACAAGGCGATCGCGCAGAGCGCCTATATGGTATCGGCATCCGGATTGAGTGCCGCGATCAACGGCATGGTCCCCGCCGAGGAGCAGGGCAAGGGTCTGGCCGCGAAGCTTGGCGCGACCGACCTCGCGGCGCTGCGCGCGATGCCGGCGGAAGAAATCGCATCCAAGGCGCCGGCAACGGGCTTTTTCCCGTTCCCGACCATCGACGGAAAGGTCGTGCCGCGTCAGCTGGTCGAGACGTTCGACAAGGGCGAGCAGGCGCCCGTCCCGATCCTCGCGGGATTTAACAGCGGAGAAATTCGTTCGCTGCGGTTCCTGCTCCCCAAGGCGCCTGCCGATGCCGCGGCCTATGAGGCGGCGATCCGCGCCGGTTATGGCGAATTCGCCAACCTGTTTCTCGCGCGCTATCCGGCGAAGACGATCGACGAAAGCATGCTCGCCGCGACCCGCGACGCGATGTACGGCTGGACGTCGGAGCGGCTGGTGTCGAACCAGTCGGCGCTGGGTCAGCGATCCTATTATTATCTGTTCGACCATGGTTATCCGGCGACGCAGGAATGGAATCTTCACGCCTTTCACGCTGCCGAGCTTCCTTATGTCTTTGGAACCGCGACGCGCACGCCGCCGCTCTGGCCAAAGATCCCCGACACACTAGCCGAAAAGAAATTGTCGGATGCGATGACGGATTATTGGGCGAGCTTCGCGGCGACGGGATCCCCGCGCGCCAAGGACCAGCCTGACTGGCCCGACTATGCCGACAAGCGGGGCGTCATGCGTTTCGCCGGTGAGCCGCGGGCAGGGCACAATCTGTTCCCTGGCGTGTCGGCGCTGCACGAAGCGGTGGTCTGCCGCCGCCGCGCTGCGGGTGACATTCCGTGGAACTGGAATATTGGCGTCATATCGCCCCCGCTGCCGCCGAAAGTCGCGGGATGCCAATGATCGACGGATCGATGCAGACCTATGCGTTGACGCTCGACAAATTCCTCTCCCACGCCGCGAAATGGCATTCCGACGCCGAAGTGGTGTCGGCGGGAGCGGACGGGGCGATCCGGCGCATCGGCTATGCCGCGCTGCGCGAGCGCTCGCTGCGCGTCTCGGGCGTGCTGGCGCGTCTCGGGATCGCACAGGGCGACCGTGTCGCGACACTCGCCTGGAATACGCAGGGCCATGTCGAGGCGTGGTACGGGATCATGGGCATGGGGGCGATCTGCCACACGCTCAACCCGCGCCTGACACCTGCGCAGCTCGGCTCGATGCTGTCGCAGTCCGAAGCCGCGGTTCTGCTCGTCAGCCCCGACCTGTTGCCGCTGGCCGAGGACGCGGCGCGCAATCTTGCTTCGGTTCGCCACATCCTGCTGCTCGACGCCGAGGACGAAAAACAGGCGCTCGATCGGCTCATCGCGTCGTCTGAAGCCGATGCGGTCTGGGGCCAGTTCGACGAGGTGAGCCCATCGGGACTCTGTTTCACTTCGGGCAGTACCGGGGCGCCGAAGGGGGTCACCTATACGCATCGCGGCTGCTTCCTGCACACCATGCGCCAGTTGCAGGCCGATGTGCTCGGCATCACCGCGCGCGATGCGGTGATGCCCGTCGTCCCGATGTTTCACGCCAATGCGTGGGGCATTCCCTTCACCGCGCCAGCGGTCGGGGCGAAGCTGGTGCTTCCCGGCCGCCAAAGTGACGGCGCGCATCTGGCGCGGCTGATCCGCAGCGAAGGGGTGACCGCCGCGGTCGGGGTTCCGACCGTCTGGCTGGGCCTTGTCGAACATCTGGAGGCTGAAGGCGGTGAGGTGCCGTCGCTCGAACGCATCCTCGTCGGCGGATCGTCGATGCCGCCGGCGTTGATGGACCGGATCGAGAAGCGGCTGGGGGTCGAGGTACAGACGAGCTGGGGCATGACCGAATTGTCGCCGCTCGGCACCGCGGCGCTCCCGGGCGATCCGGCGCGCAAACCTTCGCTGTCCGGACGCCCCGCGATGGGGATCGACTTGTTGCTGACCGATGCCGACGGCGCGGCGCTTGCCGAACAGCGCGGCGGGGAAGGGCATTTGCGTGTGCGCGGCGGCTCCGTCGTCGAGCGCTATTTCGGGCAGGCGGAGCCCGCGACCGACGCCGATGGCTGGTTCGATACCGGTGACCTCGCGCGGATCGACAGGTCGGGCAATCTGACGATCACGGGCCGCGCCAAGGATCTGATCAAATCGGGCGGTGAGTGGATCAATCCGGCCGAGATCGAAGCGATCGTCGGCGCCTTGCCGCAAGTGTCGCTCGCCGCGGTGATCGGGCGATCGGATCCCAAATGGGGCGAGCGCCCGATCCTCCTAGTCGAAGCCTGCGATCCGTCGGTCAGCGACGCCGAATTGCTCGCGCCGCTCAGCGGCAGGGTGGCGTCCTGGTGGGTTCCCGATGCGATCGTTCGCCTCGACGTCATGCCACTGGCGCCCACCGGCAAGATCGACAAATTGCAATTGCGGGCCGAATACGGACAGGTGTAGGCCAAATGCGGGTCGCGGCGGCAGAAACGATCGATCAGAAGGAAGCGAATTTGGCGTCGAAGGCGAAGACTTTAGCGAAGCGGCCGACCAAGGCGGAACAGCGCGCCGAGATGATGGAGCAGATTCTCGACACGGCCGAGTTGCTGTTCTCGCAGCATGGCTTCCACGGCGTGACGCTGAAGGACGTCGCCAAGCAGGTCGGCGTCCATCACACGTTGCTCAACTATTATTTCGACGACAAGCGAACGCTGTTCGACGCGGTCTTTGCGCGCCGCGCCGTGGTGACGATCGACAAGCGGATGCAGGCGCTCGACGATTATGAGCGTGCGGCGGGTGACAATCCGACCGTAGAGGGAGCGCTGCACGCTTTCCTCGATACCGACCTCGATCTCTATATCCAGGGCGGCGAGGGCTGGAAAAATTATGGCGCGTTCGGCGCGCAGGCGTCGAACAGTCCCGAAGGCGCCGAATTCATGGACAAATATTTCGATCCCGTCGTGCTCCGCCTGATCGCGATATTGAAGAAGGCGCTGCCCGATGCCGCAGAAGAGGATATTTTCTGGGGCTATCATTTCGTCACCGGGGCGCTGATGCTGACGCTGGCCCGCACCGGACGCATCGACAAATTGTCCCACGGACTCTGCCGGTCGGACGATTATGAAGCGGTGAAGGCGCGCATGGCGCGCTTCATGGCCGCGGGCTTTCGCGACATCTGCAATCAGCGCCGACAAGATCGCGACGGCTGAATTCGCCGCGACAAAGCGGCATCGGGTCAATCATTTAATTCACTCACCAGTGAGTTATTAATATTTAAGTCGAGGAGACGACGGGAATGGATTTATCGGGACGGGTTGCGATCGTCACGGGGGCCGGCGGGGGACTGGGCCGGTCGCATGCCTTGTTGCTAGCGCGCCATGGCGTGCGGGTGATGGTCAACGACATGCAGGGCGCGGCGGCCGAAGCCGTCGCTGAAGAGATTGTCGCGGCGGGCGGCGATGCGCTCGCCGCAGCGGCGTCGGTCACCGACGAGGCAGCGGTCGCTAAGATGGTCGATGCGGCGACCCGCGCATGGGGCGGGGTCGACATCCTGATCAACAACGCGGGCATTCTGCGCGACAAGAGCTTTGCGAAGATGGATCTTGCCGACTTCCGCCTCGTCGTCGATGTCCATCTGATGGGCGCCGCGGTCTGTTCGAAGGCGGTGTGGGACCAGATGCGCGCGCGGCGTTTCGGCCGGATCGTGATGACCACATCGTCATCGGGGCTCTACGGCAATTTCGGACAGGCCAATTATGGCGCGGCGAAGATGGCACTCGTCGGGTTGATGCAGACGCTCGCGATCGAAGGCGAAAAGCACAATGTCCGCGTCAATTGCCTGGCCCCGACCGCGGCAACCGCAATGACCGAAGGCGTGCTTGCCCCCGACGCGCTGGCCGAGCTCGCGCCCGACGCCGTGAGTCCCGGGCTGCTCGCGCTGGTCGGCGACGATGCGCCGACGCGCGCGATCCTTTGTGCCGGCGCCGGCCATTTCGCCGTGGCCAATATCACGCTGACCGAAGGCGCCTTCATCGGGCGCGGCGACGATGCGGGCGCGCGCGTCGCGGCCGAATGGGAGCGCGTGACCGACCGCCGCGACGAGATCGTTCCCGCCTATGGCTTCACGCAGGCCGAACGCGAGCTCGCGAACGCCGGCTTCACCGCGCCGACGATGGCGGTCGCACACTGAATTCCCCCGGGGCGTGGCGGACGGGCCGGACAAGAGCCCGCCGCCGCTGCCGGGTCATCATGGGAGAGAGACATGGCTAGTGAAACAGATGCCTCGCCGACGGCGGCGGAGAAGCGAAAGACCGAACGGCGCGTAATTATCGGCTCATCGCTGGGCACGGTGTTCGAATGGTATGATTTCTATCTCTATGGTCTGCTCGCCAGCGCGCTGTCGCTTCACTTCTTTTCGGGGGTGAACGAGACCACCGGGTTCATCTTGGCGCTGATGGCCTTTGCCGCCGGGTTCGCCATACGCCCTTTCGGGGCGCTGGTGTTCGGGCGGATCGGCGACATCGTCGGGCGGAAGAACACTTTCCTCGTCACCATGGCGATCATGGGCCTGTCGACCTTCGCCGTCGGTTTCCTGCCCGGATATGACAGCATCGGGATTGCGGCGCCGATCATCCTCATGGCCCTGCGTTTGCTGCAGGGTCTGGCGATTGGCGGCGAATATGGCGGCGCGGCAGTTTATGTCGCCGAACATGCCCCGCCCGGAAAACGCGGTTTCTATACCAGCTTTATCCAGACCACGGCGATGCTGGGCCTGATCCTCGCCTCGTCGCTCGTCGTCGGGCTCCGCACGGTGATGGATGCCGAAACCTTTCTTGCCTGGGGCTGGCGCATTCCCTTCATCTTCTCGATCGTGCTGCTCACGGTCACGCTGTGGATCCGCTTCCAGCTGGAAGAAAGCCCGGTTTTTCAGCGGATGAAGTCGCAGGGCGCGACGTCGAAAGCACCGCTGACCGAAGCGTTCGGCGAGTGGAAAAATCTGAAGATCGTGCTGATCGCGCTCTTTGGCGCGGTGGCGGGGCAGGCGGTGATCGGCTTTGCCGCGCATCTCTATCCGCTCTTTTTTCTCGAACGCATCGCGCGCGTCGACGGCGCGACCGCAAACTTCCTTGTCGCCACCGCGCTGATGTTGATCATCCCCTGCTTTGTCTTCTTCGGCTGGCTCAGCGACAAGATCGGGCGCAAGCCGATCATGATGACCGCCTGCGTCATCGCGCTCTTCGTCTATTTCCCGCTCTACAAGGCACTGGTCGGCGCCGCGAACCCGGCAATGGCCGCGGCGGTCGAGCGCGCACCGGTCACGGTCGTCGCGCATGGCGGCGAATGCTCGTTCCAGTTCGATCCCATCGGCAAAAACACGTTCGACCGGACGAGCTGCGATATTGCCAAATCCTATCTGGCAAAAGCCGGGGTCAACTATGCCAACATCGACGCGCCGGCAGGAACGGCGGCGTCGGTACAAATTGGAGACACCGTGCTGCCCGTTCCGGACCCGTCGGGGCTAGGCGCGGAAGGTCGAGCTGCGGCAGTCGCGGGGTTCGCGGCGGCGGCAAAGACCGAACTCGACGCGGCGGGTTATCCCGACAAGGCCGACCCGGCACAGGTGAACAAGGTCAAGGTGATCATGATCCTCTGCGTCTTCGGCGTGCTGGCAACGATGGTCTATGGCCCGCTCGCGGCGCTGCTCGTCGAACTGTTTCCAGCGCGCATCCGCTACACCTCGCTGTCGCTGCCCTACCATATCGGCAATGGCTGGATCGGCGGTTTCATGCCCACGATCGGCTTTGCGATGGTCGCGGCGACGGGTAATATCTATCAGGGGCTGTGGTATGCGGTGGTGATCGCGGGGATCACCGCCGTTGTGGGCATCCTCTTCCTGCCCGAAACCTACAAGCGGGACATCGAAGCCTGATTGCTATGGTGAACGGCCGCCGCGCGTTGATCCGAATCTAGCGCGCGGCGACGATCAGCAATTCGCGGAACGCTGCCGTTGTAGTGGCAACGGCGGCGGCGTCGATGCAGCGCGCGTCATCACCCTCGACATGGTGGAAGCGATGAACGCCAAAGATGCCCGCGACCGAAGGATAGCCGGCAGCAATGATCGCGGTGAGCTCACCCGCCGATAATTTGTCGCTGGGGTAGGGCGTCTCGAGCCCCGCGAGGCCTGCAAACAGGCGGCGTGCGATCGGAAGCAATGGCGGGCTGACGACCAGATAGCGTTGCGAATCGGTTCCACCGATCGGAGACAGCCCGAATAGCCCCTCATGCCAGTCGCGCGCCGCGAGATTGGCGCCGAGGTGGAGCCAGAAATGCGTCTGGGCAGGCTTCGGCGCGACCGCCTTCAACGCCTCTTCGGCGCCGAGATTCTCATATTCATGTCCGCTGTTGCACAGGAAGGCGAGGTCGTGATCGGGAAACAGCTTTGGCGCTTCGCGCGCGAGGTGGAGCCACGCCGCGATCCCGCCGCCGCGCTCGCCGGCACAATCAGTCCAGCCTGATCGCGGCGTCGAGACGACGAGCCACCGGCCTTTGCTGCGGTCGATTCGGCCGATGACGTTAAAGGCGGGTCGTTGTCCACCGCGTCCCGCGAGTGTGACGGTTGTGAGGGCGTGCTGCATCGCGGCGTCGAGAAATGGGGCAGCATCGGCGGGCGCGAGCAATCCCACCGGTCCTGCAAACATCGGCGCCCGACCGTCAGCGTTCAGCGCGATGATCTGGCCGGTCGGGCCATTGGTGATGATGATCGCGGCCTTTGCGCCTGCCGCAAAAGCGGCATCGACCGGACCGCGGACGGGCTTCGCCAACGCGGAAGACCAGCGGCTATAGGGTAGGTCGATGAGCGCAATGGCGCCCGAAAGTGGCGCGTCGGCGCTGCCGTGGGCGTCGATACGCACCAGCGGCCCACTGACATCGTGCGCCGGAATGATGATCGGTTGCGGCGCTAGCGGCGCGCGTGCGGTACCCAAAATAATCGTGCAATCGTCGGCATCGAACCAGGGGACCGAGATCGCAGGTTTATCGACGTCATAGCCAGCGCGCGAGAGCTCATTGGCCAGCCAATGACCGCAGCCATTGTCGCCCGCGCCTCCCGACCTCTTGTTGCCAAAGCTGATATAGGTTGCAAGATCGGCCGCAATCGTGCCGCTGGACTCCGCTCCACGCCCCGATGCCGCCGCGGCAATTGGCAACGCGGTCGCCCCGGCCAGAAAACCGCGCCTGCTGGGTCGTGCCATGATGTCTCCTCTCACGTGATCGCGGCCTCCCGCTCCATCTAGGTAATGCGCCGAGGTCCATTTTGCTCACTCACAAGAGAGGGTAAAACTGTCGCGAAACAATGGCAAGCGAGGTGGCAGAGAAATTTGGCGGCAATGCGCCTCAATTCGGTCGTTCAGCCCTCTCGCTAATGAGCCTGAAAGCCGTCGTTCTTTCAGCCGCCGGTTGTCGAGACTTCCCGCTTAGTCAGACCGGCTACAAGCAATTCTTCTACGAACTCCGATATAGCTGCAACCTACCGCTTGCGGGGTTTCGCTGCGCGCTCACTCAATACACCGTCTGCAGTCGGACACCTGTCCGGCCATTGCCATCGAGTTCGATAACCCGCAGCGGCGCGACGCGGCCGCCGGGGGTCTCGACCGGTCCCACCCGGCCGAACTTTTCGATTAGGTGGCGCGCGAGAGGCTTGCTGGCGGTAGTAACTACCAAGTTGAGCGACATGCTGTTCTCAAGCACTGTTGCCCGGAAGATATCGAGCAGCCCGACGCGATTGAGGTCGTCGAGATGCGTTACCGGCTCGTCAAGGAAGAATGTTCCACGAAGACTTCGCGCTCGCGCCAGAAATAAGGCTAGGGCCAAATCCTGGCGCTGCCCTTGGCTGAAGTCCTTGCCCGGGTTCAACTCCTGACCGCCGACATCCGCCAGCCACCGCAGCGGATCGTCGACCTGGCCGAGCTTGATTCTATCAAAGACCGGATTGGCGTGCATGCGTGCGAACAGTGGGTTCACCACTCGGCCGAGATCGCAACCTGGCGCTCCTCGGTTTGCAGCTCGTCCAGCAAAAGGCCGGCGAGCTTACCATGCTCGAAAGTGAACTTGCCGCCGCGACCCTGGCGATGCGCGATTCCAATGCTGCGCCGGCATTGCTCGACCAGTTGATAGAGCTGGCGAGTCAAGTCACCGCGCTTTCGGCAGCGACCGCCTTTCGCCTCGGTGCAACGGCGGCCTACGCCGATATCGCGATGCAGCGGCTCGATGCGCTTGCCGAGGCACCGATACCTGGCTTTCAGTCGCTCGCAGATTTTACCGAGCGGCGGCTAGTTCCGGCTGCGCGCACCTGTCGCTCCTTCGCGGCCCGCATCGAGCATTTGGCCGAACGCATCGAGCGCGCGACGGCGCAATTGCGCACGCGCATTGACCTGGAAATCCAGCAGCAGAACAGCGCGATGCTTGTATCGATGGAACGCAGCGCGGCGCGCCAGCTCCATTTGCAGCATGTCGTCGAGGGATTGTCGGTCGTCGCGGTCAGCTATTATTCGGTCGGGCTATTTTCGTACCTTGCGAAAGGCACTAGCCATTTGGGCCTATCGTTCGATCCCATATTCCTGACAGCGACCGCCACGCTGCCGATTGCCGCGCTCGTCTGGCTGTATCTGCGGCACAAGACGAAGGGCGCGCCTCCAGAAAAATGAGCCCTAAAGCGTCGCGTCTTCGTCGGCGGGCGAATGGAATTCGTGCCACACACCATTCAAAATGCCGAAGCCAACCGCGAGACCGAGTCCCAGAACCCACGTAAAATACCACATTGCGTCTGCCTCCGGTCAGTAAAAATCAGGGTTCGAACGGACATCGGCGAGCGTCACGCGGCCGAACAGTATCTTGAGCACCCAAGCGGTGTAAGCGAGGATGATGGGTAGGAAGATCAGCGTGACGACGAGCATGATCCACAGAGTAAGATGGCTTGACGACGCGTTCCAGACCGTCAGGCTCGATTGGGCGTCGATCGAGCTGGGCAGGATATAGGGGAACATCGACAGTCCGACGGTCGCGACAATCCCGACGGTCGCCATCGCCGATCCCGCAAAAAGCAGCGCCTGTTTGCGGCGGGCGATTGCAACATAAGCAAGCGCTGGCCCCGCGAAGCCGAGGATCGGTGCAAGCAGCATCCACGGATAACGCGCATAATTGTCCAGCCAGGCGCCCGTGGCAGGCACGCTCGTCGACCAGAGCGGGTTCGATGGCCCGGCCGTATCGATCACCCCCGCCAGTCGGTAGCCAATCGGCATCGTTGCGACCATGATCCCACCGATGGCGAAGAGAAGGATGGCCGCGATCGCGGCAAACCTGCCCCAGCGCCGCGCGCGTTCCATGACTGCGCCTTCTTCGATCTTCAGCGCCAGCCAGCCAGCGCCGTGCAGCACCAGCATCGCCACCGACAGCAGGCCGGTGAGCAGCGTGAACGGCGAAAAGAGGCCGAGCAGCGAGCCTTCGTAAAAGGCACGCAGGTCGCTATCGAGGCGGAACGGCGCGCCGATGAGGACATTGCCGACCGCGACCCCGAAAACCAGCGCGGGAACGAAGCCGCCGACGAACAGCGCCCAGTCCCAACGGGTGCGCCAGGCGGCATCGTCGTGCTTCGAGCGATATTTGAACGCCACCGGTCGCACGATCAGCGCCGCGAGGACCAGGAATATCGCGAGATAGAAGCCCGAAAAGCTGATCGCATAGACATAGGGCCAGGCCGCAAAGATCGCGCCACCGCCGAGGATGAGCCAGACTTGGTGGCCCTCCCACGTCGGTGCGATGCTGTTGATCGCAAGCCGCCGTTCCTCGTCGTTCCGCGCGATAAAGGGCAGCAGCGCCGCCACCCCGAGGTCGAAGCCGTCGGTGAGGGCGAAGCCGATCAACAGCACGCCCATCAGCAGCCACCAGATCAGGCGGAGGCTTTCATAGTCGAAGGGTATCGCCATTTCGGTCCTCCTTATTCGGCGGGCAGCGGGGTATAGCCCGCGCCTGATTTTGCTTCGTTAGTGGCGCCTGCCGCCGCGCGGCGGGGCTCGGGACCTTTGCGGATGCTCGCGAGCATCAGGCGCACTTCGATGAAGGCGAGGGCGCTGTAGAGCAGGGTGAAGGCGGCGATCGTCGTCCAGACCTGCGCCACGGTCAGGCTCGATGCGCCGAGGAAGGTCGGCAGCACGCCCTCGATCGCCCATGGCTGACGGCCATATTCGGCAAGCACCCAACCCATTTCGGCGGCCAGCCAAGGCAGGGGGATGATCAGAACGGCGGTGCGCAGGAACCATTTGACGTCGAACCGCCGCACGGTGGCGAAATAAAAGGCGAGCGCGAAAAAGCCGATGAAGAAGAAGCCGAGGCCCGCCATGAAGCGGAACAGCCAGAAGGTCACGGGGACGTTCGGGACCGTGTCCCACGCGGCCGTCATCACCTGGTCGTGGCTCGCTGTCTGCGGGTCGGTCACATAGCGTTTGAGAAGCATCGCATAGCCCAGGTCGGCACGATGCTCTTCGAAAATTGCGCGCGCGGCGTCGTTGGTGCGGTCGACCTTCAAATCCTCAAGCGCGCCATAGGCAAGTTTGCCGCTCTCGATGCGTTCCTGGGCGTGCAGGACCAACTCGTTGATCCCCTGCACCTGCCCGGTCAGGCTGCGCGTCGAGATGAGACCGAGCGCATAGGGGATCTTGATCTCGTAGTGAGTCGTGCGATCCTTGACCGATGGAAAGCCGATCAATGTCAGGCCAGCAGGCGCTTTTTCCGTGTGCCACATAGCTTCGATCGCGGCGAGTTTCATTTTTTGGTTGTCGGTCAGCGCATAGCCCGATTCGTCGCCAAGCACGACGACCGAGAGCGAAGAAGCGAGGCCGAAGGCGGCGGCGACGGTCATCGACCGCTTCGCCAGTGCCGTGAAGCGCCCGCGCAGCAGGTACCAGGCCGAGATGCCGAGAACGAAAACCGATGCGGTGACATAACCAGCGCTGACGGTATGAACGAATTTTGCCTGGGCAACGGGGTTGAACAGCACCGAATAGAAATCGACGACCTCCATCCGCATCGTGTCGGTATTGAAGCGCGATCCGATCGGGTTCTGCATCCAGCCGTTCGCGATCAGGATCCACAGCGCGGAAAGGTTGGAGCCCAAGGCGACGAGGAAGGTGACAAGCAGATGCCCCTGTTTGGACAATTTGTCCCAGCCGAAGAACATCAGGCCGACGAAGGTCGCCTCGAGGAAGAAGGCCATCAGGCCCTCGATCGCCAGCGGCGCACCGAAAATGTCGCCGACATAATGCGAATAATAGGACCAGTTCATTCCGAACTCGAACTCCATCGTCAGGCCGGTCGCCACCCCGAGGACGAAGTTGATGCCGAACAGCTTGGCCCAGAAGCGCGTGATCGTGCGCCATATCTCGCGTTCGGTAATGACATAGATGCTCTCCATGATCACCAGCATGAACGACAGGCCCAGCGTCAGCGGCACGAAAAGAAAATGATACATCGCCGTCAGCGCGAATTGCAGACGGGAAAGCTCGACAACGGCGAGATCCATAGCGTCACTCCTGGAACAGCGACTCGGCGGCGCACCGCTTGGCTTGCGGCTACGTCAATTACTGAATATAGGAATGTATGAATATTAGAGAAATGTCAACTATGGATCGTTCGTCGTCTCCCGTCGTTTCTGCCAGCCCTTCCGCCGTGGCGGCATGGGTGTGCGACGCGCTGGCGGCTGTTCTCTTTGCGCTGGCACTGGCGCAGCTTTTGTCGCTTCAAATCAGCCGCGAAATCGGCGGTGATGGCGAAACCGGATGGGGCTGGGGGCTGCTTCTGATTGCCTCGGCCCTGCTGCGCGGCGGCGCACAGGGCGCCGCAGCACTGTTCGGCCAGCGCGCGGCGGCGGTGGCCACCGCCGCCCTCCGCGCCCGCGTAGCGCCGGCCTTGATGACGAGCGCGACAGCGCGGGGGCGAATCGTCGGTGAAGACGCCGAGCTTGCGATCGCCGGGATCGACCGCATCGAGCCCTATCTCGCGCGCTTCCTGCCCCTGCGCCGCGCGGCGATGCTGTCGCCGCTGCTGATCGCGCTTGCGGCCTTTTTCGCCAGCTGGGTGTCCGCGGCGATCCTGCTTGCCACACTGATCCCGTTTGGGTTTGGCATGGCGCTCGCGGGCGGTGCCGCGCGCAAGGCGAGCGATGATCAGTTCGGCGCGCTTGCGCGCCTCTGTGGCCTGTTCGTCGATCGCGTTCGGGCCTTGCCGTTGATTCTTTCCTTTGGTGCGGAAGAGCGCGTCGCGCGGCATATCGGAGCCGCGGCGAGCGATCTGGCGGAGCGAACGCTCGGCGTGCTCCGGATCGCATTCCTGTCGAGCGCGATTCTGGAGTTTTTCAGCGCGCTGGCGGTCGCCCTCGTCGCCGTCTATTGCGGCTTCGCCTTGCTGGGGCTTTTGCCGTTTGCGCCGCCCGAACGGCTCGATTTCGTCCGCGCCTTCTTTGTCCTCGCGCTGGCGCCTGAATATTATATGGGGATGCGCCGACTCGCCGCCGCATATCATGACAAGCAGCAGGGAGAAGCTGCTCTCGCCGCGCTGGCGCAAGAAGAACGGAAAATTTCCGAACGTATCGAGAACCCGCCGAGGAAAAAGGTGACGACGCTGGCGCTCGCGGATCTCGTCGTGCGCCATCCGGGCGGGGTCGCGATCGGTTCCGTCGACGCGGCCTGGCCGGCGACCGGTCTCCATGTCATGACCGGCCCCAGCGGGGCCGGAAAAACCAGCCTGCTCCGTGCGCTGATCGGGCAGGTGCCGATCGAGCGTGGACAGATCCGCCTCGACACCGTCGAGGTCGACCCGTGTGCGCTGGCGGCGACCTGTGGCTGGTCTGGGCAGCGCGCATTGCTTCTGCCAGCGACGCTGCGTGCCAACCTGCTCCTGTCCCGTTGGGGCGTAGCCGATGCAGACGCGCTCGATCTTCTCGATGCGGTGGGACTTGGCGGGCTGATCGCGGATCGTGGCGCAGGCCTCGACTGGTCGATAAACGACCGTGGCAGCGGGCTGTCGGGGGGCGAGCGGCGGCGCATCGGTCTGGTGCGCGCGCTTCTTGCGCCGCGCCCGATCCTCTTGCTCGACGAGCCGACGGCCGATCTCGATCGCGCCGCGGCAGAATCGATTGTCGCGCTGCTCGTCCGGACGGGGCGGGACAGGCTGATCGTCGCGGCGACGCATGACCCGCTGCTCGTCGCCGCCGCGGACAGCCGGATCGCCCTGCCATGATCGAAGACATGATCCGTACAGCGCGCGCGCGGCAACGCCGCGCCGTTGCGTCGGGCATGATCGCCGCCGCGGTCGCCGCGCTGTCGGCGATCGGGCTGCTCGCGGTTTCGGGCTGGTTCCTGACCGGCGCGGCGCTGGCCGGATTGGGTGGCGTGGCCGCGGTCCAGGCGTTCAACTATCTGATTCCCAGCGCCGCAATCCGCGGCCTTGCCATCCTCCGCACCCTGTCGCGCTATGGCGAACGCCTGTTCAGCCACCGGGCGATGCTGTTCGCGCTCGCCGATGTCCGTACCCGGCTGTTTGCGCGGCTGGTCGCCGCGCCGCCTGCTGCGGCGCTCCGGTTCAATCGTGGCGAGGTGGCGGCGCGGCTCGGGAGCGACGTCGAAGCGCTCGAGGAGGCGCTGCTGCGCACGACGCTGGCGCCCTCGGGTATCGCGACACTGATCGGCGCGCTGGCGCTCGCGGCGTTCGCGGGAATCATCGCCGTTCTGGCCCTGTGCGCCGCCGCCGCGACGAGCCTGCTCCTGGCGCGATGGATCGGTGCGCGGTGGCTGGCGCCCGCGCTCGACGCCGAGCGAGACGCGACGGGGCAATTGATCCGGCAATATGTCGATCTTGCCACCGGGGGCGACGACATTCTGGTTTATGCGCTCGACGATGACGTGCGCGCCGCGCTCGGCGATGCCCAGGATGGGCTGCACCAGGCGCGCGTCGCGATGGTACGGGCCGATGCGGCGCTCGGAACCGGTCATTGGCTGGCGACCGGAATGGTCGTGGCGGCGATTGTACTGTTCAGTGCGGCGCCGGCGCCGCTGGTCGCGCTGTCGTCGCTCGCCGCAGCGGCGTCGATGGAAATTGTCGGCGCGCTTGTCCGGCTCGATCTCCAGCGCTGGAAAAGTCGGGGCGCACGTGAACGGCTGGATGTCATGTTCCCGGTGCCGTCCGCGCCGGTGCCGCCGCCGCCGGTCGACTTATCGGCTGCGATCGTGATCGACGGGCATCGTATCGCGCGAGGCGACCGCTTTGCAGTGACCGGCGCGTCGGGCAGCGGCAAGACGCGGCTCATCGAAACGCTCGCGGGGCTGCGAAACGACGCGCCTCAATCGATCGAAATAGCGAGGGTGCCAGTCGCAGATTTGCCGCTGTCCGACCGTCGGTCGCTATTCGCGCTGGCGGCGCAGGATGCGTCGATGATTGCCGGGACGGTTGCCGACAATCTTGCTCTTGCGCGCCCCGGCATTACCCGCGCCGCCATGGCCGAGGCGTTGTTCAGCGCCGGACTCGACGACGTCGTGGCCACCCTCCCGGGCGGCCTAGACTGCTGGCTCGGTGATGACGGCGCGCGGCTTTCGGGCGGGCAGCGCAGACGCCTCTCGCTCGCGCGTGCGCTCCTCGCCGATCGACCTTTCCTGCTGCTCGACGAGCCGAGCGAAGGCCTTGATCTCGACACCGAGGCATTGCTGGTCGCACGATTGCGCGGCTGGCTCGATGCGACGGGCACGGGACTGATTATCGTCAGCCACAGGCTGGCGATGCTTGAACTGGCGGACCGCCGGATGGCGTTACAGAGCGATTAACGGAGAACCCGCGCAAAGTGGGCGGCGCTGTCGGCGCCGCCGTGCTGGCCCATTGGGCTTGCGGTGCGCGGGTCGAACTGGTCGGCGAGTGCGCGGATTGGTACGAGCGCGTCAGATTTAAGGCGATAAAATATCTGCTTGGCGTCGCGGCGCGTTTCGACGATCCGGGCGTTGCGCAGCACGCCGAGCTGTTGGCTGAGCAACGGCTGGCCGACGCCGGTGGCGCTTTCGATCTGGCCGACGGCGAGTTCGGTGTCGCGGATCGCGAAAATCAGCTTCAAGCGGACCGGGTGGGCGAGCACGCGGAGCAGATCGACGAGGTCATCGTCGATGACCGGTACCTCGGGCGAGACGGGCGTCATTCGGGCTCGTCGGGAGTCAGCCGGTAGAACCAGCGCGTCGCGGTTTTGCCGCTCAACGCGTCGCGGGCGAGCAGGCCGGGCGGAGCGAGGATGTCCGCGCCGGGACTCCATCCTTCGGGCGTCATGGCCAATCCGTCGCTGGTGCGCTGGAGCGCAGCGACGGTACGTAACATTTCCTCGACCGAGCGGCCGACGCTGAGCGGATAGGCGGTCAGCGCGCGGACGACACCCTCCGGATCGATGAAATAGGACGCGCGCACGGCAGCGGCGCTGCGCGAATCCTGATCCACCATGCCAAAGGCCGTCGCTATCTCCAGCGACGGATCCTCGATGATCGGAAAGGTTACCGTGACTCCTAGGTCGTCGTGTATCGCGCGGACCCATGCGAGATGCGAGAAGAGGCTGTCGACCGAATGGGCCACGAGTTCGCAGCCCAGCGCCGCGAAACGGTCTGCCGCGCGCGCGAGCGCGACAAACTCACTGGTGCAGACCGGCGTGAAGTCGCCGGGGTGCGAGAAGAGCAGCAGCCATTTCCCGCGATAGTCGCTGAGCCGCAGCGGACCAGTCGTGCTGCGCGCGATGAAATCGGGCGCAGCGTCGCCGATGCGGAGCGGTCGATGGAGCGGGCGTGGAGTGAGATCTTCGGGCATCGGAATCCTTTTCCCACACCTTTCTACACACTTCTCTATATCATGTAAATGACAACTATGATACCCAGCCAAAGCTGCTCGCGCTCTGATATAGCATATAGGTAGCCACTGCGAGCACCAGCAGTGCGAACAGGCTGTTGAGACGTCCGGTCGTCGCCGACAGCCGCTGTGCCCCCTTCATGCCCAACCAGCTGCCGAGCGCACCGCCCGCGACGAACAGGCCGGCGAGCGGCCAGTCGATCAGACCCGACCACGCATAGTTCGCGGCAGTGGTCAGGCCGAAGGCGGTGACCGCGACGAGGGACGTGCCGACGGCATTGATCATCGGCATGCCCGTCGCGGCGACTATGCCCGGGACGATCAGAAAGCCGCCGCCGATTCCGAAAAATCCGCTGAACGCACCGCTGCCGAGCCCGTAGCCGAGCAGACGCGGTGCATTTTCACGGCTGATACGTACTGCAGGATCGCCCGCTTGTCCGCGCCGGAGAAGCATGACGCCCGCGATCATGACCATCAGTAGCGCGAAGAGGAAGAGTAGCTTATCGCCGTCGAAACTCTTGCCGAGCGTCGATCCGGCCAGCGCGCCGACGACCCCGGCGGCGGCGAATGTGGCGCCACACGGCCAGCGGACATTGCCCGCGCGGGCATGATTGGCAAGGCCGACCGCCGCGTTGGCGGCAACGGCGAGCGCCGCGGTGCCGATCGCGACATGCGGCTGCGGCACGCCGACGAGATAGACCATCAGCGGCACGGCAAGGATCGACCCGCCGCCGCCGACGAGCCCGAGCGTGAAGCCGACAAGCACCCCCGACAGCGCGCCGAGAATCATCTGTACAAGATCGAGCGTGGTGGGATCGGGCATCGCGCCGGCGCTTAGAGAATGTCGAGCGGGAGCTTGAGGTAGCGCGCGCCGTTACTCTCGGGTTCGGGCAGGCGGCCGCCGCGCATGTTGACCTGCACCGACGGCAGGATCAGCTTCGGCATCGCCAGCGTCTTGTCACGCGCCTCGCGCATCGCGACGAATTCGTCTTCGCTCACACCTTCATGGACATGCACGTTCGAGGTGCGTTCGGACGCAATCGTTGTTTCCCAAGCGTAGGTGTCGCGACCCGGCGCCTTATAGTCATGGCAGAGGAATACGCGCGTTTCGCCCGGAAGCGCGAGTAGCCGGTGGATCGACCGATAGAGCGTGCGCGCGTCGCCACCGGGAAAGTCGGCGCGCGCGGTGCCATAGTCGGGCATGAACAAAGTGTCGCCGGTGAACAGGGCATCGCCGATGATCCACACCATGCACGCGGGTGTATGTCCCGGGGTGTGGAGGACGATGCCGTCGAGTTCGCCGAGGCGAAACGTGTCGCCGTCGGCCATCAGCCGGTCGAACTGCGACCCGTCGCGCCGGAACCGCGCGTCCTCGTTAAAGATCTCACCGAACACCGTCTGCACCGTCTTGATATGCCGTCCGATGACGATCTGGCCGCCCAGCTTGTCTTGCAGATAGGGCGCGGCCGACAGGTGATCGGCATGGGCGTGGGTTTCGATCTGCCATTCGACGGTCAAGCCTTCGGTGCGAACATAGTCGATGATGGCATCGGCCGAGGCATGGCTCGTACGGCCAGACGGCTGGTCGAAATCGAGCACGCTGTCGATGATCGCCGCCTTGCCCGTCGCCGGGTCGTGGACGACGTGCGTCGCGGTGAAGGTCGCTTCGTCGAAAAAGGTCTTCACGATGGGAACCTTGCCCGTCGCGCGCGCCGTGCCAATCATGTCGGCGGCGGTATCTCGGTGAGGGTCGGTCATGGGGATCATTCTTTCCAAAGTATATTAGGTCATACTAATACAAAATGATTGCAATCGATGTCCAGTTGCGGGCGGCGATCAGTCTGATCGATATTATTCGATGCCGCAAAGCAGGCGGAGTCGCCACGCGGCAGTCTGGACCATGGCCTGCGCTTCGGCCAGTCGCGCCGTTGCGGCGATGGCCTCGCGCTCGGCATCGAGTTCGGCCAGCGGCGGCTTGGCGCCCGAACGAACCTCAAGCCGCGTACCGCGCAGCGCCTCGCGCGCTGCCGCGTCGCCGTCGCGCGCCGCGACCAGGCTGCGTTCGGCGCTGTCGAGACCCGACCACGCCTCGATCACGCTGCTGGCGACACGCGACTTCCAGAACATCTTCGCCTTCTCGGGCGATCCCGAGCTGGTGCGGGCGGTTCGTCGAGCGTGGCC
>JAHJHL010000108.1 GCA_018823905.1 Alphaproteobacteria bacterium
CCGACGATCTCGGCGGCGTGGAGCATCTCGAGCGGGATCCTGGCATTGGGAGCGACGGCAAAGGAGCAGCTTCCGGTCGCTTCGCCAGGCAAGTGCCGGGGCACCGTGAAGCCGTCGCCGATTCCGCTCTCGCGGGCGACCTTCAGCAACTGCCGGTCACCGCGAGAAAGCGGGATGTAGTGATCGACATTGCGCCTTTGAAAACCCGTCATGGATTTTTCGCCGGCGCGCCGGATCGGGTCGGTGCCGCTGAGATCGAAGCCGACATAGACATTCGCCCAGGCGTCGGGATAATTATGCACGAGCATCGATGCACCCTCGCCGCCGCCGCCGCGGCGATCGAAGGCGAGCGCGAAAAGATCAAATCCCATGCGGTCGGCGGCGTTCGACAGGGCGGCAAAGAGCCGCTCTTCCTTGTCGGCGCCTGATATGTCGTGTGCGAGTTCCTCCGTCAGATTAAAATGCTTCACGTCGATTCATCGGCCGCCGGCACGTTCCCGACCCGTCCGCCTGCGATCCGCTCCATGGCTCATCGCTCCCGTTTCCTCTCCGGGAGACAATGACGTTGAACAAGCTGCGCGATGGTCCTCGCACCGCGGCGGGCGGGTGATACCTCAGCCTCTCTACGCAATGCCGATCGCCTCTTCGGTGTAACGAGAGGAAATCGCCTGATAAAGCGGCTTGGGGCACCAATCGGGCCCAGATTGACACCTAATGCCGTCATACGCCGACCGCGGCGGCGCCTGCGTCACGCACCGGCTGCTTCTGGAGTAGGGGTGGCCCTCAACACATTCATGGGTAGCCGTTCAAGGTGAGTGCCTCGAGATAGGGCCGCATCCGCTTCCACACCCCGCCCGCTGCTGCGGCCTCGGCGATGTCACCGGGAGTCGTCTTGCGTTGGTCGAGCGCTGCGCGCAGACCCTCGACCGCAACCGAGCGATCGACGAGGCGCGGGTTACGGAACAGGTCGGCGAGCGTTTTGGGAACCGAATAGACAGGAACATCGACCCCGGCGACCTTGTGATGCTCAATCCCCTGGCGTCGATATTTGTCGGCGAGGCGGACGATCCGGATAGGTGGATATGCGATGACCGGCTCCCAGTCGCTGGGTCCTATTGCCACCCAGACCCGCCGCGGCACCTGGTCGGTGAGCCCGTGGAAAGCGAGCGCCGATACCATGGCGATCACACCGTTCGGGATGCGCTTGGCAATTTCGGCGAGGCCTTGGTCGGTGTCGATCGGCGCGTCGTGAAGCTGATAAAGTCCTCGCGCGATACGGTCGATGTCGCCACTCTCGACCGCGCGAGCGATGGTTTCGGGTGCCACGCCTGCGGCGCGTAGCTCGCGAGCGCGCAGGATCGGATGCGCGCCAAGGAGTGCTCGGAGCGTCTCGCCTTGCGTTTTCGATGCGCGCATGTGACAAAACCTCTAACTAGAGCGCGATGTATCATAGGTTTTGTCACATATCATTCAATGATCATGGTAGTCGGAGATGGGTCCGATTCCACTATTTCCTACATTCACCGGGCATGGCATGCCTGTCAGATGGATCAGGAACCGAAATGGAAGTCGCGGGCGCTGGCGATCGAATTCTGGTTCGCGGCCATGCTCGTTGGCGGCTCCTTCATTGCCGGACTCGTTGGCGCGATCCGATCATTGTTCGGCGAATAAGGGATCGGCAGGCGATCCGGACCTTTCAAATTCATCGGGATCGTTGGGCAGGAGTCCATTCGGCGCCGGCGCGCGTCACGACCCCCAAGCTAATGCGTCGCGAGGAGCGCTTCGCTTGCTTGGACGAGCGGCATGACTTCGACGCCACCGCCGAGCGGATATGTCTCCGACCCCGGATAAATGAGCAGACGCCGCGCCGGCTCAAGATCGAGACAGGCTTGGTGAAAGCCGCGTTCCAGCTTCGGCTGCAGGCTTCGCTTGATCTCAACGGCCCAACGCGCATCGCCCGGGAGCGTCAGCACGAGGTCGATTTCGGCACCGGCGGACGTCCGGTAGAAATTGGCACGCGTGCCTTCGGGTGCGGCGGCAATCAGGGTTTCGACCACAAGACCTTCCCAGCTGGGGCCGGCGATTGGATGCCCAAGGATATCTTCGCTCGTTGTGAGCCCGAGCAGCGTATGCACGAGGCCGCTGTCACGCACATATATCCGCGGCGATTTGACGAGACGCTTGCCGGCGTTGCTGTGCCAGGGCTCGAGCCTGCGCACCAGGAGGAGATCGACCAGGAGGTCGAGATAGCCCGCAACCGTCTTGGCATCGACGCCGAGGCTGCGAGCGAGTTCGGCCGCGTTAAGCAGCCCCGATTGGCGATGCGCGAGCATCGTCCAGAAGCGCCTAAGCGTTTCCGCAGCGATGCGCGGACCCAGCAGCGGGATATCGCGTTCAAGATAGGTGCGGATGAAATCCTGCCGCCAGCGCTGGCTCGCCCGATCGCTGCTGGCTAGAAAGCTGTCGGGAAAGCCGCCGCGCACCCAGAGGTGATCGAGCCGATCCGCGCCGACTTCGAGCGCATCAAGCGGGTGCATTTCAAGATAGCTGATCCGCCCGGCGAGGCTTTCGCCCGATTGGCGGAGCAGATCGATTGACGCCGAACCGAGCAACAGAAACCGTCCGGATTTTCGTCCGCTGCGGCGACCCGCATCGATGAGGCCGCGAAGGGTCTGAAACAGGCCCGGAAGTCGGTGTACTTCGTCGAGGATGACGAGCTTGTCTGCATGGGCGGTGAGATAAAGCTCGGGTTCGGTGAGTTTCGCCCGGTCGGCATCGGATTCAAGGTCGAGATAAATGGAAGGTAGTGTCTCGCCCATCTCGAGCGCAAGCGTCGTCTTCCCGACCTGCCGGGGTCCAATCAGCGCAACAGCTGGTACTTCGTCCAGCCTTGCCGCCAACTCGGCTGCAATTCGTCTCTCAATCATCCTTGCAATTATGGAGTTGTATTCCCGATTTGCAAGGTTATTTTGCTCGTCGGGTCCAAATCCATTTCTTCGGTATCGGAGAATTATCGGTACCGCAGATCCGGTTTAGACATATCTATCGCCGCTCGGAGCCCTGCGTCGCCGGCTACCTGACTCAAAGGAGGGTGGGCGTATCAGCGCTCTGGGGCTTGCGGCTGAACCAGGGAACTTCGGTCCGCTCGACCTCCAGCCGGTTTGCCGGATATTGGGTCACAAGCTTCATAGCTTCCTCAGGGGGTGCTTGCAGCCAGGCGTCATGATCGGCGGCGTGAAGAATGACCGGCATCCGGTCGTGAATGTCGAACAGCTCCTCGGTCGCATCGACCATCACCATCGTATAGCAGTCGCCCCACTCGTCGGTCGGACGCCAAAGGCCGGCGCAGGCGGCGAGCGGCTGGTCGACGACGCTGAGCCAGGTTCGCGTCATCTTGCCTTTCTCGCCTTCGGCCTCGGCGAAGGCCGTGATCGGGATGAGGCAGCGCTGGGCGGGATGGGTGAACCAGGTCCGCCAGAAGGTCATCAGCTTGTCGTCGCGCGCGTTGTTCACCGGCTTCGGCTTGCTCGTCGGTTTCATATGCTTGAG
The DNA here is from genome assembly GCA_018823905.1 of Alphaproteobacteria bacterium. Classification (GTDB taxonomy): domain Bacteria; phylum Pseudomonadota; class Alphaproteobacteria; order Sphingomonadales; family Sphingomonadaceae; genus Sphingopyxis. Next base: position 3,550 of record JAHJHL010000108.1, read on the forward strand.
CCGAACCGGGAAGCCCCAGGTCATCGACTGGAGCGCGCGAGTACCCGCATCGTCGCGGACCACAAATCCTTGTCCGCCGGGATAGACTTCGCCGGGCTGCGCATTGGTGAGCGGGCGCCGCGCTCCGAACGCCGAGGCCACTTCGGCAACCGAAGCCTTGAGGGTCACGAGATTGCACATGGCGGCGGTCCCCTTAGGCGGTTTCGGTCAGGCCGCGCCGAGCATTTCGTCGAAATTCTGCTGGATCGGCGGCATGATGCTGAAGCTATTCTTGGGGAAAGGCCGCAACATGTCCAGCGGCGGCCGCGCCGCCATCAACCAGTCGAACCAGTCCTCGGGGCGGACCACGCCGACGTGGCGATCCTTGTGCGGCGCCAGATCGTCATAGGCCGGGACGGTAAGCGCCGCGAAACTCTCGGGCCACAGGCGGTGCGCCGGACGCCAGACCGCTGCGATGCAGAAGAAAGGCTCGTCGCTGATGAGGCTTGCGGCATAGATTGTCTTGCCGCGCTTCACGAGGCCGAACTCATTGGCGAGCAGCAGACAGGGCCGATCGATGATCGCGGCCTCGGACTTCAGCAGCGGGATCTGGAATATATCGGCATCGCGCGAGGGCAGGCCCCAGAGCATCTCCTTTTCGCGCTCGCGCTGGCCGTCCCATAGCATCACGCGGTGGAGCTTGCCGATGCCGACCAGCGCGTCGTCCGTCTCGATATCCATGAACTCAGTCCTCAGGCGCGGAAACGGCTGAGCGCGCGCTTCCATTCGCGTTCTTCGGGCATCGGCAGGGCGATGTCATCGGGGCTCGGGTCGACGAGCTCGATCCGCACCGGGCGGACGCGCTTGCCCGTCCGCGCGCCGCAGCGAACACACCAGAATTTCTGGCACGCCTTGACGAGATTGCCGTCCCACATCCTGCACTCGAAGCGCCACCAGATCCCATAGGGATTGAAGGTTGCGCTATGTCCGCAGCGGCAAACGGGCTTGATCGCCCGAAACCAGGCCGCGGCCTCGAAGACATGCGTGGCGCGATGCTGTCCGTCCTTTGTCCATCCGCCCACGTCACAGGGAGAGTCCAAGCTGGTCGGGGCTTGCGGGCTCCGCGCCGGCACGGACGCTCTCGACGATCGCACGGGCGAGTTCGAACGCGGCCTCGACACGGATGTGATTCGTCGGCGCGGTGATACCCACGCGCGCCCAGCCAGGGGCGGAAAGGATGGTCTCTGCGACTCGGGCAGTATCGATATTGTCCATGCCCTAATGAGAACATAGAGAGAACAATTTGGCAAGTGGGTGACCGGGACAGCGCGGGCGGCCTGCGTGGTCAGCGGGCGCTTGCTGCCGCTGCCGCCCGTCGCCGCCCGGTCCGGGGCCCGCGGCCGCCACCGGCAGCGCCAGAAACCGGCGAGGAAGAGATGGCCCGCCCCCCGGGCGGCGGACCGGGCGCGGCGAGAGAGGCTCGCTGCCGGCCGCCCCAGGAGACGCATGCCATGAAACTCTTGACCCCCGAACTCGAGGCGCAGCTTCGCGCCAACCTGACCTCCCGGATCGACGCGGCCGAGCGCGCCCAGCGGGAACCCGACCCGCCGCCGGTCGTCCGCCTGTTCAGCCCCGTCGGTGCAGCGACCTGGCTCGCGACCGAAATCGACACCGACGGCATCTTCTTCGGTTTGGCCGATCTCGGCTTCGGCTGCCCCGAGCTCGGCAGTTTCGCGCTCGCTGAACTCGAAGCCGTCCGCCTGCCGTTCGGCCTCACCATCGAACGCGATCTCCACTTCACGGCAAACCACCCTCTCTCGGCTTATGCCGAAGCGGCGCGGCGTGCGGGATCGATCGTGCTGGGGGAGCAAAGGCTCCGCCGCGCGGCCGAGCGGCTTTCGGGGCGCGGCTGACGCGCCGCGCCGCCTGCCGGGGCCGCCTTGCGCGGCCCCGGGGAGGAAGAGGGGGGCTGGCGCCATCGTGACGGGTCCAGGAGCCGGGAGAGAGTCTCGCGGCGGCCCGTCATGGAGAATGGCCATGGCCCGAATTGCCGCCAAAATCACCCTCAGCCCTTCGCGCGACATCCCGCTCGACCGGCTGGCCCTCTCGCAGTCGAACGTCCGTCGCATCAAGGCCGGGGTCTCGATCGAGAGCCTCGCCGACGATATCGCCCGGCGGGGCCTGCTCCAGAGCCTCAGCGTCCGCCCGCTGCTCGACGCGAAGGGCCAGGAAACCGGCCGCTATGAAATACCGGCCGGGGGGCGGCGCTACCGCGCGCTCGAACTGCTGGTTAAGCGCAGGCGTCTCGCGAAGGATGCGCCAATCCCCTGCGTCGTGCGCGCGGCGAACAGCGATATTCTCGCCGAGGACGACAGCTTCGCCGAAAATGCCATGCGCGAGAGTCTGCATCCGCTCGACCAGTTTCGTGCGATGCAGGCGATGGTCGACAAGGGCGACGATGTCGAGACGATCGCCGCGCATCATTTTACCACCCCGGCGGTCGTGCGTCAGCGGCTCAAGCTCGCCGCGGTGTCACCCAAGCTCCACGACATCTACGCCGACGACGGCATGACGCTCGACCAGCTGATGGCCTTCACCGTTGCCGACGATCATCAGCGCCAGGAGGAAGTCTGGGCGCAACTCGATCACAGCTTCAACAAGAGCCCCGGCTTCATCCGCCAGAAGCTGACCGAAGACAGCGTAAGGGTCACCGACAAGCGCGCGGCGTTCGTCGGCGTCGACGCCTATGTCGCGGCAGGCGGCGGCGTGGTGCGCGACTTGTTCGAGGCCGACGGAGGCGGCTGGCTCACCGATCCGGCGCTGCTCGATCGGTTGGTCGACGAACGATTGAAAGCTGAAGGGACACGCATTCTCGCCGAGGGCTGGAAATGGGTGACCACCTCGATCGACCTGCCGTGGGACGCGACGCGCGACCTGCGCGCGATCGACCGCGAAGAGGTTCCGATGACCGAAGGCGATCAAGCCTGCGTCGCCGCACTTGAGGCTGAAAGCGAGGCGCTTTGCGAGCAATGGTCGGACGCGCCCGACGTGCCCGCCGAAGTGCATGCACGGATCGATGCGATCGACGCCGAACTCGGCGCGCTCGTCGACCGCCCGCTCGTCTTCGATCCCGCCGAGATGGGACGCGCTGGCGCCTTCGTCTCGATCGACCGCGACGGATCGGTGCGGAACGAGCGCGGGTTCGTGCGGGCTGAGGACGAGCCGGAGCGGGAACTGGCCGATGGCGAGGCTGATCCGGAAACGGAAGCAGGGGGCGAAGGGTCCGTCCTGCGTGGCGGCGGGGATGGCGATCACGTCATACCGCCTGTGGACAGCGATGGCGAAGACGAATCCGATGCGCTCCGTCCGCTTCCCGATCGCCTCGTGTCGGATCTCACCGCATGGCGCACGCTCGCGCTCCAGGACGCCTTTGCCCAGGATCCGGCCATTGCCTTCGCTGCGGTGCTCCATGCCCTTGTTCTCGGCTGTTTCTATTCCGCTACCCGCGAAAGTTGCGTCGAGATCGCGGCGAACCGCGTCTATTTCAGCAACGCGCCGACGAACCTGCGCGATTGCGCGCCGGCGCAGGCGATCGACGCGCGCGCGTCGGCATGGAAAGAGCGGCTCCCGCAGGACGACAAGGAGCTTTGGGACTTTCTGCTGACCCTCGACGGCGAGGAGCAGGCGAAACTCCTCGCGCACTGCACCTCGCTCTGCGTCAATGCCCAGGCCGAGATCGTCCCCAAATACGACAATGGCCGCATCTCGGCGCACGGCGTGGCGCGCCGGATCGCGCACAGCGATGTGCTGGCGCGGGCGGTTGGGCTCGATCTCGTTGCAGCGGGCTGGCGGCCGACGGTCGAGGGCTATTTCCGCTCGGTGACGAAACCGCGGATCCTCGCCGACGTCGCCGAGGCGCGCGGGACGCAATTTGCCGAGATGATCGATCATCTCAAGAAGGCCGACATGGCGCGCGAGGCGGAACGGCTTCTCGAAGATGCGGCCTGGCTTCCTGAGCCGATGCGCACGCCGGGGCTCGACGATGCTGAACTCGGCGACGCGGAGGGCGATCCCGCCGACTCAGAATTGCCTCCTTTCCTTGCCGAGGATGCAGTCGAGCCGGACGGCGCGAACGACGCCGAACTGCCTGTCGCGGCCGAATAATCGGCTTCCGCCCATCACTGACAATCGAACCTCGGACCCGGCAGCGATGCCGGGCCGGGCCCTTTTTTGGAGACCTGACATGAATAATTCAAATCCCATTCGCCGCTCCAACGATGGAGGCTGTCATGGCTGATCGCGTTCCCGCATCGATCGAGATCGGCGGCGAAATCTCTGCTGCAGTTTTCGCAGAGCTGCTCCATATCATCGCCTTTGAGGGCCTGTCGCCCGAATGGGGCGGCGAGCCCTTCGACGCCGAAAGCCGCGTCGTGGGCCAGCCGCTCGCGCTGTTCGACGAGAGTTGCGCCTGGGGCAAGATCGACAATCTCGAGGCCTTCTGCGTCGAGAAAAGTCTGCCCTTTGTCCGTTGGTCGGGCAGCTATCCCGGCGAATGGTCGCCCGAGCGGCTCGTCTACCGCGGCTCGGGTACGGTCGACAGCTATATGATCGATGAAAGCGACCGGGTCCTGCTCGATCGCCGTCTGCTCGTCGAGCTCGGCTCGATCGAGGCTGCGATGGCCTATTTCGACACCGCGGAATTCGCAGTGCCGCCGCTGGTTGTCGAGGGCGATCCGCCGCCGGTACCGGCGGCGGCGGAAAGCGCGGCCGCACCGCGGGAGGCGAGCCATGGCTGATTATTTTTCCCAGACCGTTATCCGTCCGGATATCCCGCGCACTGCGATGACCGCGCTCGAATATAAGGTTCTCGGCCAGATATTCGATCATGAGGATGTCGGCGACGATGTCTATTTCTGCGCCGGCCATGGTCCGAACGATCTGCTGTTCCTGGACCTCGCGGAGGTGAAGGCGCTGCTCACCGAAGATGACGGTGTCGCAAGCGGCCTTGCCGATCTCGTCCGGCAGGAGATTGCCAAATGCGATGCCGACGATGCCGAGCTCGAACTCGATATGTCGGCGATCGGCTTCGAGGGCATTTTCCAGGACATCGTTCAGCGGTCGGCGCTCGACCATGTCGAGGTCGAGGCCGCATGGACCTGCTCGAAAATGCGGCCCGACGGTTTCGGCGGCGCCGCGACGCTGATCACGGCGGACGATATCGAAGCGGTCTCGACGGCGGGATGGCTTGAGGAGGCCATCGCCCGTCTGTCGGGCGATGCCCCTGACTGACGCCTGTCCAGACCATCGTTCACCGACTGCGAAAGCCCGGCCCGCGCGCCGGGCTTTCGCCTTTTCTGGCTCTTGACGCGAGAGGAAGATGTCATGCCCTCGATTATCCAAACGACCGTGTGTTGCCTTGATGAACTGCCCGAGGCCGCAAAGGAGAAGGCACGCGCCTGGTATCGCGAAGGCGGTTTCGACTATGACTGGTTCGAATTTGTTTATGAGGACTTCGAGCGCGTCTGCGACATATTGGGGGTCCGTCTCGACATGACCTCGGTGCGCCTCTTCGGCGGCGGGACGCGCCGGAAGCCCTGCATCTGGTTTTCCGGCTTCTGGAGCCAGGGCGACGGGGCCTGTTTCGAAGGCGATTACAGTTACGCCAAGGGCGCGTTGGCGACGATCCGCCGCTACGCGCCCAAGGATGTCGAACTTCATCGCATCGCCGATGCCCTTGGCTCGATTCAGCGCCGCAACTTCTATCAGCTTAGCGCGCGCATTGGCCATCGCGGTCGCTATTATCACGAATATAGCATGGACATTGTCGTCGAGCGCGACAGCCCCGTCGTCCAGGATATGACGGCTGACGCCGAAGAGGATGTAAGCGAGGCGCTGCGCGACCTGGCCCGCTGGCTCTACGGGCGGCTCGATGACGAATATGAGCATCTGACGTCCGACGCGGCGATCGACGAGATGATCCGCCTCAACGAATATGGCTTCACCGAGGATGGGGTTCGCTTCGGTTGAGAGGGAGAGGCGGGGCCGGGAGGGGGAACCCCCGGATCCTGGAGAGAGCAGCGGGCGGTTCATTCCTGCCCCGCTCTCCTGAGGATTTCAGCCATGCATATGACCTTCCCCGATGCGGCGCGCGGCGCCGCGGCGGCCGCTCGTCCCAGCTCGGTCGCGCCAGCTTCCCGGCGCCTGCTCGATGCCGCTCAGGCGCTTCAGCCTCTGCTCGAGGCGGGCCACCCCTTTTCCACGGCCCAGCTGCGCGAGGCGATGGCACGCGCCTTTGGCGCGAGCGATGCTGCCGGTGCGTGGGACTGGAAGGCGGCTTATGATGCGTGCGAGGCGGCGCAGATCCTGCTGCTTCGCCGCTACGGCGGCGCGCTTGCGACGCAAAACCGCTCGCCGCAACGCGTGCTTGCGATGTGGGAGCGACTTGCCGCGCGCATTCCCACCCAGACGCGCCGCTCAGAGGAAGGCCAGTCACTCCAGCAATTCTCGACGCCTTTGCCGCTCGCCTTTGTGGCGGCGCACGCGGCCTCGATCCATGCCGGAGACCGCGTGCTCGAACCCTCGGCCGGGACAGGCATGCTCGCGATCCACGCCGAACTTGCGGGGGCGAGCCTCGCGCTCAACGAGTTGGCCGACGGTCGCGCCGAGCTTCTCGAGCTACTGTTTCCCGCCGTGCCAATCACGCGTCATGATGGCGCGTCGATCGACGACCGCCTCGACGCTTCTTTCGTCCCCGACGTCGTCCTCATGAACCCGCCTTTCTCCGCCACGGCGCACGTCGACCGCCCGATGCGAGGCACTGCACTTCGCCATATCGCCTCCGCGCTCGCGCGGCTCCGCGACGGCGGTCGGCTGGTCGCGATCATGGGGGCGAATTGCGCACCCGATGCCGCGGCCTTCCGCGCGGGGTTCGTCGGGTTACAGGAGCGGGCGACGATCCTGTTCTCCGCCGCGATCGCTGGAAAAGTCTACGCCAAGCACGGCACCACGACCGCGACGCGACTGCTTGTTATCGACAAGGTACCCGTGGCCGATCCATCGATGCTGCCGGCGAGCCATGGCGAAGCGCCCGACCTGGCGACGCTTCTTGCCTGGGTGACCAGCCATGTTCCGCCGCGGCCTGCCCCGCCGCCCCCTGCGCCAACAGCGGCAATGCCATTCATGCGCGACGCAGCGGCTTCTCGGGGGCCTCTTGCCAGGGGAGCCACGCGTCCGGAGAAGACCGCGCGCGTCGCTTCGGGCGAGCTTGTCTATGAGACGATCGAGTGGTCACCGCCCGTCGGACAACTTGGCGAGGCGATCTACGAGCCCTATGCGCTCCAGTCCTTGCGCATTGCGGGGGCGTCTCCCCATCCGACCGCGCTCGTCCAGTCGGCGGCGATGGCGTCGGTCGCGCCGCCGCGCCCTTCCTATCGGCCGCATCTTCC
>JAHJHL010000109.1 GCA_018823905.1 Alphaproteobacteria bacterium
CCGCCTACCACCTGCTGGCCCTCAGCTGGTCACCCCAGGCCTGCCGCAGCGGCAAGGACTATCCCGACCCCGAGCTGCCTTCGCCACAGGGAGGATCGCTAAGCTTTTCCACCGCTAGCGCCGCGACCCCGCTTGCCCCCCAAGGGGTTGATGGTTAAGGCCGATGGTCATGACTAGTACCCCCGCCCCCGTCCGTATCGCCCCATCGATCCTGAGCGCCGATTTTGCCGCGCTGGGCCAGGAAGTGCGCGCGATCGAGGCGGCGGGCGCCGATTGGGTCCATATCGATGTGATGGACGGCCATTTTGTGCCGAACCTGACGATCGGCCCCGCGGTGGTAAAGGCGCTGCGCCCACATTCCACCCTGCCCTTCGACGTCCATCTGATGATTTCGCCGGTCGATCATTTCCTCGACGCTTTTGCCGCGGCGGGCGCCGACATCATCACCGTCCATCCCGAAGCCGGGCCGCATATCCACCGCAGCGTCCAGCACATCAAGTCGCTGGGCAAGCAGGCGGGGGTGTCGCTCAACCCCGCGACCCCGGCGAAGATGCTCGACTATCTGATCGATGACATCGACCTGGTGCTGATCATGAGCGTCAATCCCGGCTTCGGCGGCCAGAGCTTCATCACCAGCCAGCTGCGCAAGATCGAAGCCGTGCGCAAGATGATCGACAAGACCGGCCGCGATATCCGGCTGGAGGTCGACGGCGGCATCGATGCCGCGACCGCGCCGCTGGCGATCGCCGCGGGCGCCGATGTGCTGGTGGCGGGGACCGCGACCTTCAAGGGCGGTCCGGATGCCTATGCCGACAATATCCGGCGGCTGCGGGGCGCCTGACCGATGGAGGGGAGACCGTTGACTTCGGCCCCTGCCGACCCGCCGCTCGATCTGGCCGACGACGCGCCGCCGATCGACGATTCGATCGAGCCCGGCAAACGCCTGATCCGCCTGCCCGCCGACAAGGGGCTGTCGCTGGGTGACCGCGTCGCCAATGCGATCACCCGGCTGACCTGGCGCACCCCACTCCACGCCTTTCGCCTGAAAGGCCGCTTTCCGCTCAAATTGCTCGGGGTGCCGACCGATCCGGTGCCGGGGGACACGCGCGCCGGGACCGCGATCCGCGCCGGCCATTTCCTCCACCGCGGGCTAAAGCTGCCGCTGGGAGAACTCGATTTCGCGGCGCTCGAGGTTGCCCCGACCTTTGCCGATTATCTCCACAGCTTTGCCTGGCTGCGCGACCTGGCCGCCACCGGCACCCGCGCCGACGGCGCGCCGATCGCCGAGGCCGTCGTCCGCCACTGGCTCGGCACGCATGGCGAGACGGTGAGCGAACCGGCGTGGAAGGCGGACAACACCGCATGGCGCATCCTGTTCTGGGCGGCCCACGCGCCGCTGATCCTGTCGTCGAGCGACCTGGTCTATCGATCGGCAGTGCTCAACCACCTCGCGCGCGCCGCGCGCCACCTCGACCGCGTCGCCGACAAGACGCGTCCCGGCACCGGCCAGATGGTCGCGTGGGTCGGTATCGTCGCCGCGTCGCTGCTGATGCCCGGCGGCGAGCCGCGGCAGATATTCGGCGAGGCGGGGCTGCGCAAGGTGCTCGAAACCAGCTTTTACGCCGACGGCGGCAATATCTCGCGCTCGCCGCAGGCGCAGCTCGACGCGGTGATGGCGCTGTCGATGCTCGCGCGCGTGTATGACATGCGCCGGATGGAGGTGCCGCCATTCGTACAGGAAGTGCTGGCGCGCGCCGTACCGGCATTGCTCGGGCTGCTGCACAGCGATGGCGGCATGGGCAGCTGGCAGGGCAGCGGCGCAACGTCGGCGGCACAGGTCCAGGCGATCGTCTCTGCGAGCGGGGTACGCACCCGGCCGCTGAAACAGGCGCGCGACTGGGGCTATCAGCGGCTGGTCGCGAACAAGGTCGTGCTGCTCGCCGACGCGGCGCCGCCGCCGATCGCGCGGGTGACCGAGGCGGGCTGCGCATCGACGCTGGCGTTCGAACTGTCCGATGGCGACGAGCGCATCGTCGTGAATTGCGGCGGCGCGGCGCTGACCGGCGCGACGATCCCCGCCGACCTGGCGCGCGGGCTGCGCACCACCGCGGCGCATTCGACGCTGATCCTGGCCGACACCAATTCGACCGCAATCCTCGCGAACGGAACGCTGGGCAAAGGCGTCACCGAGGTCGAGCTCGACCGGCGCGAGACGCCGCAGGGCAGCCGCGTCGAGATGAGCCACGACGGCTATGCGCGGCGCCACGGGCTGATCCACCGCCGCCTGCTGATCCTGTCGCCGAACGGGCGCGAGCTGCGCGGCGAGGACATGCTGCTCCCCGCCCCGCGTACCCGGCGCAAGGGCGACAAGGGGTTCGCGCTGCGCTTTCACCTCGGCCGCAATATCTCGGCCAGCCTGACCGCCGACAAGCTAGGCGCACTGCTCCGCATCAACGGCGGGCCGCTGTGGCAGTTCCGCACCTCGGAAGGCGCGCTCGACGTCGAGCAAAGCCTGTGGGTCGACGGCGAAGGCCGCCCGCACCCCACCGAACAGTTGGTCGTGACCGGCACCGCCCCCGCGGGCGGGGCGAGCATCGGGTGGATTTTCAAGCATATCGGGTAGCGAGCGTCCGATCTGCCTTCCCCCTTGATGGGGGAAGGATACGCAGCCTTATCGCGAAGCGATTGGGCGAAGTTGGATGGGGGTGAGGGTGCGTTATTGCACCGTCGTCTCAGGCCGCGAGCACGCCCCCACCGCTGCGATTAACGAACAAGTTCGTAAGTCTCGCTGCCTCCCCCATCAAGGGGGAGGGTTTAGCTGCTCAGCAGCCGGCGCCCCAGGGACTGAGCGCCGGCCGCCGAACCTTCAGAAAGCGTAGCGCGCCATCAGCTGGAACACCGGACCGGCCTTTTCGCTTTCGAGCTCATATTCGTCGAATTCGCCGGGAGCGCGTGATTTCTGATCGCCGATCGTCGTGAACTTGTTGAACGCCTCGCGCTTTGCGCCGTTCAGCAGGTTCGCCCCGACCGCACGGATCGTGAAGCTCTTGCCGAAACGCTTTTCGACGAAAATTTCGAGATCGGCACCATAGGTGGTGAACACTTCCTCGCCGACGGTGCGGTCAAACGCCCGCCCCTGTTTGCGATAGGTGGCGCCGAATGCAGCGCCAACCGACGGAATGTCCTGAATGACCCCGAAGTTATAGACATATTTGCTCTGGCCGTTGAAGCGGCGCTGGCCGAATTCGTCGTTGATCTTGCTGTCGAGCCACGAGATGTTACCGAAAATTCCGGTATCGGGGAGCCCGACGAAGCCGAGGTCGGTCGACAGATCGAATTCGACACCCCAGACCTTACCGTCACCGACATTCTGCGGCTGGTAGTTGAAGGTTCCCGCACCCTCTGAGCCGGGACCGCCGATATTGGTCAATTCGATCAGGTCGTCGACCTTGCGGTAAAAGAAATTGATCCCGGCAATGCCTGAACGGCCAAGGCGCTGTTCGTAGCCAAGGTCGAAACCCCACGCAGTTTCGGGATCGAGCAGCGGATTGCCGATCAGGTCGTTGTCACCAAGTTCGGCTTCCAGTTCCACCGGCGACAGATAGTTGAATTCGGGCCGACGGCTGGTACGCGCGACCGAGGCGATGACGCGGCCACGGGCGCCGACGTCGACCTTCACTGACGCCGACGGCAGCAGCTTGGCATAATCGGTGGTCGTGCGCTGTATCGCCGCGGGGACCGTAAAATCCTCGATTGTAAGATCGGTGGTTTCGTAACGCACCCCAGCTTCCCACTTGATGCCTGGCATGTCGCCCTCCACTAGCACGAAGCCATCGAGCCGCTTTTCCTCGATCGTGTTGAGTCCGCCGGGGACCGGCGTAAAGGCGCCGAAGCTGCGTGCAAATTCGGTGGGGTTGCGGGTGAACTGGTCATAACCCTGCCGATTGGCGACGGTCAGATTGTAGCGGTCGCGCGGTGCCTCGGTGATCGCAGTCGAGCGGTCCTTGTCCTGCCACAATCCGCCGAACAGCAGCTTGGTGTCTTCACCCAGCGCGATTTCATGCTCGAGCCGCACCGAAAATTCCTTGTCGGTGATGTTGGATCGCGTCTGGTCACCGGTGAAACGCGGCAGCGCGCGGTCGAATTCGACCTCATATTCGGTTTCAAACACCTTTTCGTCGAAATAGGCGTAGCCGATTTTCAGACTCGTCTCGCCCGCCGACCAACGGTGCTTAACCTTACCATTGACGCTGTAATTGTCCTGATTGATCCGCGCGACATTGGCGTTGTCGACGGTCAGATTGCCCGGCGGGGTTGCGCGTGCCGGACCATTGATGTTGGTCGGGTGGTTATATTCCAGACTGCGTTCGGTCTCGGTGCGGTCGGTGTGGACGTAAAAGCCGTTGACCGAAAAATCGGTCGTGTCACCCTTGATGTCATAGGTCGCGTTGAACGAATAGTCCTTGCCGTCGCGCGTATCGACCTGGTCTTCGCGATTATTGAAGTCGTCAGTCGCGAAGTTGGGGTTGTTTTCCGGCGAATCGTCATAGCGCAGCGAGAATTTCTTCTTGGGATTATGGCGCCCCTGGAAATTTGCCCCAAGCAGGAAGCGCCCCGGCCCGAGCGCGCCGCCGAACACACCACCGACGCTGGGTTCGAGTTCCTTGTCGTCATAATAGAGACCGCCTGCGCGCAGATAACCGCCGTCGAGTTCATAGCCGTCGCGCAGCTTGATGTTGAGCGTGCCAGCGACCGCATCGCCGGTGCGCCGCGCCGACGACGAACGGACGATCTCGACCCGATCGATCAGTTCGGCGGGGATGCGGTCGAGAAAGAAGCTGCGATCGGCATTCGACCCCGGCACCTTTTCGCCGTTGATCAGAATCTGGGTGTAGCCCGGCGGCAGGCCGCGCAACCGCGCCCCATCGCTTTCGATGACGTCGGAGAGGAAAGTCACCGACGGCACCCGCTTCAAGGCATCGCCCGCGGTCAACGGTTCGAAGCGCTGGAAAAATTCGCTGTCATAGGAAAGAACGGGTTCGGCCTGATCCTCGCTACGGTTGCGGTAACCGATGCTGCCAAGGACAACGATGTCCTGCGACGTCGTGATGCTGCCGTCGGCATTCTGGATCGGCGCCATGTCCTGCGCATCCTGCGCGGCGGCGGGGGCGGACATCATGGCGGTGGCGAGCGCAAGCGCCGCGGCAGAATTCAGGCTGAAAATACGAATCATGTTGGTCAGGCCCCCTTTGTGGTTGCCGGGCCTCTAGGGTTGCCATGTGACAGTTTGCGACGAGCATCATGACGTTTGTGTGACAGTTAAGCGACGGAAATATTGTGGGATTGACGCGCGCACGCTTTGCTGGGACGGGGCGCGCCAATCGCCTTGGGCGCCAATGGAAACAGGGGAAATCGCCATGACCGCCGTCCGCACATCGAAGCTGCTGACTTCGCTCGCTTTTGTATCGCTACTCGCGGGATGCGCGGCGAGCGAGCCGATGATCCGCGGCCTGCCGCCCGTCGCGGTGACCGCAAGCGGCGAGACCGCCCCCGTTGGGACCGGCCGCGCCGACGCCGCTGACGATCCGGCGATTTGGGTCGATCCCGCCAATCCGGGCCGCGCGCTAATTATCGCGACCGACAAAAAGGCCGGGCTACACGTCTATGACCTGACCGGCAAGGATCTGGGGTTTCTGAAGAGCGGCCTCGTCAACAACGTCGATATCGTCGGCGACATCGTCGTCGCAAGCGACCGCAACGACGGGCTGAATGCGCATCTGGCGGTGTACCGCCTCGACGGCGCCAAGCCCGCGCTCACCGCGCTGGGCCGCGCGGCGGCGGGCAGCGGCGAGGCCTATGGTCTGTGCCTGAAAAAGACTGCGCCGGGCGCCCCGATCATCGCGGCGCTGATCGTCAAGGACGGCACGGTGCGCGTCGGCACGCTAACGGTGGACGGCACGCCCAGCTTCACCGTCCAATGGGAGCATAAGATTGCTACGCAGTCGGAAGGCTGCGTGTTCGACGGCGACACGCTGTATGTCGGCGAAGAGGTCGGCGGGCTGTGGGAATTGAAGCAGCAGGGCAGCGGCGCCGCCGCGCGCCTCGTCGCCCCGATCGACAACCAGCGGCTGGTGGCCGACCTCGAGGGGCTGGCGACGATCGATCACAAGGGCCAGCGCTACCTGATCGCGTCGAGCCAGGGCGACAATGCCTATGCCGTGTTTCGTCTGCCCGGCGTCGAATATGTCGGCCGCTTTGCTGTCGCCGCGGGCGCGTTCGGCGCGACCAGTGAAACCGACGGGATCGAAGCGATGGCAGGCAATTTCGGCCCGGCCTATCCCGACGGCATCTTTCTGGCGCAGGACGGCGACAATGCGCCCAAGGCGCAGAATTTCAAGCTGGTGCGGTGGGACATGATCGCGGCGGCACTCGGGTTATAGACCCGGACTAGATTCGCGCGGAGGCGCGGAGAAAGAAGATTGGCGGCTTTGCCGCCCCTATTTTCCTTTCTCGGCGTCCTCTGCGCTCATGCGCGAACTATATGCTTTTTCTTCTCCGCGGCTCCGCGTCTCCGCGTGAACCCTTCAAAGGTTGCCCAAACGCCGTCACCCGCCTAGGGCGGCGGCGTCTTTTCCATCCTTCGAAGGCCGCCCTTCCCATGACCGATCTTGTCCCCGTCCGCCGCGCACTTTTGTCCGTCAGCGACAAGGCGGGGCTCGCCGATCTGGCTGCCGCGCTCGTTCGCCACGGCGTCGAACTGGTGTCGACCGGCGGCACCGCGAAGGCGCTGCGCGGTGCGGGTCACACGGTACTCGACGTCGCCGACCTGACTGGCTTTCCCGAGATGATGGATGGCCGCGTCAAGACGCTACACCCCACGGTCCACGGCGGCATATTGGCGGTGCGCGACGACGCGGCGCATGTCGCGGCAATGGAGACGCATGGCATCGGCGCGATCGACCTGGTTGTCGTCAACCTCTATCCCTTTTTGCAGACGATGCTGTCGGGCGCCGACCGCGATACGATTATCGAAAATATCGATATCGGCGGCCCGGCGATGGTGCGCTCGGCGGCGAAGAACCACGCCTTTGTGAACATTGTCACCGAGCCCGAAGATTATGCCGCGGTGATCGCCGAGATGGACGCGAACGGCGGCGCGACGACGCTGGCGCTGCGCAAGCGGCTTGCCGCGACCGCCTTTGCCCACACCGCAACCTATGACAGCATGATCGCGCGCTGGTTCGCCATCGCCGATCAGGGCAAGACCTTTCCCGACACGCTGCCGCTGACCGCCAAGCTGGCCAGCGAACTGCGTTATGGCGAAAATCCGCATCAGAAGGCGGCGCTTTATATCCCCGCCGTTCCCGGCCCGCGCGGGATCGCGGGGGCCGAACAGGTGCAGGGCAAGGAGCTGAGCTACAACAATATCAACGACGCCGACGCGGCACTGGAACTGGTCGCCGAATTCCGTGAGGCCGATCCGACCTGCGTCATCGTCAAGCACGCCAACCCGTGCGGCGTCGCCACCGCCGCGACGATCGCCGAAGCCTATGACGCGGCGCTGAAATGCGACGATGTGTCGGCGTTCGGCGGCATCATCGCGGTCAACCGGCCGCTTGATGGCGCCACCGCCGAGGCGATCAGCGGCATCTTTACCGAAGTCGTCTGCGCCCCCGACGCCGACGCCGATGCCCGCGCGGTGTTTGCGAAGAAGAAGAATTTGCGTCTGTTGCTGACCGGCGAGCTGCCCGATCCGACGCGCGGCGGGCTGGCCCTGAAGGGGATCACGGGCGGGTGGCTGGTCCAGAGCCGCGACAATGGCCGCATCACGCGCGCCGACCTGAAGGTCGTGACCGACCGCGCCCCGACTGAAGAAGAATTGGCCGACGCGCTGTTCGCGTGGACGATCGCCAAGCATGTGAAATCGAACGCGATCGTCTATGCCAAGAGCGGGTCGACCGCGGGCATCGGCGCCGGACAGATGAACCGCCGCGACAGCGCGCGTATCGCGGCGGCGAAGGCGCGCGAAGCTGCCGAGAGCCACGGCTGGGCAACCCCGCGCACCGTCGGCAGCGCGGTCGCCAGCGATGCCTTCTTCCCCTTCGCCGACGGCCTGCTCGCCGCGGTCGAGGCCGGCGCGACCTGCGTCATCCAGCCGGGCGGGTCGATCCGCGACGACGAGGTGATCGCCGCGGCGAACGCTGCCGGGCTGGCGATGGTGTTCACCGGCATGCGCCACTTCCGGCACTGATCGGCAACACAAATGGCCATCCATATCGACCCAACCGCGCGCCCGACGGCCAAAAGCCTGCTCGCGGGTCTGTACAACTGGACGATCGCGAAGGCGTCGCATCGCCATGCGCAATGGTGGCTGTTCGCGATCGCTTTCATCGAATCGAGCTTTTTCCCGATTCCGCCGCACCCGGTGCTGGGGTTGATGTGCCTCGCCGAACCGAAGCGCGCGGTGCGCTTTGCCGCGATTTGTACCCTTGGCTCGGTACTCGGCGGGCTGTTCGGTTATGCGATCGGCTATTTTCTGTACGAGAGCATTGGCCTGTGGCTGCTCGGCGCGCTCGGACTGGTCGAAAAATTCCCGGTCGCGGTGTGCTACCTCAACCAATATGACGCCGAGGCGATCATCATCGCCGGGGCGACGCCGATCCCGTTCAAGCTGATGACGCTGACCGCGGGGTTCACCGGCATGGATCTGGCGACGTTCGTCGGGGCGAGCATTGTCGGGCGCGGGATGATCTTCATGGCGGTGGGCGTGCTGTTCCGCCTGTTCGGCGCGCCGATCAAGGCGTTTATCGAGAAATATCTGGGCATGGTGACGACCGCCTTTGTCGCGCTGGTCATCGGCGGATTCCTCGTCCTTGGCCTGCTGTCAGGTGACGGCGAAAAGACCGCCGATGCGTGCAGCGGTGCGACGATGGAGAGCATTCAGCGCCGCTAAAGCGAGTTGCCGTGCAACCTGAAGGCGCGCCGGGAATTAGGGGCGTGTCGCGTCGGCTGCGGCACGGAGCATCTCATGACAAAGACCCCCGCGCGCGCGAACGAAGCGTCGGTCACTCACCATCGCGATCTGCGCACCGGCCAGTCGATCTGGTCGGCGCGGCGGCGACCCTCGGTTCCGACCCAGCCGCTGACCCGTAATATCACCTGCGATGTCGTGATTATCGGTGCCGGGATTTCGGGGGCACTGATCGCCGAGACGTTGTCCGAAGCGGGCCTAAAGGTCGTCGTTGTCGATCGCCGCAGCCCGCTCGACGGATCGACCGCCGCCTCGACTGCGATGCTGCAATATGAAATCGACACCCCGCTGTCGCTGCTGTCCGAGCAGATCGGGCGCGACCGCGCCGAGCGGCTGTGGCGCCGCTCGCGCCAGTCGGTTGACGCGCTGCGCGAACGGACCGAGCGGCTGGGGCTGAAGGTCGATGCCGCGACGCGCGGGTCGATCTATCTGCACGGCAATGTGCTCGATGCCGAGGGTCTGGCGCGCGAAGCCGAAGCGCGGCGGCGCGCGGGGTTCGAGATCGAGCTGCTGAAACCCGCTGCGGTGCTCGACCGCTATGGCATCAAGGGGCGCCACGCGATCATCGGCTTCGGCAATTATTCGGCCGATCCGCGCCAGCTGGCTGCGGGGTATCTGAACGTCGCGATCGGGCGCGGGGCGCGAATCTACAGCCCGGTCGATATTTGCGACGTGGCGCCCGGCGAGAGCGGCGTGACGCTGCAGAGCGCCGATGGGCGCGAAATCCGCGCGCGCACTCTGGTCGTCGCGACAGGCTATGAGATGATGAAGGGCGTGCCGCGCAAGGGGAACAAAATCATCTCGAGCTGGTCGATCGCGACCAAGGCGCAGCCGCGCGCGATCTGGCCGACCGCGGCGATGATCTGGGAGGCGGCCGATCCCTATCTCTATATCCGCACCACCCCGGCGGGCGAAGTGATCTGCGGCGGCGAGGATGAGGAGATCAGCGACGCCGACGAGCGCGATGCCAAGATTGCCGCCAAGACCGCGACGCTGTCGCGCAAGCTCGGCGCGCTGTTGCCGATGATCGATCCGACACCGGTGCATGCGTGGGCAGGCAGTTTCGGCGACAGCAAGACCGGCACTCCGACGATCGGGCGGATCCCGCGGATGCCGAACTGCTACGCCGCAATGGGCTATGGCGGCAACGGCATCACCTTTTCGATGATGGCGGCGCAGATGCTGCGCGGGCTGATCTGCGGTGACGGCGATCCCGACGCCGATCTGGTCAGCTTTTCGCGGGAATTTTGAGCGCGGCGCGAACGAGCCACGGCTAGCGCTGCTAGCCAGCCGCTCAAATACTCCGTTCGTGTCGAGCGAAGTCGAGACACGCCGCGTTTGCGCCCGCCTTCACGTATCTCGACTTCGCTCGATACGAACGGATGGGGGAGGTCAGCCTATTCGTTCGCCGCCGTGTGCAACCAGTCGGCGTGGCGCGGCGCCTTTTTCGTCTGGCTCCATTCTTCGAGCATCAACGGCGCGACGCGCTTCAGTTCGGCATATTGTTCGGCGGTGCCGATGTCGCACGCCAGCTCGACGCGGTGGCCGTTGGGGTCGAAGAAATAGATTGATTTGAAGATGCCGTGATGCGTCGGGCCAAGCACATCGACACCTTCCGTCTCCAGATGCGCCTTCGCCGCGACCAGCTCGTCATAGCTGCCGACCTTGAACGCCAGATGCTGGACCCAAGCGGGGGTGTTCGCATCGCGGCCCATGTCGGGCTGATTGGGCAGTTCGAAAAACGCCAGAATGTTGCCGTTCCCGGCGTCGAGGAAGACGTGCATGTACGGGTCGTACTCGCCGGTCGACGGGACATGATCCTCGGCGAAGGCAGTGGTATAGGCCATGCCGAGCATACGCTCGTACCAGTCGACCGTCTGCTTCGCGTCCTTGCAGCGATAGGCGGCGTGGTGGACGCCGCCCAATTTTATCGGGCTTTTGATCGGGCTGGTCATTCGGCGGGTTCCGTCACGTTCAGCGCGCCGCGGCGAATCTGGTCCATTTCCATCGATTTGAACAGCGCGGTGAAATTGCCCTCGCCGAAACCCTCATCCTTCTTGCGCTGGATGAATTCGAAGAAGACGGGGCCGATCACCGTCTGGCCGAAAATCTGAAGGAGCAGGCGCGGGTCGCCGTCTTCGGTCGAGCCATCGAGCAGGATACCGCGCGATTGCAGCGCCTCGACCGGCTCGCCATGGCCGGGCAGGCGATCGGCGAGCATCTCGTAATAGGTCGCGGGCGGCGCGGGCGCGAAGGGGTTGCCGAGCGCTTTGAGCTTGTCCCATGCGGCGTAAAGATCGTCGCAGCTGAACGCGATATGCTGGATCCCCTCGCCATTATAGGCGCGCAGATATTCCTCGATCTGGCCGCCGCCACCAGCGCCTTCTTCGTTGAGCGGAATGCGGATCTTGCCGTCGGGAGCGGTCATCGCCTTTGACGTCAGCCCCGTATATTCGCCCTTGATGTCGAAATAGCGGATCTCGCGGAAGCCCGCGATGCGCTCGTAAAACGCCGCCCAATGCGCCATGCGGCCGCCATAGACATTGTGCGTCAGGTGATCGATCAACTGCATCCCCGCACCGACCGGATTGCGATCGACGCCCTCCTCGTAAACGAAGTCGATGTCGTAGATGCTGAGGTCGTCGCCGTAACGGTCGATCAGATAGATGATCGAGCCGCCGATACCACGAATCGCGGGCAGGCGCAGTTCCATCGGCCCCGGAGTCGTTTCGACCGGTTCGGCGCCGCGTTCGATCGCTTCGGCATAGGCCTTGGCGGCATCACGGACGCGCCAGCCCATGCCGCACGCCGACGGGCCATGTTCGGCGGCGAAATAGGCCGCAGGCGATTTGGGTTCATAATTGGCGATCAGGTTGATGCCGCCCTGGCGCCACAGCTGGACGTCCTTCGAACGGTGATGCGCGATCTGGGTAAAGCCCATCGCCTGGAAAACCGGTTCGAGAAAGCCCTTTTCGGGTGCGGAGAATTCGACGAATTCAAAACCGTCGAGGCCCAGCGGATTGTCGAACAGGTCGGCCATGATCAATTCCCATCTAGTTTCAATTGAAACTATTATGATGGATTGGGGCGCGGGAGTCAATGCGCGGCGGCGCCACGCCGCCAAGCCCGTCGGTAAAAACGCGCCGTCATTGCGAGGAGCGCAGCGACGCAGCAATCCAGAGTGGGCTTAAACCGCTCTGGATTGCTTCGCTTCGCTCGCAATGACGGGATATGTGACGGTACGGCGCTGCAACGCAGCCTAAGCTCCCGCCCCCTCAAACGCTTCCAGCGCCTCGCCCGCGGCGACCCAGCGCGCTTCCGCGGCTTCCTGCGCGGCGACGATCTTGCCGCGGCGTTGCGACAGCTCGCTCATCGTCAGGCCTTTATACTCGTTTGCCGCGCCCTGCGGGTCGAACATCGCACGGTCGATCGCCGACAAGATGACCTGATATTTGGCGAGATCGGCCTCTGCGTCCGAAACCTCTTTGCGAACCTTTGCCGCGGCCTCGCGCGCCGCCGCGGCGGCCTTGCGATCTTCCTTTTTGTCGGCTTTCGACACGCGATCCTTTTGCGGGCCTTTGCCCAGGATCATGTCGACATAATCGTCCATGCTGCCGTCATATTCGCGCGCGGTGCCGTCATCGACGAGCACCAGCCGATCGGCGGTGAGTTCGAGCATGTGGCGGTCGTGGCTGACCAGCACGACGGCGCCGTCGAAGCCGTTGAGCGCCTGCACCAGTGCCTCGCGCGCGTCGACGTCAAGGTGGTTGGTCGGTTCGTCGAGGATGAGGAGATGCGGCGCGTCGCGGGTGATCAGTGCGAGGGCGAGCCGCGCGCGTTCGCCGCCCGACAGCTTCGCAACCTCGGTCATCGCCTTGTTGCCCGAAAAGCCGAAACGGCCGAGCTGCGCGCGCACCGCGCCCTGCGTCTTGCCCTCCATCACCCGCGTCATATGCTCGAGCGGGGTGTCGCTGCCGTCGAGTTCCTCGACCTGATATTGGGTGAAATAGCCGACACGCATCTTGCCCGACGCCGCCATCGCGCCTGCCATGGGGCTCAGTTGCGCGGCGAGCAGGCGCGCCAGCGTCGTCTTGCCGTTGCCGTTGCGGCCGAGCAGCGCGATGCGGTCGTCGGGATCGATCCGCAGGTTGAGCCGCTGGAGCACCGGCTTGTCGGCGTAACCGACGCTGGCGAGGTCGAGCGTGATCAGCGGCGGCTTCAGCTCATCGGGGCTGGGGAAATCGAACGCCAGCGTCTGATCCTCGGCGAGCGCGGCGATCGGCTGCATCCGCGCCAGCATCTTCGCGCGCGACTGCGCCTGTTTCGCGGTCGAGGCGCGGGCACTGTTGCGCGCGACATAATCCTGCAGTTTCGCGCGCTGGGCATCCTGCGACGCCTTCGCCGCGGCGAGCTGCGCGGCGCGTTCGGCGCGCTGGCGCTCGAACGCGTCATAGCCGCCGGCGTAGAGCATCACCTTACCGCCCTCAAGGTGGAGGATGTTATCGACGACATTGTTGAGCAGGTCGCGCTCGTGGCTGATCACCACCAACTGGCCGGGGTAGGCGCGCAGGAAATTTTCGAGCCACAAGGTCGCTTCGAGATCGAGGTGGTTCGACGGTTCGTCGAGCAGCAGCAGATCGGGTTCAGAGAACAGCAGCGCTGCGAGCGCAACGCGCATCTTCCACCCGCCGGAGAAGCTGTCGAGCGGCTGCGCCTGCATATCCTCGTCGAAGCCGAGCCCGATCAGAATGCGCGCGGCGCGCGCCGGGGCGGTGTAGGCATCGATCGCGATCAGCCGTTCATGGATGTCGCCGAGCTTGTCGGGATCCTGCTCGGTCTCCGACGCGGTGAGCAGTTCGGCGCGCTCGGTATCGGCGGCGAGCACGGTATCGAACGGCGTCGCGGTGCCGCTCGGCGCTTCCTGCGCGATATAGCCGACGCGCGTCTTGCGCGGCATGTCGATGCTGCCCTCGTCGGCTTCGAGCTGGCCGATCATCACCTTCATCAGC
The DNA here is from genome assembly GCA_018823905.1 of Alphaproteobacteria bacterium. Classification (GTDB taxonomy): domain Bacteria; phylum Pseudomonadota; class Alphaproteobacteria; order Sphingomonadales; family Sphingomonadaceae; genus Sphingopyxis. The sequence continues at coordinate 14,041 of JAHJHL010000109.1, forward strand.
GTCGATTTGCCCGCGCCGTTGCGCCCGATCAGCCCGACGCGGCTTTTCGCCGGCAGGCTCGCGGTGGCGCGTTCGAGGATGGCGCGCCCGCCAAGGCGTACAGTGATTCCGTTGATCGTCAGCATGGGCGCGCGCCTAGCATGTTGCGGCGCACAACCCAAGTCCCGCACTGGCATTTGGCGCGCGGCTGCGGCAAACAGGCGCCATGACCGACCTTGCCCCCTTTCACATCGCCTTTCCCGTCGATGATCTGGACGCCGCGCGCCATTTCTATGGCACCATACTCGGCTGCCCCGAGGGGCGCAGCGATGCCGACTGGATCGATTTCAACCTCTATGGCCACCAGATCGTCGCGCACCGCGTCGAGCGGCGCGAGGCGGTGGCGGGTTATAATCCGGTCGATGGTCATGCAGTGCCGGTGCCGCATTTCGGCGTCGTCCTGCCCCCCGCCGAATGGCAGGCGCTCGCCGACCGGCTGGTCGCGCATGGCGTCGCCTTCGTCATCGAACCGCAGACGCGTTTTGCCGGGCAGCCGGGCGAGCAATCGACGATGTTCTTTCTCGACCCGGCGGGCAATGCGCTCGAGTTCAAGGCCTTTGCTGACATGAGCCAGCTCTTCGCCACCTGAGCACGAGTGACCGGGCTGTACCAAGCTCGCTCCCAAAAAATTGGAGCACCGCAGACGCTGTCCCTTTGGCGAAGGCTCGGCTGCTTTCTGTTTGACGTCCGTTTGATGTTCGCCGCGCTACGAGCGCCCTTTCAGCTTCGTGTGGCATGCCGTGGGAGCAGGTCTGCGAAGCGACAGGAGCAGATTATGCCGGATACCATCGAACTAAACAGCATCAGCCATCATTTCGATACCGCGAGCGAACGGATCGAGCTTTTCCGCGACCTGTCCTACACGATCCGCGCGGATGAAACGCTGGCGATCATCGGCCCTTCGGGGGCCGGTAAGTCCAGCCTGCTGTCGATCGCCGCGGGCCTGGAGATACCGGCGGGCGGCAATGTGCGCTTCACGATCGATGGCGCCGAGGTCGATGCGCTGACGATGCGCGCCAATTCCGGCTTCATTTTCCAGCAATTTCATTTGATGCCTGAGCTCGACGCCATCGGCAATCTGGCGTTGCCGCTTCGCCTGAAGGGCAACCGCGATGCGTTCGACATCGCCGCAATCTGGCTTGAGAAGGTCGGACTGAAAGATCGCGCCCGCCACCGCCCCCACCAGTTAAGCGGCGGTGAGCAACAGCGGATTGCGGTGGCGCGGGCCTTTGTTGCCGAGCCGCGCTTTATCTTCGCCGACGAACCCACCGGCAATCTGGATAGGCACACATCCGAAAGCGTCGCCGCGCTGATGTTCGACTGCGCCCGCGAGAACGGGTGCGGCCTGGTGATCGTGACCCACAGCCGACAGCTGGCCATGCGTGCCGACGCAAGCCTGCTGCTCGACGCCGGACAGTTGAAGGTCGCGGCATGAACAGGGTCAAACTGGTGCTTGAAAACAGCTGGCGGGACCTTTGGGGCGGCGACGGGCGCATCAGCATGGCGACGCAAACGGCGCTGTTGTTTTTCCTGATGACACTGACGCTCACCAGCGCGTCGATCCAAAGCTATCTGGCCGACAATCTCGATCAGATGCTTGGCTCCGACCTGGTGATCGAAAGTCCTTCTTCCCTGACGGAGGGTGACGAGGCCGCATTCAGATCCATGGCAGTTGGCCTGTCGGTCACGCAGCTGGCCGACATCACGATGACGCACAAGGAAGAATGGGCGCGCGTGCAGCTGAAGCTGGTCGATGACTTCTATCCGTTGCAGGGCAATCTCCAGATTGGCGACACGCCGGTCGCCACGCAGCGCGCGGTCAGTCGCGGCCCAAACGTCGGCGAGATCTGGATCGATTCGCGGCTCGCCATCAAGCTGAGGACGCAGGTGGGTGATAACCTCACCATCGGCGGCACCGACTTGCGGCTCAGCGCGATCCTGTTTCATGAGCCCGACCGCATCATGGAAGGCCATAGCGTGGCCATGCGCGCGATGGCGCACGCCCAAAGCCTTGACGGCGCGTCGATCAACAGCAGCAAGGGCCGCACGCGCTATCTGGTCACGGCTGATGAAAAACAGCTGCAGGCGATCGAAAAATGGTCGCGGCAGACCCTGCCTGGCGCCAGCGTGATCAAGAAATTCGGCGGCCAGCACCCGCTTGCCAGTTTCTGGCAACGGACCGAGAACTTCCTGGGTCTGGCATCGGTGATCCTGTTCTTCATGGGCGCCGTGGCGCTCGATATGACCAATCGCCGCTGGCTCGCCAAAATGCGCTATCGGCTCGCGATCTATGCGAGCTTTGGCACCCGCACCCGCACTGCCATGCTGATGGCGCTCGGCGAATGGCTGGCCGGTTTCCTTCTGTCGATCGCGCTTGCCAGCATGCTGGCGATCGTCGCCTACGGACTGATCGTCGCCGAACTGCAAGGATATTTCCCCGGGCTTCGCGCCAGTTGGCATGTGGCACCTGCCTTGAAAACCATCGGCCTGTTCTTTCTGCTGCTGCTCGCGCTTCAGGTTCCCAGCTTCATCCAGCTATCGCGCGCGTCACTGCTTTCGCTCATCCGCAATCCGGCCGAAAGCAGCTATGTGTGGCAGCGGCTGTTCTGGAGCATCGCATCGGTCACGCTGCTGGCGGCGGCCTACTCCGACAATATGCTGCTCACCGGCATGACGCTCATGGCCATCGCCGCCGCGCTCACCCTGATGGTGGTGCTAACCTGGACGGTCATCCGGCTCGGCGATGTTTGGGGCCGCCGCCGCGCGGGGCTATTACCGTTCGCCTTTTTCATGATGCGGCAGCGGCTGTTTGCAAAATCGGCGCAGGTGATGGGGCTGGGACTATGCGGGCTTCTCCTGCTGTTCTCGCTGATGCTGATGCGCGACCTCGGCACAACGATGGAAGGCTATGGCCGCAGCCACGACGGCAATCTGATGATCGCCGAAGCGCAGGCCGACCAGGTTGATGCGATCAATATCTGGGCTGAAAAAACCGGCAGCAGCGTGCGCTCCATGCGCCCGTTTGTGTCCGCTCAGCTTGTTTCCGTGAACGGCAAAGCCCTCTCAGACATGCAGAAACCCAGCGACACGCTGGCCACGCTCAAAGACCCGATCCGGCTGAGCTGGACCGACGCCATGCCTAAAAACAACCGTCTCGACGGTGGCAAATGGTGGTCGGCCGACACCGACAACTGGCGGCAGATATCCGCCGAATCCGAAGTCATGACCGACATGGGGTTCAGCTATGGCGACACGCTCACCTATCAGATCGGCGGCAAGCCTTATGACTTCAAGCTGGTGGCGAGCCACGCCTACCAGCCAGGCGCAGGATCGATCACCTTCTGGTTCCAGGTTCCCTTGTCAGCCAGGGCGCAAATCGATGCCCCGACCCGCTATATGGGCAGCATGGAATTGCCCGAACCGGCATGGGACGCGCTGGCTGGCCTGTGGCAGCAATATCCCACCCTCTCGCTCGTCCCGCTGCAGGAACTGACCGAACGGTTTGACCAGACGCTGGGGATCGTCACCAAAGTGACTGGCGGCTATGCGGCCATGGTGCTGTTGCTGGCGCTGTTTGTACTGGCGGCGTCCGTCAGCGGCTTCAGCGCCGACGACCGCCAGAAAAATGGCTTGTTGATGAGCATGGGGTTGAGGGAGAGCGACTGCCTGCGACTGAATTTCTATGATTGGGGCGTGACCGCCCTGATCGCCGCCGCTGGCGCGATTGCGGGTACCTGGAGCGCGGGATTGCTGATCTATCAGGCGCAGTTCAACCTGACCTACAACCCGGATATTCTGTGGGTGGCGGCGATGGTCTTTGCCATGGTGGCGACGGTATGCCTGGTAGGCTATCTGGCCTGCCGTCAAAGCCTCAAGGTCTCGGTACGGCATCTGATGGCGACCTAGATTAGACTCCTTGTGCGTTCGCAGTACAATTCTGCGCGTCGCAGCCTGGCTTTGTGAGTTTCCGAAATAGGCGGGTGCGCGGACGTCCACCCCCATTGTCGTCCCGGGGCAGGCGGGGACCGGAAGCGGCCAGTTGCTGCACGAATCCGTATGTCATCGCCGGCCGAGTTGATGGTCAGCACCTTACCGACCTACAGCCATTTTGGCAGCGGGTGCGAGGCCGCGCCGGCCTTAAAGACGCTCGGATCCATGACATCCGGCACACGTTTGCCAGCGTTGCAGTGAGCAACGGAATGAGCCTTCCGATTATCGGCAAGCTTCTGGGACACACTCAGGTGCAGACGACGGCGAGGTACGCCCATCTGGCCCGAGCATCGCAAATCGAAGCAGCCAATGATATTACTGGCCTTATCGAAGATAGTCTTGCTGGCCGAACGTAGCCGTCCCCAGCGTGGCTAAGGGCTTGCTTGTCTGCACCTTCTCGTCAATTGTCCTTGTGCTCCTGAGAGATGCAGGAGCGGGGCGTGGAAACCCCTCTGCAACCACCACGGTCATTCGGCCGGGTGGCATACGCGCATGTCCAGCCGGCTTGCCGGTAAAGGCGTATGCGCTCGTTGTTGCAGCGGGTTTCCAACATCCGGCTTCGGCCGTCGCCTCAGTTACAATCTGGGCGGCGCCGAAAGCTGGAGGAGCCGTCCACCAATGGGACGCGCTCTCAATGAAGAAATTGAAATGGTGGCAATGGGGCCTAATCGGGGTGTTCGGCATGGGCGCACTGGGCGCCATTGCAGAACAGGTTCCAACTCCGAAATCGGCCGAGCCCAAATTCGCTGACGTCGACGCTGAATTCAATCTTATCGCTGGAAAATCCATATTCGCGATGACTTTTGATCCCCGGGCGGATCCCGAGAAAATACTCGCCGAAGCTCGTGCAAAATGCACGCAGTTCGATTTTTGCCAAGTCCACGGCTGGATCGATGCTGAACGCGCGGCGGGAAACATGCCGTTCACGGACCGCGAGGTGGAGGCAATTGAGTTCGCCTACTCTCTCAATCGGAGCACAAGTCTCGACCGCGGTCTGTGGAACTGCCGGCGCTGGAAACGTTCAACTGCGACCGAATGCTTGGCCGACTAACATCTCGTCAGGGTTGAGCCGCATGTGACTGCCCCGTCGGCTACAAGTGGGGGCCAATTTTGGGATGGTGGCCCGACCTCCGGGAGGGGGGATTGGAGGCCGGGTCGGTCTTCGAATGTCCGACGGCCCCAATCGTTCCCGCCCGGTGGCCCCGCCACGCGGGTCGCTACGCGGCGGGGTTGGCGCCCATTACGCTGCCTCGATGAAAATTCCGTGAAATGGCGGGAGGGCTGATCTGCCAACCGCGATGCCCCATGCAGAGTGGACGCTGCCTGAAGCCAACGTCCGAGACGGTCGCGGCGATGTACCGCGGCGACCTGTTATGGTTTTGCCCCCCGCAGTCCCCCCGAATGTAGGACGCTCTCGGATAGCTGGCAATCTACATTGATGTCAGTTGCAGCGATGCCCTTGCCAGTATCTGTCCCATTTCGCGGCAAAGCCATCGCGGACCATCGCGCAGGATAGGTCGCCCGAGCGGGGCGAGGTGCAGAAGGCCGCGGTCCGGTTGCCGCCAGCGCCGCCTGCCGAGCGGCAGCGCATCGTCGGACCGCGCACCGATATATGGCCAGTGGGCCGAACGCCTCCGCGCGTACCCAGCAGCGACACCAGATGATCGCGCGCCGCGATCGGGTCTGCCGCAGGGCAAGGATGCCCGGGACTGCACGTCCCGTCCTTTTCGCGCGCTGCGATGCCCGACAAACGGATATGCGGTCCCTCGGCGCACCAGATTGGCCCGTCGCCGTCCCACACCGCGGTTGGGGTGCAGTTGAACGACTGCCCGGCAGGAACAACGGTGGCGGCGAGCAAGAGGGAGAACATCATGGGTTGGCTTTAGCCTCTTCGATCGATCGCCGCAGCCCTTCGGGCGTAACCCACCACAGTTCGGCGAGCAATTCCAACTCATCCGGGGTCGGCTCGGCGTCATCATTAAGCTCGTCGATCCGCTCGCGCGCGATTCCCGTCTTTTTCGTAATCGTCTGCCACGGCGTACACATCTGCCCGACCCACGCCGTCAGTCAGTGGTCGCCATCGGCAATCCATTTCGCGACCGGATGATCTGGCGTGTAGGCGCGGATCTCTTTCGCGACGGCGCGCTCCCCTTTTCGATAAACCATGTCAGTCGTCGAAAAGGCGGGCGCGAATGTCCGACGCGACGGCATTGAGCGTCGTGGCGCGGGTCAGCAATTCGGCGTTGCCGGTCGCTGCAGCGCGATCGGTAAATCGTTCGGCCCGATGTTCGATATAATCGGCAATGCGGTCGGTCACCGACTTGCCATTATGTCCCGGCGTCATATTTTGGTCGGGTCCGTGTCGTGGGCCTGCCATTCGTCCAGTGCCCATTCTGCCACGCCGAGCATGAGATAGGGTTCAGCGCGGTTGGGCGCGAGCCGGTCGATCACGCGGCGGGCGGCGGCTTCCGCCTCGCGGCAAGCATTCAGTTGCGCCATGTTGAGGCCGAAGTCAGAGGGGTCGGCACGGCCCAGAACGCCCTTGTCATCCATGCCTTCCAGCGTGAACTGCGCAACGCGGGCTTCCAGCGGCGATACGCCCTCGAGATCGAGCACGGCCAGCGCGGCAGCGGTCGCTTCGTCCCTGACCGCGGGCGCAACGTCATCGACGTCCCATATCTCAAGCCCGCGATGTTTGCGGTCGATCACTTCCATCGTTCAACTCCGACTCAAATCCCTCTTGCTCATTGTTCCGCTTTCGTTCTCATTTGTCGAGTCATGAGTCGGACCCTCGTCAACCCCATCAGCAGCCTGTTCGATGTCGCATGCCGGCATCACACGGTGAAGGTGTCGTGCCCGTGCGGGAACGTCGGCATCTTCGATCCGCATGCGCTATGGTATCTGTTCGAGCGCAAAGGATGGAATGACCGCCTGCCCGCAGTGCGCAAACGCATGCGCTGCCTGCAATGCTATTATGCCAAGCGGAAGCGGACGCTGGCAACGCTCGAGCTGGTCGACGTCGATCACACCCGCCAGCTGCCGATGCCCGATATTATCGAATGGAAGCGCCAGCTTAGGCGGCGGCGCTAGATGCCGCTCAGTCCGAGAGGCTTTCGTCCTCGATCGCCGCACTGATCATGCGGTCCCAGATCTCGGCGTCGCCCACCGCAAGCATGCGGCCGCTCGGCTCGCGCAGCGTCCGCAGCACGGCAAGCGCCGCCGGCGCGTAGTCGGGCCAGAGGTCATCTACCGCGGGCCCCGCCGACCCCATGTCGCCTTCGGCGTTGCGGCTCAATGCATGCCCGGCCAGCACCCGGGCAACGCGCTCGACGGGCGCGGTCTTGGCAGCATCATAATCGGCGGTCATGTCATGTCTCCTTCGAATCGCGAACGCGCGCCCGCTTGGCGGGTTGCCGATTGACAGGCGGGGTGAGCGCGGCATGATCGCATGCGTGTGCAATCTCTACACCAACAAAAGCACGGTCCAGGAGATGGCGAACCTGTTCGGGACGCCAGCCACCTACGGCTTCAACGCGCCCGCCGACGTCTATCCGCAATATCCCGGCATCGTCGTGCGCGAAGATCAGGGGCAACGCATCCTGCAGCAGATGACCTGGGGCTTCCCACACCACTCGACCAGCAAGCGCACCGGCAAACCGAACAAGCCCACCGCAACCAACAATGCCCGCGACGACAAGTTGTGGACGATCTGGCGCCATTGGTTCACCGACCCCGCCCAGCGCTCCCTTATCCCGTTCACCTCGTTCGCCGAGGCTGAGGGCGAGCCCGGCAAGATGACCCGCAGCTGGATCCGCGTCGCCGACCAGCCGCTTGCGGCCTGGGCGGGACTGTGGCGCCCGACCGACGAATGGGGCGACGCCTATACCGGCGTCATGGTCGATGCGACCAAGGAGCTTTGGGACATCCACGACCGAATGCCGGTCATCCTGCCCCCCGACGCCCATGACACCTGGCTGCGCGCCGACGCTGAGGAGGCAATGAAGCTGGTGACCCAATATCCTGCCAGCCAGCTCGTCGTCGAGCGCACCGCCGATCCCTGGTTTGCGCGGAAAGCGGAACCTTCAGACGATGCGACGCTGCTTTAATGCCCCGTCTGTGGCCCGATCCGCGCGATAGCGGTCCTGAAAGACCATTCTGGCTGTGGTCGATCCTGGTGTCGCTGGCGGTGATTGCAATCGCGAGTGTCGACATCCGCGTTCCCAGCTAACGGGCCGTGTGGTCGCTTCGGGTAGCCGACTTCCAAGCGGGCGCCTCGATGGTCTGGAGCCGAGAGGCGCTCATCGGTTATCTGACCGGCATAGGCGCCACTGTTGAGGGCACTGGTGCGGCGCGTTTACCCAAGCGGCTTGAGGCCGAAACCCTGCTCGGCAACGCGGGCTTCAAGGCGGGGCTGTTCCGCGACGATGCGCATGCTGAGCTGTCGGCGGTGATCTTCACTAATGCGTGCACGCTCAGCAAGTTCAACCGCATCGCGGTCACTCACGGCGCGCCGCCACGCGGGCGGCGCTATATTAGATACGGGAAATTTGAGGATAGCGCGCCGGGCGCGCTCGACGGTATCCCGTTCAGCCTCGACGTTACGGGCGATGAATATCGCTCGCTCTGGCCGGACGGGCGCGAGCCCTGGTGCGCGGAACTAGAGGTTTTCCACAATCCCTTCGCAATGCATCCGCTTCCAGGCACCTTGTTGCCCGAGGCGACGCACTGGCGGCTTACCAGCGAGGGCTGGGCTTATAAAAGCCACTACAAGACCCGCATCCTCTGGTCCCGCGCGATCATCGCCGACCCGAAGGAGGGGGTTCCAACCTATGACGAGGTGCCAGCCTTTCTCGAGCGGATGATGCGCGCGGGCTCGGGCTGACGGACGCCCAATAACCTGTCACGCGCTGGCGGAAGCAAGCCAGGATAGCCAAGGAGCGTGGACGGACGATCATCGGTCTATTTCCGTCGGAGATGCCGATCTGCGATCAAATGTTTGCTTTTCACGATTTCCCTCCCGCAGCTGACCGTCTCAAAACGGCCAATTGCGACGCCACGCCTGCGAAATCGCAAGATTGCCAAGAATGGACTGGCTTTCGCGAGGACGGACGACGAAGTGCAGCGTTCCCGCAATGAAGAAAGAATTGGGCGTAACGGCAGTGGAAGAAGATCCGAAAGTCAGCATCTGCATCGATTGCGCGCGGCATCCGAGCCTCAAGCGGATAATCGCGGCGCGCAGTGTTACCGGCATCTGCGCCTTTTGCTGCCGCGACGATGTGGTCGTGCGCGATACGGACGATATCGAGCCGATGGTGATGCTGTTGCGCGCGCTGATCCGGTTCTATTGGGACGAGTTTGCCTATAATTCGCACTGGGGAGGGGAGATCGGCGCGTCGCCAAAGCCAGGGCACGGCAGGCTTAACCGAGAGGGCGAACCGGTGCTGTACCTAGCCTCCAAGGGCTATACAGCGCTGGCCGAGATCCGGCCGCATCCGGGGCACTACGTCTCAGTCGGCGGCTTCGAGACGCTCGCCGACCTGAAGCTTGCCGATTTTGACCCGGACATCGCGCTGTTCTCACAGAACGAGGTGCGGCTCGACCTGTTCGACATCATCCAGGCTTTCGACCGGCTAATGAGCACACCGGTGACGCCCGACGACAAGGGCGGTTATCTGCTCACCCAGTTGTTCGCGGTCGTCCTTCGGCAGAAAGGCTTCGACGGCGTGCAATATCGCAGCTCGGTATCCGACGGCGTCAACTTCTGCCTGCTTGATCCGGCAAGCGCGCAATTCGTGGAAGGTCATTCGGGCGTCCATCATGTGCGCGGCATTACCTATGATGCGCCCACCTCGCCGGTCGTGCTCGTCCCGGGGTTTGAGGATTACGAGTTAAAATCGTAGCGGGTAGCGCGCGAGTATATTGCGCGCGGTCTATTCGCACGGCTCAACCAACCAGATCATCGGCAACATCAAGAAGAACCCGAGCGTGCCACATATCGCGCAGGGGCGGTACAAGCTGAGCGAGATGCGCTGGGTGGTGGCAGCAACCTTCGTGCGACAGGGTCAGTATCGCTGACGACATCCACGCCACCTGCGGCTGGTAACTGCCGCAGCCGCTGCTCGCCGAGGACGTTCGAGGCTTCTTCAGGCCGTTGCGCTGGCCGGATCTCCGCCGCCGGGCTGTTCCCCGCATATGAGGGCGCAAAGGCGGTCATATTCGCTCGGTCCCGCGGACGCCGAATCCGACAGGTTGGTAAGCGCACCCGGCTCGTGGCTGATCTCGGTCAGCAGGTCGGCGAAGTCGACGTTGCCGCTCACGAGCACCTCTTGATGGTTACCAGCGTCGCGCGTGCTTAGGGCCGTGCCGTGGAAGCATGACATGACCAGCGCCAGCCCCTCATCGTCGGTGACGTAGGCGGTGTGCCGGATGGATGTGAGGCCGAGATGGTAATCCCTCTCCAACTCCAGCTTCCGGTCCATGAGCCGGCGGATCGCCATCACGTCCGCCAGAGCGTTCTCGGCGTCGAAGGCAGCGGGGTCCGGCCTGAACTTAAGGACGCCCCTAGCCGACGCGTTGCCATAGAGGCACGCGAGCGTGACGGCCACCACGAGGTGCTGCCGGCTGATCCCCAGATCGTCGGCCATCTTGACCAGCGTCGCGGCGACCTTGAAGCGCTTCGACTTCGGGATAGGCTGATGCATTCCGAAATCGCCATCGTTGGTGGCGCGCAAGAACGCGAGGTAGGCGGGACGCCCGAGTTCGACTGCAATTCCCCTCAACTGGGTGATGTAGTCTTCCACGTAATCGTCGCGCTCGACCACTTCCGCGTGGTCGAAGAAGGACCGCGCGTGCTGGATGTCCCCGATGATCTGGGCCTTTATATCCTCGTCGGTCCGGGTGCTCCGCGTGTCGCTCGTCTTTTCCATTAGGGCAAAAAGACAGGATATCCGGTTCGTTGAGATGTCTAGCGCTTCCAGCCTTCTGGCCATAGTCGCCTTGCGCGGATCGGCCGCAATCTGGGCTTTAGTCCGCTTGGTCACGTCGAGCGCGCAGATATCGAGGAAGTGCATGGTGAGGTCGGGCTTCGTCCGCACGACCCTCCGCCGGCTGCCCGGGGCGTAGGTAACTCGGAAGCCCCAAGAGGCAATGAGCGTGCCGCCGCGATTGACCTCGTTCGGGTGCGCTGCTCCCCGTCTTCGCAGCTCCATCTTTTTGCGACCTTCCGGCTGGCTGCCCGTCGACACCCTTTCGCGACGCGTCACACCATATATAGGTGGGGATTAGCAAGTTTGTAAGCGCGGCCATGACGGTTGCCCTTCCGCCGAGGGTTTCCACTCGTCACACTAATCGGTGTTCGCTCAACGAACGGCGGCTATAAGGGCGCGCGGGCGCGCAGCGAAACGCCCGACTTTCGGGCGCATCGCTTCCAGACGCTTCGCGCTGAGAGAATGGCCGGTTCTGGCGGAAGCCTCCGGTCAAAGCTGATCGGCGAATGACGCATTTTGGGCGGCGCCGGAGGCTGGGTAAATGTCAGCTATCCATTCTCTCGCTCTCCAAAGCCGAGATTCGCCTACCGGCCAAATTCAGCGTTAGGATAAAGGGTGATACGGAAGTGAAGGAAGCGCGGGAATAGCCCAACAGAATCTTCGTCACATTGCCAAAAGGCACGCAAACTCGTCGTCGAACCACCGTTTAAAACAACTCTATTCGCCGTATTGCACCCACTTACACGTTTATCTCGAAGTTCCGCATCCAAGAAAAAGCGCCAATAATTCTTCTGATTTCAGCAGCATGAGACATACTTCCCTCAATCGCGACGGCCTTTACCCCCCCTCCCCTAATTCGCGGGCGAAGAAAAAAGAGGCCAACACCGGTCTTTCGGCTGAAAGCCGTGAGGTTTGGAACCGCCCCCCGGGGGGCTCAGTCTTTCTCTGCTTGCCGCAACGCTTCGCGCATCGGACCGGCGCTCAAGATGGAGCCGATCGACTGCCCTTCACGTCCTCGGAAGCAAGGTGCGCTGCGGTTCGCACACGCGAGCGTGATTCCCTTTTTTTGATTCAAAAGATTCTCCCCGTCATTTTGACCTATTTGTCGGTCAGTTTTGACGCGGTGACGAAAGACATTTTGTCGCCCATCGAATTGCTGTGGAACGCCATCGCAGGCGAATGCATAGGTCCGCGCACGCCGGTGGGGATGCAGAGAAGAAATATCATAAATCAGCTTTTCTTCGAGGAGCCCTCGAATACCTCGCTGAACCGTTTTGACCGAAACACGCATCATTTTGGCAAGGCCGGACACTCGCATGTAGCAGGTGCCGTCCCTGTTCCCGGTCCGAGCCATACCAATCAGAAGAAACTTTTCCCGGCTATCGCATCCGTCTTGCCCAAATGCCCAGTCGAGCCTGCGGTGACTGACCTGACCCCCATCTTTCATCCAGCTGCAACTAGAGGCCGAGGGGTGTTGTCGCGCATAAGCGCAGGCGAAGCAACGGGCGGGGTTAACCCCGCCCGTTGCTTTTCGAGTTC
>JAHJHL010000110.1 GCA_018823905.1 Alphaproteobacteria bacterium
CGATATTGCGCGCTCATCCAGCCGAACAGCGCCTTGCCCGGTTGCTGACCTTCGAGCCGATAACGCCCGGCGGGCAGAATCTGGCCCAGCTTGGCGAGGCACCACGCCGACAGGCTGTCGGTCTTTGCTACCGTCGTGACGACCGCCCATTTATCGGGGTCGTCGCCGGGCAGGATCGCATGGACATAGGCGTCGGGTTTGAACCCCACCGCGGCAAGGTGCGCGCGCTCGCGGGCGCTGCGGCCCTTCAGCCATTCGTCATAGCCCTTTTTGTCAACAAGGTGGATCGCGCGGGCGTCCTGCCCCTTGTCGGGCTGGATCAGGTCGGAATAGTCGGTCATGCCGATGGTGCTAGGCCGTCGTGGATATTTTGTCGATTCCCGGCGTTATGCTGGCATGACAACTAAACCACCGTATCGCACCATCATGCTACTCCTGACCGGCGCCGCGCTCCTTTCCAGCTGTGCCGACGAGCCGGCGGCGGTGCCGGGGGCGCCACCGGGCACCGCCGCCGATGCGGATGCGGATGCAAAAACCGCCGTGGCATCGAACGTCAAGGAAAGTACCGATCTCGTGGAATTCGCCTATGCTTATCCGCGCGAGGCAGCGGCGATTTCGGCACTTGCGGCGTGGCTCGATAACGACCGTACGACCCGGCGCGATGCGCTGATCGCGGCAGCGCGGCGCGACAAGGCGGCGGCGGAAAAGGCGGGCTTCCCCTATCGCCCGCACAGCCATCTCCAGTCGTGGCAGCGGGTGTCGAACACGCCGCGCTTCCTGAGCCTGTCCGCCGAAATCCAGACCTACTCCGGCGGCGCGCACGGCATGACCAGCTTTGCCACGCTGTTGTGGGACCGCAATCAGGCGAAGCAGCGCCAGCCGCTCGACCTGTTCACCAGCGGCGATGCGTTCGACGCGGCGATCCGCGCGGCGTTCTGCGCGGGGATCAAGCGCGCCAAAGCGGCGAAGGGCATTGTCGCGGAGGAAGCGCCGGACAGCCCGTTCGGCAAATGCCCGCCCGCATCGGCGCAGACGGTGTGGTTCGGATCGTCCGACGGGCGTTATCTCGACCGCATGACGATCGCCATCGCGCCCTATGAAATCGGTCCGTTTGCCGAGGGCAGCTACAAGATCAATGTGCCGGTGACCGGTGCGCTGGTCGGTGCGGTGAAGGACGAATTCAAGCGCGACTTCCTCCCCGTCAATTGAAATCGAAGGACAGGATCATGGCGAAACAGCCCAAGGCAGGCAAAGTCGGTGAAAGCCCGACCGAGCAGAAAGGAAAGGCGAAGGCCGCGGCGAAGCTGCGCCGCGAGGTCGGATCGAGCATGACGATTGCCAAGCCGCCGTCCGATCGCGAAGCCGACCTCGATCGCGCCCCCAAATGGCAGCCGCGTTATCCCGGTTCGGGGCGGCTCGACGGCAAAGTGGCGATCGTCACCGGCGGCGACAGCGGTATCGGTCGCGCGATCTGCGCGCTGTTCGCGCGCGAGGGGGCGGACGTCACGATCGTCTATCTCGACAATCGCGCCGACGCAGTCGAGACCGCGGCGATCGTCGAGGCGGAGGGGCGCCGCGCCATCGCGATCAAGGCCGACGTCGGCAAAGCCAAGTCGGGCGAAAAGATCGTCGCGCAAACGGTCGCGAAGCTCGGCCGCCTCGACATTGTCGTCAACAATGCCGGCGAGCAGCACCCCGCCGAAGATATTCGCGATATCAGCCCTGACCAGCTGCAACGCACGTTCGCGACGAACATTTTCGGCATGTTCTATCTGGTGCAGGCGGCGTTGCCGCATCTCAAAAAAGGCGCGGCGATCGTCAATTGCACCAGCGTCACCATGTATCAGGGATCTGGCGGGCTGCTCGATTACAGCGCCACCAAGGGTGCGATCACGGCGTTCACGCGCTCGCTCAGCGAAAATCTGGTCGAGAAGGGCATTCGCGTGAACGCGGTCGCGCCGGGGCCGATCTGGACCCCGCTCAATCCGCGCGGTGGCGCCCCGGCGGACAAGGTCGCAAGTTTTGGCGAGAGCACCCCGATGAAACGCCCCGGCGAACCGAACGAAGTCGCGCCCTGCTTTCTGTTCCTCGCCTGCGACGACAGCAGCTACATGTCGGGTCAGGTGTTGCATCCCAACGGCGGGACGATCGTTAATGGCTAGCGGGGCGGTAAAGGAGAGATACCATGCCAGCCAAATCCAAGGCGCAGCAAAAGGCCGCGGGTGCGGCGCTCAGCGCCAAACGCGGCGACACGCCGAAATCGAAACTCAAAGGCGCATCGAAAGAGATGGCCGACAGCATGAGCAAGGCCGAGCTTGAAGAGTTTGCGTCAGGCTCGACCAAAGGCAAGCCCGAGCACGTCGACTGACTATTCGGCGGCTTCCAGTTCCGCAGGCGCCGCCGCGACCCCGCGCGCATTGCCGAACGTGAGCACGCCGTCGTCGATCGCGCCGGTTTTCATGTCGATGCGGTCCTGAATATAATTCTGGTTGAGCCGCCACGGCAGCTTGTCGGCGTTTTTCGGCATGATGTGCAGCGAGCGCTGGATATAGCCCGACGAGAAATCGAAGATATTCTCTTCGGTCAGCGTCGCCGGGTCGGCGAGTGCCGGGGTCGCGACATGCGTGCCGGTTGCCTGCATGTGGTTGAGCACGCGGCAGACATATTCGGCGACGATGTCGGCGCGCAATGTCCAGCTAGCGTTGAGATACCCGAACACCGCCGAAAAATTCGGGACGTTCGAGAACATACACGCCTTGTAATAAAAATGCTCGCTCCAGTCGACGAGCGCGCCATCGACGCGGACCGGAATCTTGCCTGCAACGGCGAGTTTCAGCCCGGTCGCCGTCACGATGATGTCGGCGTCGAGATGCTGGCCCGACTTCAACTGGATGCCGGTCGCGTCAAAGCGTTCGATGTGATCGGTGACCACCGACGCCTTGTCCGCCTTCATCGCATTGAAGAAATCGGCGTCGGGGACGAGGCACAGCCGCTGGTCCCAAGGGTTATAGGGCGGGGTGAAGGTCTTTTCGTCATAGCGGTCGCCGAGCGCTGCCTTGATCTTGCCCGACAGGAAATCCTTGACCTTCTCGGGCTTTTCGCGTGCGCGGCGAAAGCCGATGTCCTGCAGCTTCACATTCTTGAAGCGCGTGATCCGGTACGCGAGTTTTTCGGGCAGGACTTTACGCAGGAAATTCGCAAAAGCGTCCTTGGCCGGACGGATGAAGAACCAGGTCGGGGTGCGCTGCAGCATCGTCACATGCGCGGCCTTGTCGGCCATCGAGGGGACGATCGTCACCGCGGTCGCGCCCGATCCGATCACCACGACCTTCTTGCCCGCATAGTCGAGATTTTCGGGCCAGAATTGCGGGTGGATGATCTGCCCCTGAAAATCTTCGCGGCCGGTGAAATTGGCGTCGAACGGCTCGTCATAATCATAATAGCCCGCGCCGAGGTAGAGCCAGCGCGCGGTCGTCGTCGACGTGCCGCCCGCGGCATCCTCCAGCGTCACCGTCCAGCGCGCAGTGCTGCTGTCCCAGTCGGCCCCGATAACCTTGCGGTCGAACCGGATGCGCTCGCGGATATGGCGTTCGTCGACGATGCGGTTGAGATATTCGAGGATCGCGGGGCCGTCGGCGATGGTCTTTTCATGCTTCCACGGTTCGAACACGAAGCCGAGCGTGTGCATGTCGCTGTCCGATCGGATGCCCGGGTAGCGGAACAGATCCCATGTGCCGCCCAGATTGGAACGGCGCTCGACCAGCCCAAAGCTGCGGTCGGGGCTGTACTGCTGGAGATGCACCGCCATGCCGATGCCCGAGATGCCGGCGCCGACGATCAGAACGTCCTGATCGACCGGTGCAGCGTTCGTATCTGCTGGGCGTTCCATCGTCGCCGTACCTGCCATCATCCTGTCTCCCGACTATGTTTGGATACAGCTTACGCACCACGTTTCATTTTGCAATCGAATTGACGTTTACGGAAAGCGGGCTGCGACGAAGCCCGCTTGTCGCTGTCACAATATTGTCATAGAGGCGTAACGCTTTTGTCACGTCGGCCCGCTGCGGCCATGAATTTTCTGAAAAAAGGTCGAGTTTGTGCGTCAGATCGCTGTCCTCCCTTATCGATTCGGCGGACCGGCGCAGGACGGTCCGACCGAAATCCTGCTGATTACCTCGCGCGAGACGAAGCGCTGGGTGGTGCCGAAAGGCAATCCACTGTCGGGGATGACGCGCCACGCCGCCGCGGCTGTCGAGGCCGAAGAAGAGGCCGGCGTCACGGGGGCGGTGTGCCCGACCCCGATCGGCAGCTATGAATATCGCAAGCGCCGGGCGAACGGCGCGGCGATCATGTACAATGTCGAAGTGTTCCCGCTGGCCGTGACCAATGAGCTCGCCGAGTGGAAAGAAATGGACGAACGCGAGCGCAAATGGTTCTCGTTCCGCGATGCCGCCTTGGCGGTCGAAGAGCCGGATTTGCAAGCGTTGATCCGTTCGTTCGGCGATGGCGGTTTTCGTGCTGTCGCCGCGCCGCGCAGCGCCGTCCAGAATGTTGCAGAGAAAGCAGGGGTAAGCCGGATGTTCGCATGGTTTCAGCGATTGCTGCCGCGACAGGGTAATTTCTTTGAATTGTTCGAAAGCCACGCGGCGACGCTGGTTGCCGGTGCGAATGCGCTGTCGCGGATGTTGCAGGGCGGGGAGGGCATGGCCGACCATGTCCAGGAAATCATCGAGCGCGAACATGACGCCGACGCGATCACGCGCGAAGTCCTCCAGACCGTCCGCCGCACCTTCCTGACCCCGTTCGACCGCAGCGCGATCACCAGCCTGATCGCCTCGATGGACGATGCGATCGACGAGATGCAAAAGACCGCAGGCGCCGTCGATCTGTATGACGTCACCGAATTCGAGCCCGAAATGCGCGACATCGGCGGCATCATCGTCGACGCCGCGCGGCTGACCGCCGAGGCGCTGCCGCTGCTCCGCAATATTTCCGCCAACGCGACGCGGCTTCATGAGTTGACCGAGCGACTGGTGCGGATGGAAGGCCATGCTGACGAAATCCACGCCGCCGGCCTCAAGCGCCTGTTCAAGGAACATGGGCAATCGAACAGCGCCCGCTTCCTGATCGGGCGTGAACTCTACCGTCACCTTGAGCGTGTCACCGACAGTTTCGAGGATGTCGCGAACGAGATCGACGGCCTGGTCATCGACCACGCATAAGCGGGGGCGCGAACCATGCACGAACTCGCTTTCCCGCTGCTCGTCGGCCTGGTCATCCTGGCACTGGCGTTCGATTTCCTGAACGGGCTGCACGACGCCGCGAACAGCATTGCGACCGTCGTCGCGACGCGGCTGCTGCGCCCGGTGCAGGCGGTGGTCTTTGCCGCCTTCTTCAACTTCGCCGCCTATTTCCTGTCGGTGATTTTCCCCGAACTGCACAAGGTCGCCGAGACAATCGGCAAGGGCATCATCGACAAGGATCTGGTGACCCCCGCCGTGGTGTTCGGGGCGCTGGTCGGGGCGATGTTCTGGAACATCGTGACCTGGCTGAAAGGCATTCCCTCGTCGTCGAGCCACGCGCTGGTCGGCGGCATCGTTGGCGCGGGTGTGGCGCATGCGGGGTTCGAAGGGATCGAATGGACCGGGCTGAACAAGACCGTCATCGCGATCTTCCTGTCGCCGATGCTCGGCATGTTGCTCGCGATGCTGGTGATGCTGGTCAGCAGCTGGGCGCTGCACCGCGCCACCGCCAAATTCGCCGAAAAGACGTTTCGCCGCCTCCACCTGCTGTCGTCGGCGGCCTATTCGGTCAGTCACGGGCTGAACGATGCGCAAAAGACGATGGGGATCATTGCGGTGCTGCTCTATTCCACCGGCTATCTGGAGGGCGAGTTTCACGTCCCGCACTGGGTGGCGTTCAGCTGCTATGTGGCCATCGCGCTCGGCACGCTGTCGGGCGGGTGGAAGATCATCGAGACGATGGGCGGGCGGATCACCAAACTGTCGCATCATCAGGGTTTCGCGGCCTCGACCGGCGGGTCGATCATGGTGTTCACCGCCAGCCTGCTCGGCATCCCGGTGTCGACGACGCACACAATCACCGGCAGCATCATCGGCGCTGGTGTCGCCCGCCGCGCCAGCGCGGTGCGCTGGGGCGTGGCGAGCAATGTCGTCGCGGCGTGGTTCATCACCATCCCGGCGAGCGCGATCGTCGCGGCGGCGTTCTACGGGATCACGCGCCTGTTCTGATCATTTCGCGGGACGATAATCGACGCTGGCCCCGCCGACCATCCGCACCGGCAGGTACAGGCCGTTGCCATAGGCCTTGATCTGACCGATCTCGAAATCATCGACCCGGGTGCGGATGACGAACGCGCCCTCGCGCCGCTGATCGACCGCGCGTTTGATCTTGCCTTGCAGCTCGTTCAGGTCGCGCGCGAAGTTCTGCGTCAATGCATCGGCGATCAGCGGGGCAAACCCCGGGCTCTGGCCAAGCGTGATCAGCAGGTCGCCGCCGACCCCGTCGGTATCGCCGTTGATCGACAAATTGGTGAAGTGGACTTCGGCCGAACCGGGCTTGTTGTTCGGAACCGCGGTCATCCAGATGCGGCCGTGGGTTGGCTCGCCGCTGCGGTCGGCCAGTCGCATGGCGACATCGACGCCCAAGGCGATGCGCCCATCGGGCGCGCCATAGATGGTCGACTTGCCGAATTTGACCGTCATCGGCCCAACCTTTGGCAACACGAACGGCCGCGCCGACCGTTTCAGCAGCGCGCGATCGACGACAGGCTGAAGCTGGGCATAGTCGGCGAGCACCGGCACCCGCACGTCGAGCAACGGTTTGGGTGCTTCGCGAACCATGCGCGGTAACGGCGTCGGCGTCGGATCGGTGGGCCGACCCGACACAAAGGTCTCGGTGATCGCTTCGAGCCCCAGGTTCAGCCGCAGCTGCTGCCCCTCCATCCGGTATCCGCCATAGAGGATGCGCTGCGGCGTCACGCGCATCCACACCGGCGGCTTGTCGCGGTTGAGTTCGAGCGCGGTGAAGCTCTGCCGCCACACCTCGGACGCCTGCTGGCGGATGTCGATGCGGGCGATCTCGCGGTTCACCTCGCGCTCGACGTCGCGCACGACGGGTTTCAGCTTGGCGTCGGCCTCGTCGGTAAAGGTGATGCGCTTGCCGAGAAAGTCGATCCCCGGCGCCTTGGTCCAGCCATAGCTGATCCGCGCCGTGCCGCGGGTGCGCCAGTCGGGGGTGATGTCGATCTTGACCCGCGCATGCGCCATCGCGGCGCCGGTCGCGGTCTCACCCTTCAGCACCCCGCCGACGTCACGCGCGGCGATTGTGGCGCTCAGCGGCACATCGACGATAATCTCGTCCCCCACGCCGCGCAGCCGCAGCGGCCCGCGCGTGACGCGCCCGACGATGGTGCATGCGATGGGCGGCGTGACCTTGACCTCCTTGCCGAACACCTTGACCTGCTGCGGCTTCACGCACGCGCGCTCGCGCCGGTTGATCGTCCACAGCGTCTTCGGCACCGCGCGTTCGAGCGCCTGTTTGAGCGCGGTGGTGTCGGCGTTGATCGGCACTGCGATCAGCGATGTCTGCGTGGGCGAGGGCGCCTTGTCGGTCGCGCGCGGCGGTGCATCGACAGCGACCTTGCGGTCGCAGGCGGTGAGCGCGCCCACCGCTGCGATGGCCACGGCTATTGAGTTGATCGCCCGCATGTCTCAGCCCCCGATAGATGTTCCCGTGGTAACACCAATCGGTAAATGCCGTTCCAACAAATCGACGGTTCAGGCGGCGACTACTCCGAACAGATCATGCTCGTCGGCATCTTCTATCGTCACGTCCACCATATCGCCGGCTTTCAATGTCGCGGCGACATCGCGCAGGTACACATGGCCGTCGATCTCGGGCGCATCGGCCTGTGAGCGCCCAGTCGCGCCGATGCTACCGTCTTCGTCCGCTTCGCCGACTTCGTCGATGATCACGGGCAGCGTGCGGCCGATCTTGGCTTCGAGCTTCGCGGCGCTGATCGCGGCGGTTTTTTCCATGATGCGCTGGTAGCGCTCATCCTTGAGTTCCTCCGGAACCTGGTCGTCGAGCGCGTTGGCCTGCGCGCCCGCAACGGGTTCGAAGCGGAAGGCGCCGACGCGGTCAAGCTGGGCTTCGTCGAGCCAGTCGAGAAGATATTGGAAATCGGCCTCGGTTTCGCCGGGGAAGCCGACGACGAAGCTGGAGCGGATCGCGATGTCGGGGGCGATGGCGCGCCAGTTCTTCAAGCGTTCGAGCACCTTCGCTTCGTTCGCTGGGCGCTTCATGCGCTTGAGCACGCTCGGGCTCGCGTGCTGGAACGGGATGTCGAGATAGGGCGTGAGCAGCCCCTCGGCCATCAGCGGGATGACCGCGTCGACGTGGGGGTAGGGATAGACATAGTGGAGGCGCACCCACGGCGCGCGGCCTTCGCTGGTCTGGAGCTGGCCGAGTTCGCGCGCGAGGTCGGTCATATGGGCGCGGACTTCGCGGCCCTTCCACTGGCGCGGATCGTGGCGGGTGTCGACGCCGTAGGCCGAGGTGTCCTGGCTGATCACCAGCAGTTCCTTGGTCCCCGCGGCGACGAGCTTCTCCGCCTCGCGCAGCACCGCGTCGATGCGCCGCGACACGAGTTTGCCGCGCAGGTCGGGGATGATGCAGAAGGAGCAGCTGTGGTTGCAGCCTTCGCTGATTTTCAGATAGCTGTAGTGGCGCGGGGTGAGCTTCAGCCCGCCTTCGGGGACGAGATCGACGAACGGCCCTTGCGTCGGCGGCGCCGCTTCGTGGACCGCATCGACGACCTGCTCATACTGATGCGCGCCGGTGACCGCGAGGACGTTGGGGAAGCGCGCGCGGATGACGTCGGCTTCATTGCCCATGCAGCCGGTGACGATGACGCGGCCATTCTCGGCCATCGCCTCGCCGATCGCCTCAAGGCTTTCTTCCTTCGCCGAGTCGAGGAAGCCGCAGGTGTTGACGAGCACCACGTCGGCGCCCGCATAATCGGGCGACAGACCGTAACCGTCGGCGCGCAGCTTGGTGAGAATCCGTTCGCTGTCGACCAGTGCCTTGGGGCAGCCGAGCGAAACCATGCCGACCTTCGGCTGGGTGGGGAGGGTTTTGACTGTCATGATTGCGGGCGCGCATAGGGGATTTTTTGGGGTTTGTCACGTCCTGCTCCCTTCTCCCGTCGGGAGAAGGGTACGGAGCCTTGTCAGCGAAGCCGACTAGGCGGAGTTGGATGAGGGGATGTGCTCTATCGGAAGGGCTGATCCCCTCACCCAGCTCCGCCTAGGCAGCAAGCTGCCAAGGCTGCGCAACCCTCCCCCGACGGGAGAGGGGAAGATTATTTCCCCGCCAACGTATCCGCGACGATCCGCCACACCTTTGGGTTGATCCCCAAACCCAGATGCGTGCTGTCGACTTTGATGTTGCGCGCCTGCGGATTGTAAATGTCCACCGCGATATACGGCCCGACGATGCCGTCGCGGTCGGAGTAGATGACGGTCAGCGGCTGGGTCAGACCTTTCAGGTTGCGCGCGTGGATGTCGCGTTCGATTGCGTCGAAATCACGCCCCGCAAAGCGCTGCGCGAGCGCGGTATATTTGGGGCCGCCGATGATCGGGGTGCCCATGGTGATGACCTCGCGGACCAGCTTGGGATAGGCGCGCGCGGTTTCGCGGGCGATGACGCCGCCGAGGCTCCAGCCGATCAGGGTGAGCGGAGCGCCATCGGCCTTGACCCATTCGGCGGCCTGCGTCGCGAAGCGTTCGACGTCGGCGGCGACGCGGCCCTGATTGCGGCCCATGCCCCAGTCGCGAACATGATAGCCGAGATGTCGCAGATACGCCTCCAGCGGTCGCATCGAGAGTTCGGACGCGCCATAACCGGGGAGCAAAGCGATGGGGCGGCCGTCGCCACGCGGGGCGCCGATCAGGTAATAGACCGACAGGCCGTAGCGCAGCATGTCGAACGGCAGCGTGAGTTCGCCGAGCTGCGCAAGCCGACTGGGCGGTTTCAATCCGGTGGGCAGCGGAACGTCGCGGGGCATCGCCTTCTCCCTCTCATCGGTTTACAGCTTGGCGGATTGGTGCGGCATTGCAAGCGGATAGGGTGACGGATGAGCATAGGCGTATTTGCGGCAGTTTCGGCGGCGATCGCGGTGGCGGCGGGGGCGTTCGGCGCGCATGGCGCGGCGGGGCAGCAGGAGGCCGAATGGCTGCGCACCGGCGGGCTTTACCAGCTGATCCACGCGGTCGCGGCGCTGGCGATCATGGGCTTTGCGCGCGGTCCGGCGATCATGCTGCTGGTCGGCGCGGCGATTTTTGCGGTAACGCTCTATGCGATGGCGCTCGGCGCGCCGCGCTGGCTGGGTGCGGTGACACCGATCGGCGGCGGGTTGCTGATTATCGGGTGGCTGTGGGCGGGCTGGATGTACTCGCGAGGTTAGTCGCCATCGACGCCCGCTTCGCATTCCTCGCAGCGGATGACCTCGACGATCAGGTCTCCGGGTTCGAGCTTTTGCGCTTCGGGTTCCCAAAAGCCGTAGGGCTTGCCGCCGCGATAGATGCGCAGGCCGCGGCCTTCATTGGCCAACTGGTCGATGCTGCGGCCGATTTCGGCGGCGGCGACCGGGCGTTCGCGTAGCTGGACGCGGCCGCCGATGCTGGCGAGGTCGGCCATATAGTCGGCGACATGCGCCCCCTGCGCCGATCCGGCGAGGAGCAGGCCGGTGAAGCTGACGGGGTTGATGACATTGTTCGCGCCCGCCTGCCGCGCGAGGACTTCATTGTCCTGCGCCCGAATGACGACGCTGATCGGCACTTTGGGCGAGAGGTGGCGAACGGTCAGCACCATCAGGATCGAGCTGTCGTCGCGCCCCGCCGACACGAGAACTGCCTGCGCTCGTCCGATATGGACGTCGATCAGCGTGTCATCGTTCGATGCGTCGGCCTGGAGCACGTTGCAGCCCATCGCTTCGGCCTCTTCGATGCGCGACGCCGACTGGTCGATGACGACGATGCACGCCGGATCGGTGCCGCGCGCGATCAGTTCCTTGACCGCTTCGCTGCCGCTGACGCCAAAGCCAAGGACGACGATATGATCGGTGAGCTGTGCCTGGATGCGGGCCATGCGCCATTTTTCCCATGTGCGTTTGAGGACGAAATTATAGGCGGTACCGACAAAGATAAACAGCACCGCGATGCGGATCGGGGTGACGATCACCGCTTCGATCAGGCGCGAACGGTTTGAAATCGGCGCGATGTCGCCGAACCCCGTCGTCGTGACCGAAATCATGGTGAAATAGACCACGTCGAGAAAGCTGACATGGCCGTCGTAATGGTCGATCAATCCCTCGCGATCGATCCAGTGAACGAGCACGACGATGCCGATCAGAAAGAAAGCGAGACTGAGTCGCGCGCCGACATCGGCCCACACCGGCCATTTGCTGGCGCGGCGGAGTGGCTGAAAACGGTGCTGCAGTTTCAGCTTGGACGGTTTGCGATTGCTCATCGGGGCGGCAATTGTTTCATCGGATCAACGGGTATGCGATTTTTGCGCAGCTGGAAATGGAGTTGCGACGTCTGGACTTGCCCCGTTGCCCCAGCGCGGCCAATGACGTCGCCCGTCCGCACGGCCTGCCCACGCTGCACGTCGATGCGCGCGGCATGGCCATAGGCACTGACCCAGCCTCCGCCATGGTTGATCAGGATCAGCCCGCCATAAACGCCAATCTGGTCACCGGCATAAGCGACCACGCCGTCGGCGGTGGCGCGGATCGGGGTGCCGGCGGCGGCGGCGATGTTGATCCCGTCGCTGACCTTGCCCGGCGCGAGCGGGCCGAAACGCGCGAGGATCGGGCCGTTCAGCGGCCAGGCAAAACGGCCGGTGAAGGCGGCGGGCGCCGCGATCGCGGTCGTCACCGGCTGGCGCGGCGCCGCGCTGCCCGCGGTGGGGCGGGCGGCTTCGGCCAGCGCGGGCTGGCTGCCCGTGGCAATATCGTCGATGTCGAGCGTGAAGGCGGCGGCGCGCGCACCGATATCGACCGGCCCCGACGCGATCGTGCGCGCGCCGGAAGGCAGGCGGAGCC
>JAHJHL010000111.1 GCA_018823905.1 Alphaproteobacteria bacterium
GATCTACCAGTTGCCGGTTCCCGACCTCTGGCGGCTGATCGAAAGCATGGGGGTGGTCAAGGAACACTGGTTCGACCCCTATCACCAGAACACCTACAAGGGCGACCGCGCGATCGACCCCGCAAAAGTGCCGTGGCTGCCGATCAAGGGCGACGACTGGTTCATCGTCGCCAATGCGGTGTCCGACACGGTGTTCGAACCGCGCACCTTTCCGATCCCGGTCGGGGTCCAGACCACCGAACGCCCGGGCAGCCTCGACGTGTTCGGCAAGGACCGCAGCTTTGTCTTTGCCCAGACTTTCATCGTCGGCGCGGCGCTGATCAAGGGATCGACCGCGTTCAAGCCGCCCGATATCGAATATCGCGTCACCCTCGCCTATCAGGCCAATTATGTCGACGTCCCCGAACGGCGTGTGCTCGACGTGCGCCCGTCGAAGGCGAGCCATCGTTACGACAGCTTCCTGGGGGTGCAGGAATTGTTCGTCGACAAGCATCTCGGTAACACGTCGGACCGTTATGACTTTTATTCGGTGCGGCTTGGTATCCAGCCGTTCCAGAGCGATTTTCGCGGCTTCCTGTTCAACGACAGCCAGCTCGGCCTGCGTTTCTTCGGCAATCGCGACAACAATCGTTTCCAGTATAATTTCGCCGCTTTCTGGCGGCTCGAAAAGGACACCAATTCAGGCCTGAACGACATCACCCAGACCCCGCGCGACGATTTTGTCCTCACCGCCAACCTCTATCGCCAGGATTTTCCGGTCGTCGGGCTGACCAGCCAGGTCAGCGTGACCTATAATATGAACCGCGAAAAGAACGATGTGCAGATCGACCACAACGGCTTTCCGGTGCGTCCGGCGCTGCTCGGCGACCTGCGCGGGCGCGAGTACGACGTCGTTTATCTGGGTTACAGCGCCGATGGGCGTGTCGGGCGGATCAACCTGACCGCGAGCTTCTATGCCGCGCTGGGCGAGGACCGGAACAGCTTTTTCACCAGCAAACCGGCGCAGATCCGCGCGGGTTTCGGCGCGGTCGAGCTCAGCTATGATTATGACTGGATGCGCTTCCGTCTCTCGGGGCTGTACGCCACCGGCGATGGCGACCCGTATAACAACACCGAAGGCGGCTTTGACGCGATTTTCGAAAACCCGATCTTCGGCGGCGCCGACACCAGCTACTGGATTCGCCAGACGATCCCCTTTGCCGGCGGCGGCCGCGCGGTCGCCCTCAATGGTCGCAACGGCATATTGAATTCGCTACGCTCGTCGAAGGAAGAGGGGCAGTCGAATTTCAACAACCCCGGCACCGTCTTCATCGGCGTCGGCGCCGATTTTGACCTGACCCCCGAATTTCGCGTCAGCGCCAACGCCAACCATCTGTGGTTCGAAAATACCTCGTCCTTGCAGGCACTGCGCACCGAAGGGTCGATCCCCAAGGACATCGGCTTCGATCTGTCGGTCGCGACGATCTGGCGGCCGAAAGCGACGCAGAATATCGTCGGGCGGCTCAGCGGCGCGGTACTGCTGCCCGGCAAGGGGTTCAAGGATCTGTTCGACAACAAGCAGAAGAACGACGCCTATGTGTCGATCCTCGCCAATGTGATTTTGAGTTTTTGATGATGATGCGCAAACTCTTTGCCCTGCTGGCCTTCGTCGCGATGTGCGCCGCCTTCGGCGCCAGCGTCGGGCGCGCTGCCGAGGAAGAGAAACCGCTCAAGATCACCTATCGCTTCACGCCCCCCGCCCCGCGCGAGCAGAGCGAGGCCGATGTCAGCGCCAAGTCGGAGGGCTGTTACAGCTGCCACACGCGCACCGACCAGCCGTCAATGCACGCGACCCCCGCGGTGCGATTGGGCTGTACCGATTGCCACGGCGGCGACGCGAGCCAGATCGGCACCCCCTCGCTCGGCTACACGCATGCCACCAACAAGGCGGTGATGGCGCTCGCGCATCCGCAGCCGACCTTGCCCGGCGCCTGGCACGACAGCTCGGCGAACCCGCAGCGCAGCTACACCTTGCTCAACAAGGAGTCGCCCGAATTCATCCGCTTCGTGAACCCCAGCGATTACCGCGTCGCGCGCGAGGCGTGCGGTGCGTGCCACCTTGAGGTGATCGAGGCGACCGAACGCTCGCTGATGTCGACCTCGGCGATGCTATGGGGCGGGGCGGCGTATAACAATGGCATCGTGCCGTATAAAAATTACGTGTTTGGCGAGGCCTACACGCGCACCGGCAAGCCCGCCTGCATATTGTCGCCCTCGTCGCGGCTGACCGCCGAGGAATATAAGGAGGCGTGCAAGCCCGAGTTCGGTTTCGACAAGATCCTGACCGACGAAGAGAAAAAGCGCGGCGCGCTTGCCAAAATGTACCCCCTGCCGCGCTGGAGCGTGATCCCGCCGGGCGACGTATTCCGCGTCTTCGAACGCGGCGGGCGCAACATCAACACGCAGTTCCCCGAAATCGGCCTGCCCAACCCGACGGGCAGCATCCAGCGGCTCGAGGAGCCGGGGCGTCCCGACCTCAAACAGTCGAACCGCGGTCCCGGCACCGGGCTGCGCGTCGCGATCCCCGTGCTCAACATTCACAAGACGCGCCTCAATGATCCGCTGATGTGGTTCATGGGCACCAACGACCAGCCCGGCGATTATCGCCATTCGGGCTGTTCGGGCTGTCATGTCGTTTATGCCAACGACCGGGAGCCGCGGCACAGCCTGACCTATGCCAAATATGGCCGCGACGGCGAAACCGACACCGTCGATCCGACCATCCGCGACAAATTATGGGCTGGCGACGGCCATGGCGGCGAGAAAAAGCCCGCAGGCGGTAGTCATTCGGAAGCCTCGCATAGGACGCCCGACGACGGCTTTGTCGGCGGGACCGGACATGGCGGGTTGATCGACCCCGCCGCCGCGACCGCCGGGGCGCCGCAGCGCGAGCCGCGCCCGCGCCGCGAATCGGGGCATCCGGTCAGCCACGCCTTCACCCGCGCGATTCCGACCTCGCAGTGCATGACGTGCCACATGCACCAGCCGAACATCTTCCTGAACTCGTACCTCGGCTACACGATGTGGGACTATGAGTCCGACGCGCCGCAGATGTGGCCCGGGCCGGACAACACGGCGCCGCGCCCGCCGGGGATGAGCGACGAAGACTATCAGAAGAAATACAAGCAGCAGCGCTATCCGACCGCCGCCGAAGCGCATGCGGTGCTCGAACGCAATCCCGAGGCGGCGGCGACGCGCGGGCTGTGGGCCGATGTCGAGTTCCTGCGCGACGTCTATGACGTCAACGACAGCAACAAGGATACGCAGTTCGCCGATTATCACGGCCATGGCTGGAACTTCCGCGGCATCTTCAAGCGCGACCGCAATGGCAATCTGCTGAACGCCGACGGCAATATGTCGACTTATGGCACCGACACCGCGAACATCATCGACCCGAAGGATCCCGAAAAATGGCGCAAAAGCTGTAGTCATTTCACCGATCCCAAGGAGCGCGACCTCTGCCTGGCGAGCGCCGACCCCGGCAAGCCGGGGGTCGAGGGCAAGTTTGTTCCGCCGGGGATCAACCCCGGCAAGTCGGTCCATATGATGGACATCCACGCCGAAAAGGGCATGCAATGCGCCGACTGCCATTTTGCGCAGGACAGCCATGGCAATGGCTATATCCAGGGCGAGGTTGCGAACGCGGTCGAGATCAGCTGCAAGGATTGCCACGGCACCGCCGATGCGTTCCCGAACCTGCTCACCTCGAACGTCGCGGCGCGCCCGCAGGGCAATAATCTGGCGCTGCTGCGCAACCCCGACGGACGCCGCCGCTTTGAGTTCCAATATAATGACGATGCCGAAGTCATCGGGCTGATCCAGCGCTCGATCGTCGATCCCACGCTCGAATGGCAGGTCAGCCTGGTCAAGCAGGCGGTGACCCCGGGGCCGCATTTCAACGCCAAGGCGGCGCGCGCCAAGCTGATGGCGCGCAGCGGCGCCGACGACGGCAAGTTCGAATGGGGGCCGGGGGTCGCGAAGGAAGATCGCGCGCATGGCGACGACAAGCTGACCTGCTTTACCTGCCACCTCAGCTGGACGACGAGTTGCGGCGGTTGCCACTTGCCGATCGAGGCAAACTGGAAAACCAAGATGCACCATTTCGAGGGCGAGGAGACACGCAACTTCGCGACCTATAACCCGCAGGTCGCGCGCGACGAGATGTTCCAGCTCGGCCGCCACCAGCTGACCAAGCCCGGTGAGCCGGGTCCGAGCGGCGAAGTGCGCGGCATCATTACCCCGGTGCGCTCGACCTCGGCATTGATCCTGTCATCGACCAACATCAACCGCGAACGCATCTATGTGCAGCAGCCGCCGATCTCGTCGGCAGGCTATTCCAGCCAGGCCTTCGCCCCGCATTTCCCGCACACCGTCCGCCGCTCCGAGACCAAACAGTGCAGCGACTGCCATGTCTCGGCCACCGACGATAATAATGCCATCATGTCGCAGCTGATGCTGCTCGGCACCAACTTTGTAAACTTTGTCGGCCTCAACGTCTGGTCGGGGATGGAAGATGGCTTCCAGGCCACCCGCGTCACCGAATGGGACGAGCCGCAGGCGGTGATCGGCAGCTATCTGCACAAATATAGCTACCCCGATTATTGGAAGCTGCACGTCGAGCAGAATGGCCGCGAGCTCAAGAAATGGGTGCGCGGCAAGACCTTCGACAAAAAAGGATCGGGCGAAACGCAGGCGCTCGAAGAATTTGAGAATATCGTTCAGGACACCAGCGGCCGCGTGAACTGCCTGCAACAGCGCGGCGAATATATGTTCGTCGCCGAAGGGCGCGGCGGTTTCCGCATTTATGATGTCGCCTCGATCGGCAACAAGGGTTTCTCCGAACGGATCATCCGCGCGCCGTTCTCGGCGCTCGGCCATGACACGCATGTGAAGACGAAGAACGCGACCTGCATGGCAATCGCGACGACGCAGCCGATCAGCGTCAGCCGCAACGAGAATATCGTCAAGAATTTCCCCGAAAACCACGAACAGGTGATGCACGACATCTATCGCTATGCGGTGATCACCGACAGCGTTGAAGGCCTCGTCCTCGTCGATATCGACACGATGGCTGACGGCGAATTCCGCAACAACAAACTGACCCGCGCGCTGACATGGAATGAGGGCAATGTGCTGGCGGGGGCGCGGCATGTGACGCTGGCGGGCAGCATCGCCTATATCATCACCGACGCCGGGCTGGTCGTGCTCGACCTCTCGACGCCGCTGGCACCCAAGGTGACC
Organism: Alphaproteobacteria bacterium; assembly: GCA_018823905.1. GTDB lineage: Bacteria > Pseudomonadota > Alphaproteobacteria > Sphingomonadales > Sphingomonadaceae > Sphingopyxis. The sequence goes on from JAHJHL010000111.1 coordinate 5,281, forward strand.
GCGCAACTGCCGCTGACTGACGCGCGCGCCAGCGCGGTGCAGTTCCGTTACCTCTGGGTCACCGATGCCGAAGGGGTGAAGCTGTTCGATGTCACCAACCTCGCGCAGCCGGTCGCGGTGCCCACGGGGACTGTCAGGCTGGACAATGCGCGAAAAATCTATCTCGCGCGTACCTATATGTATGTCGCGGCCAAGGCCGACGGGCTGGTCATTGTCGACGTCACGCGCCCCGCGGCGCCGATCGTCTGGCCGGGACTGACCTTTGGCGGCGCGATGACCGACGCCGAGGACGTCATCGTCGCATCGACCAACGCCTCGCTGTTCGGCTACGTCGCCGACGGACGCGGCGGCATCAAGGTGATCCAGCTGACCAGCCCCGACAATCCCGGCCTCTATGGCTTCTCACCCAAACCAACCCCCGAACTGATCGCCTGGGCCAAAACCCCGTCGCCCGCGCTCGCGCTGTCGAAGGGTCTCGACCGCGACCGCGCGGTCGACGAGACCGGTGGGCAGATGGCGGTGTTCGGACGCCTGGGCTCGCGGCCGTTCACCCGGCCCGAAATGGAGAAGCTGTTCCTGAACAGCAAAGGGCTGGTGTACAAGGTCCGCGACGAGGTCGATCAGAGCGGCTGGCGGCCGCCGCTGGCTTACGCGAACTAAAAACCACCCATCCCGTTCGTGTCGAGCGGAGTCGAGACACCCATCGTTGGTGCATGCCCGGTAGGCATCTCGACTTCGCTTGATGCGAACGGATTTTGGGGTGAGCTAAAGTCGCTCGGCCTGCACCACCGTGTCCGACGCGCGTAGCGCCGACAGGATCCGCATCACATGATGGACATCGCGCACTTCGACGACGACGTCATAGGTGTGAAAGCCCCCCTCACGGTTCGACAGCCGCAAATTGGTGATGTTCGCCGAATTGGCCGCCAAAATGCCCGACATTTCGGCAAGCGTGCCAGGTTCGTTGAGGATGACGATGCACAGCCGCGCGTTACCGCCCTCGCTGTCTTCCTGCCAGCGCAGGTCGATCCAGTCGGCGTCGACTCCGTCGGCCAGGCTGGGGCAGTCGATGACATGCACTTCGATGCCCTCTCCGGGACGCGCCAGCCCGACGATGCGGTCGCCGGGGACGGGGTGGCAGCAATCGGCGAGCTGGTACGCGACGCCGGGGGTCAGACCGGCGATCGACACCGCGGCGCCCTGTCCGAACTTGCCGGGTTTGGCCTTCATCTCGGCGGTGATGCCGGGGACCAGCGCTTCGAGCACCATATTGTCGGTCAGGCGCTGCTTGGCGATCGCGATATAGAGCGCGCTGTCGTCGTCCAGCTTGAGCCGCTTGAGCGCCGCGGCGCGCGCCTTGTCGCCGACCTTGTTCGGCAAACGCAGCGCAATTTCGTCATACATCTTGCGGCCCAGCGCGGCGAGCTCGACCTTTTCCTTCGACCGCACATGGCGGCGGATCGCGGCGCGCGCCTTGCCGGTGACGGCGAAACCCAGCCAGGTCGGCTGCGGGGTCTGCTTGTCGGAGGACAGGATTTCGACGGTATCGCCGTTGTTGAGCTGGGTACGCAGCGGCACCAGCCGCCCATTGACCTTGGCGCCGACGGTGCGGTCGCCCAGCCCGGTGTGGACGGCATAGGCAAAATCGACCGGGGTCGCGCCCTTCGGCAGCTGGTGCAGGCTGCCCTTCGGCGTGAACGCAAAGATGCGATCCTGGTACATCGCAATGCGCGTGTTCTCCAGGAACTCCTCGGGATCGTGCGTCTGCTCGAGGATTTCGATGAGGTCGCGGATCCACCCCGCCTGCCCGTCGGGGGCGGTGCCACCCTGCTTATACGCCCAATGCGCCGCGAACCCGAATTCGGACTGCTGGTGCATACCCAAGCTGCGAATCTGGATTTCGATCCGCATATTCTGCTGGTGCATGATCGTCGTGTGCAGCGACTTGTAGCCGTTGCGCTTTGGGGTCGAGATATAATCCTTGAAGCGGCCCGGAACCATTTTCCATTTGCGGTGGATCAGACCCAGCGCGGCGTAGCAATCGGCGTCGGTCGGGGTGACGATCCGAAACGCGATGATGTCGGTGACCTGTTCGAAACTGACATGGCGCTCCTGCATCTTGCGCCAGATCGAATAGGGGTGTTTTTCGCGGCCCGAAATCTCGGCATCGATCCCCGCGCCCGCGAGCAATTCCTTGAAATCGCGGCTGATCCCCGCGACCTTGTCCTTGCCGCCGGCGGTCAGCTTGGCGAGGCGGCCGGTGATCGTTGCATAGGCTTCGGGTTCGAGCTCGCTGAACGCCAGCAACTGCATCTCGCGCATATATTCATACATGCCGATCCGCTCGGCGAGCGGGGCATAGATATCCATCGTTTCCTTGGCGATGCGCCGCCGCTTTTCCGGATTCTGGATGAAATGCAGCGTGCGCATATTGTGCAACCGGTCGGCGAGCTTGACCAGCAGCACGCGGATGTCGTCGGACATCGCGAGCAGAAATTTGCGCAGATTTTCGGCAGCGCGCTCATTTTCGGTCTGCGCTTCGATCTTCGATAGCTTGGTCACCCCGTCGACGAGCCGCGCAACGTCAGCGCCGAACAGCTGTTCGATCTCTTCGGGGGTGGCGAGCGTGTCTTCGAGCGTGTCGTGGAGCAGGGCGGTGACGATCGTCTCGCAATCGAGGTGCAGTTCGGTGAGGATTCCTGCCACCTCGACGGGATGGCTGAAATAGGGATCGCCCGAGGCGCGTTTCTGGCTGCCGTGCTTCTGGACGGTGAACACATAGGCGCGGTTGAGCAGCGCCTCGTCGACGTCGGGATCATAAGCGCGCACGCGCTCGACAAGTTCATATTGCCTCAGCATTGCGTGCAATGTCGTTCATGTCGGGCCAATTGCAATGCGAAATTTGATTGCGCGCGTCGCCAGTGCGTTAGCAACTTTGGTAAAGGCGATTGGAAGCTTCGGTCGTCGCGGTTAGGACAGGTGTCTGATGGGGACCGATACACTCGATTCGACCACACCGCCGCGGGTGTCGATGGTGATGCCTGTGTACAATGGGGCGCGCTGGCTTGCCGAAGCGATCGACTCGGTGCTCGCGCAGGATTTTGCCGATTTCGAACTGATTCTGGTCGACGACGCGTCGCGCGACGCATCGCCGACGATCATGGCCGATGCCGCGGCGCGCGACCGGCGCGTCCAACTGTTGCAGCTTGAAACCAATGTTGGCCTACCCGCGGCGCTCAATGCGGGCTTCGCGTTGGCGCGCGGCGCGTTTCATAGCTGGACCTCGGACGACAATTTGCTGCGGCCACAGATGCTCGGCCGCCTTGTCGCGACGCTTGACGCGCATCCCGAAGCCGACATCGCACACGCCGACTTCACCCTGATCAACGAACAGGGCGCCGAACTGGGGCGGTCACAAGTTGGCCCAGTCGAGCGGCTGCTCTTCGGCAACAATATCGGCGCTTGCTTCCTGTATCGCGCCTGCGTGACCCAAGCGCTTGGCGGGTATGATGTCGATCTGTTCGGCGTCGAAGACTATGATTTCTGGCTGCGCGCGGCCCGGCAATTCGCCTTTGTCACCCTCGATGAAGATCTTTATCTTTATCGCAAGCATGGCGGCAGCCTGACCAGCCAGCGCGGTGACGCGATTCAGGCGCTCACGGCCCAGATCGTCGAGCGCGCCCTTCCCGAAACGCTGTCGCCGCGTCGACGCAGCGAAATATTGCTTCAGCTGGTACTGCGCAGCCACTGGCGCTGGCGCGGCGATCTGGTGCGCCGCGCCTTCCAGGCTGATCCCTGGCATGTCGCCAGCCGCTTGCCGGCCCTCTCCCGCTGGTGGGTTATTGTGGCGCGTAACCGGATCACGTCCTGACACGATCTTCTGTGCGCGCCGATGACGTTTGCCGTAACGGCAATCTATCCCGTTGCGAAATGCAACGCAGCCTCTATATTTTTTTGGTGCGGCGGCCGATTTTACGTTAGGGTTTGGGTTATGGGAAAATTACGCGAACTTTTGAACGATATCGACGGGGGCAATTGCGCCCTGCCGCTGGCGCTGGAAGCGATGGGCGAACGCTGGTCGTTCATGATCCTGCGCGCCGCCTTTAACGGCGTCCATCATTTCGAGGAATTTCAGCAGGAACTGAACATCGCGCGCAACATATTGTCGAACCGGCTGTCGCGGCTGGTCGACCATGGCATCATGGCGCGCGAAGTCATGGCCGAAGACCGCCGCAAGGTGCGGTATCAGCTGACCCAAAAGGGCATCGAATTGCTCCCCGCGATGATTGCGCTGCGCCAATGGGGCGAAAAATGGGGCGCCGGCGTGCCGTCGACCCCGGTGCTGGTCGATGCGCGTGACGAGCAGCCGATCGGGCCGGTGACGCTGACCGCGCATGATGGCCGCGTGATCGGGTACAAGGAATTGCTGTGGAAGCACCGCGCCGAACTCCAGCCGCTGGGCCAGGCGCGGGTGCGCGCTGACGGAGCAATGGCGCCGGTGGCCGCCGAATGACCAGCCGCGCCGGTGTCGGCCCGCGCGCGCGCGGGCGCTGAGCCATCGCTACTTTACGGACCCCCATGCCGCTGTTCCGCCTGTCCTCGCCGGGACCCTTTTTCGACAACAAGGTCCGCGCGTTCTGGAACCTCCAGCTTCTGGGTTGGGCCGCCTGGCTCGGCCTGCGCGGGGTGTCGGGGCTCGCCAACGGTCAGCCGCTCACCTTTCTGATCCCGCAGACGATTTCGGCGATCACCGGCTTCTCGCTCTCGCTCATCCTGGCGGTGTGTTACCGCGCGCTGATCAGCCGCCGACCGCTGTTGATGTGGGGGGTCAGTTTTGGCCTGTCGGGCATCGCAACCGCGCTGTGGGCGTTTATCGACGCGTGGGTTGCGCAGATCCAGAATCCGAACAGCGAAGCGGGGTTCACCAGCCTGCTCCTCGGCGCCGTCTATATCGACGCGACGTCGCTCGCGGCCTGGTCGGCGCTCTATTTCGCGATCAACTATTTCCTCCAGCTCGAGGAACAGAATGATCGCGTCATCCGGCTCGAGGCGCAGGCCGCGTCGGCGCAGCTTGCGATGCTGCGCTACCAGCTCAACCCGCATTTTCTGTTCAACACGCTGAACAGCATTTCGACGCTCGTGCTGCTCAAGCAGACCGAACCGGCCAATGCGATGCTATCGCGGCTCTCGGCGTTCCTGCGCTACACGCTGGCCAACGAACCGACCGCGCAGGTGACGCTGGCGCAGGAGATCGAGACGCTGAAGCTCTATCTCGACATCGAAAAAATGCGCTTCGAGGAGCGATTGCGCCCGCATTTCGCGATCGATCCGGTCGTCGCGCGCGCCAGACTGCCCTCGCTGCTGCTGCAACCGCTCGTGGAAAATGCGATCAAATATGCGGTGACGCCGCAGGAAGACGGCGCCGATATCACGATTTCGGCGCAGCTTGCCGGTCAAAATGTTCGGATTACCGTGTCCGACACCGGGGCGGGATTGTCAGCCGACCGTGCGGACCCCACGACAGGCCTTGCAACGGAATCGACCGGCGTGGGTTTAGCCAATATCAGGGACCGTCTGGCGCAGGCTTTTGGCGACCAGCACCGGTTCGATGCCCAACGCGGCGCTGATGGTGGATTCACGGTGATTATCGAGTTTCCGTTTCAGCCCGATGGGCAAATGACGATTGGAACCGAACGGACATGACGATCAGAACCATCCTGGTGGATGATGAAAAACTGGCCACCCAAGGCCTGCAACTGCGGCTGGAACCGCATGCCGATGTCGAAATCGTCGACACCGCGCAAAATGGCCGCGAGGCGATCCGCAAGATCAAGACCCACAAGCCCGACCTGGTGTTCCTCGACATCCAGATGCCGGGCTTCGACGGTTTTTCGGTGATTCAGGGGTTGATGGAGGTCGAACCGCCGTTGGTTGTGTTCGTCACCGCCTATTCGGACCACGCAATCCGCGCCTTCGAGGCGCAGGCGGTCGATTATCTGGTCAAACCCGTCGAACCCGAACGGCTCGCCGACGCGCTCGACCGCGTGCGCCAGCGCCTCACCGAAAAGCGCGGCGTGGCCGAGGTCGAGCGGCTGAAAAATGTGCTCGCCGAGGTCGCCCCTGATGCGGTCGACGATTATGACGCCGAAACGCAGCCCGACGCGCACGCCGCCGATCGCTATGAAAAGATGATCAACATCAAGGATCGCGGTCAGATTTTCCGGGTTGATGTCGACAGCATCGAGCGCATCGACGCCGCGGGCGATTATATGTGCATCTATACCGCCGATAACAGTCTGATCCTGCGCGAGACGATGAAGGATCTGGAAAAGCGTCTCGACCCGCGCAACTTCCAGCGCGTCCATCGCTCGACGATCGTTAACCTGTCACAGGTCAAACAGGTCAAGCCGCACACCAACGGCGAATGCTTCCTCGTGCTCGGATCCGGTGCGCAGGTGAAGGTGAGTCGTAGCTATCGGGATGTGGTGGCAAGGTTCGTGCATTAAGGCCTACAACAAACTTCGTCGTTGCGAGCGTAGCGAAGCAATCCAGAGCGGTTTACGCCTGCTCTGGATTGCCGCGTCGCTTCGCTCCTCGCAATGACGAGGTTAGAGCTGATGCCCGGTCCGGTCGCGCTTCGTCGCGAGATATTGCTCGTTAAACTTGTTCGTGGGCAGCGCCAGCGGCAAGCGTTCGACGACCGCAACGCCCTCCATCTCCAGCCGCGCCACCTTCTCCGGGTTGTTGGTCATCAACCGGATGCGCGGAATATTCAGCAACTCCAGCATCCGCCCGGCAATCGCGAAATCGCGCGCCTCCACCGGAAAGCCGAGCCGCAAATTGGCGTCAACCGTATCATAGCCCTGATCCTGCAGCGCATAGGCGCGCAGTTTGTTGACCAGCCCGATCCCGCGCCCTTCTTGCCGCAGGTACAGCAGCACCCCCCACGGCGCGTCGGCCATCGCGTGCAGCGCGGCGTGGAGTTGCGGCCCGCAATCGCATTTCAGGCTGCCGAGCACGTCGCCGGTCAGGCACTCGCTGTGCAGGCGCGCCACTGGCGGATTACCGTCGCGCTGGCCGATGACCAGCGCGACATGATCGGAAGCTTCCTCGGGCGAACGGAAGGCGATGATTTCGGCACTTTCGCTCGCCGCCACGGGCAGGCGCGCGCGCGCGGCAATCGTCAGACGGGTGGGATCGAGCAATGTCGCAACATCATCAACCGAGCAGGAGGTTTCGGCTTCACCAACGGCTTCGCGCACAAAAAAGGCCGGAAGCAGGCCCGCGTGGCGCGCCATCGTCATCGCGGCGGCCGCGGCGGCGTCACCGCCGGTCGCGATGGTACGAAATGGCCCTTTGAGCGGATGGGCGAGATCGAGCGCCGGGTCGGCAATCGCCAGCGCCGCGGTGACCGTGCTGGCGGCTGAAGTCAGGCGGACCGGACCCGGGGTCGCCGCGACGCGCTGGTTGGTCAGTTTCAGCGTCACCGCGCGTTCGCCGGACAGCAGGACATCGTGACTGGCGAATTCGGTCAACGCGTCGTCGCGCGCGCTTTCGACCGCGAGCAGGTCGAGTGTGCCGTCCGCACCTTCGACGCGAAAGGGCCAGCCGCGCCGCAGCGCGTCGATCGCGCGCGCGGCGCGGCGGGCGCCCCTATGGTCGGCGTCGCTCAAAAGGCAAATTCCGTCACCAGCGGGATATGATCCGACGGGCGCTCCCAGCCGCGCGCCGGCTGGACGATGCGGTGCGACACCGCTTTGTCGAGCAGGTCGGGAGTGACCCACATATGGTCAAGGCGGCGGCCGCGGTTCGACGCCTCCCAATCCTTCGCGCGATAACTCCACCAGGTGTAGAGCGGCGTCGGCGCAGCGATGAAATGGCGACCCAGATCGATCCAGTTCGACGCCGCCTGCAACCGCGCGAGCGTTTCGACTTCGACCGGCGTGTGGCTGACGACATCGAGCAGCGCCTTGTGGTTCCACACGTCGCATTCGAGCGGCGCAACGTTGAAGTCGCCGGTGAGCACGGTGGGGGTGCCGTTCAGCGCCCCCGACCATTCGGTCATCCGGCCAAAGAAATCGAGCTTCTGCCCGAATTTCGGGTTGAGATCGCGGTCGGGAATGTCGCCGCCCGCGGGGATATAGACATTGTCGAGCCGCACCCCCGCCGGCAAGGTCACCCCGACATGGCGCGCCTCGCCATTCGCCTGCCAGTCATATTTGCGCACCTCGGTCAGCGGCACCTTGCTGACGATCGCGACGCCGTGGTGCATCCGCTGGCCGTGGGTGACGATGTGGGTGTAGCCCAGCGCGCGGAACATCTCCGGGGGGAAGGTGCCGCATTCGACCTTGGTTTCCTGCAGGCACAATATGTCGGGGGTTTCTTCGCGCAGGAATTTTTCGACGATGCCGATGCGGGCGCGGACGCTGTTGATATTCCACGAAGCGATGCTGGTGCGAGTCATGCGGTGGCTCTATCGGCGCCGCGCGCGCGGCGCAACGAGGATGCTTGGCATGTGCCAGCGCGGGGAATCATAAACCCCCGTCCCAGGGGCGGTGGAACGGGGGTTCAAGGTCAGCGTTCGTCACGCTCTTGAATGAAGACACCGGGCAATCCGGGTGGGGCAACAGGGGGAAACCCAAATCCGGGGCCGTGTTGGCGTCTTCGAGAGTTGAAATAGCCCCGCGTCCCTGTCGCCAAGCTGAACGAAAATCGGCGGCGCAGCGCCGATTTTGCAGTTCGTCGATGCTGGGCGACGGTTCGGCGGAAAAAGGCCAGGGCATTTTGCAAGAAAACGCCCCAGCCCGATTTTTTCGTTCAGCTTTGGTCAGCGACCGCGCTTGTTCGGGCGCGGATCCGTCCAGCGGAATGCCGAATCGGCAACCGCGACGTTGAATTTCTGGTTGCTGAGGTCGATCCGCGTGCGGTTGTTCTGCGAATCGAGCGCGACCCAACCGCGCAGGCGCAAACCGCCGGGCGCGCCGCCGTCGCGGACGAACACCATGGTGATCGTGCCATATTCGGGGCGTTTCGTATCCTTGACCTCAACGCTCAATACATCGTTGCTGCCGGTGGGGACGACCTTGGCATATTTGGTCAGGTCGCGATCGGGATCGAGCAGCGCGGCAAGCGGTGAATTTTTCACCGGCCAGCGCTGCACCTGCCGCACTTCGTAATCGATCACCGTCAGCGAACTACCGTCGCCGACGATCAGCAGCGGGACGTCCTTCTGATATTGAAAGCGGATCTTGCCGGGACGTTTCAAGGTCAGCTTGCCCGACAGGCGCTGGCCGTTGCGGTCGGTCTGGACGAAGTCGGCGGTCATCGACCCGGTCGATTTCAGGTGCGACTGCACCGACGCCAGCGTCGACGATGACGACTGCGCAATCGCGGGAACGCCGATCGCGAGGCCGGCGACGGCCAATGGCGTCAGCGTCCAGACGGCGAGGCGGGTGAGGGGATTTTTCAGGGTCATGGGACTCTCATTCTGTTCTATGTTCGCCCGGCTCATCGCAGACGGGCATTGAACCCGCCGTGAACCTGCTCGTCAGACGCCGTTCAAACCGCGAGACGGGCAATGGTTCCTCACCGCTGCTGCCCATATTGATCGGTCAGCACATCGCGGCGGCCGACATGGTTGGGCGGGCTGACCAGCCCTTCCTCCTCCATCCGCTCGATCAGCCGCGCGGCGCTGTTGTACCCGATGCGCAGCTGGCGCTGCAGCCAGCTGGTCGACGCCTTTTGGCTTTCGACGACGATCTGACACGCCTTGGCATACATGCGGTCCTCGGCGCTGTCGCCGCCGGCGGGGGCGCCTTCCATCGCGAAACCGCCATCCTCGGGATCTTCGGTGACGCTCTCGACATAGTCGGGGCGGCCCTGCCCGCGCCAATGGTCGGCGACCGCGCGCACTTCGTCGTCGGACACGAAGGGGCCATGAATACGCGTGATCTGCTTGCCGCCGGGGACGTAGAGCATGTCGCCCTTGCCGAGCAGCTGTTCGGCGCCCGCCTCACCCAAGATCGTGCGGCTGTCGATCTTGCTGGTGACGTTGAAGCTGATGCGCGTCGGCAGGTTCGCCTTGATGACGCCGGTGATGACGTCGACCGAGGGTCGCTGCGTAGCGAGGATCAGGTGGATGCCCGCGGCGCGCGCTTTTTGGGCGAGCCGCTGAATCAGGAATTCGACCTCCTTGCCCGCGGTCATCATAAGATCGGCGAGTTCGTCGACGACAATCACGATCTGCGGCAGCGGCGCATAGTCGAGCGCCTCTTCCTCATAGATCGGCTGGCCGGTGTCGGGGTCGTAACCGGTCTGGACGCGGCGGCCGAGCGACTTGCCCTTGGCCAGCGCGCCGCGCACCTTGTCGTTATAGCTCGCGAGGTTGCGCACCGACAGCGACGACATCATCCGGTAGCGATCCTCCATCTGCTCGACCGCCCATTTCAGCGCCCGGATCGCTTTCTTGGGTTCGGTCACCACCGGGGCGAGCAGGTGCGGAATGTCGTCATAGACGCTGAGTTCCAGCATCTTGGGATCGATCATGATCATCTTCACCTGATCGGGACCAAGGCGATAGAGGAGCGACAGGATCATCGCGTTGAGGCCGACCGACTTACCCGACCCCGTGGTACCAGCGATCAGCAGGTGCGGCATCGGCGCCAGGTCGGCGATCATCGGGTCGCCGCTGATATTCTTGCCGAGGATAATCGGCAGCGCGCCGGTCTGATCCTGAAACAAGGCGCTGCCGATGATTTCGTGCAGCACCACCGACTCGCGGTTCGCGTTGGGCAGTTCGATGCCGATGACGGTGCGGCCCGGAATCGGCGCGATGCGTGCCGACAGCGCCGACATATTGCGCGCGATGTCGTCGGCGAGGTTCGATACGCGGCTCGCCTTCGTGCCCGGCGCAGGTTCGAGTTCGTACATGGTCACGACGGGGCCGGGGCGAACCGCGGTCACGACGCCCTTGACCTGAAAATCCTCGAGCACCGATTCGAGCAGCCGCGCGTTGCGCTCGAGTCCCGCCTTGTCGATCTGCCCGGTCGGTCCCGGCGGCGGCGGTGCGAGCAGATCGATCGAGGGCAGCTGGTAATTGGTGAACAGCTCGGTCTGCGGCTTGGGCCGGGGTTTCGAGGGCGCGGTGCGCTGTGCTGGGTCGGCGATCTCGGGCGGCGCACGGTCGCTCGGCTCGGCGATCGCGCGCGGGCGGACGACGCGCTCCATCATCGTCGGCGCCTTGGTGCCAGCATCGGCGGCGCGCACCGGCTCGGCGATGCGGCTGCGCTCGGCAGCGGGCAGGCGGAAGCGCGATGCCCATCCCTTTTCCAGCCGCAGCGCGCGCCACGCGAGCCACAGCCCGATCGTGACCAGCAGCAGGATGGTTGCGATGCGGATCAGTGCCGCCGCGGGCTCGCCCGCCGCAGCGAACAGCGGCGTGATCGCGCCGCCGATCAGCAGCGCGATGATCCCACCCCAGCCCGCGGGCATCGGCGCGCTCGTCGCGGGCGCCCACAGCTCGACGCCTAGCCCCACGAGCAGGATGCCGACGAAGCTATAGGCAAGCTGGCGCGGCCAATAAGGCTGCGGCTCGCCCAGCCACAGCCGCCATGCCAGCAGCCCGAGCAGCGGCACGAGCAGGGCAATCCCGACCCCGCCGATCGACAGCCCCAGATCGGCAAACCATGCGCCGATACTGCCCATCCAGTTGGCGGCGGTACCCGCGGCGGCGGTGTTCAGCGCCGCATCGGTGCTGTCGTAAGTGGCGAGCGCAAGCGCCAGAAACAGAGTGAACAGCCCGAGCGCCGCCGCTGCGCCGATCACCAGCGATCGCGCGATGCTCTGGCGAAAAACGGTGCGCCAATCGGCCTTGATCGGTGCGCCCTTGCGGCTGGCCATGCTATTTACGGTCCCCATCAATGTACCACGGCGATATGCACATGCGCCGGACTCGCCGTCAAGCGCAGGGCAGCGCGCATCCACAGCCTTTCCAAGCCGCGTACCGCGCGCTAGGGCGGTTTCATGAGTGAAACCCTGCGCAGCGATGTCCTGATCTCGGGGGGCGGCCTCGTCGGCCAAGCGCTCGCCCTTGCCTTGTCGCACCATGGCCTGTCGGTGCAGATTGTCGATCCCGCCGACCCGGTGACGACGATCGCACCGGGCTTCGACGGCCGCGCGTCGGCGATCGCCAGCGCGACCTGGCAGATGTTCGAAGTGTTGGGGATCGCCGAACGCCTCGCCGGTCACGGCTGCCCGATCCGCGCCATCCAGGTGGCCGACGGCGCCCCCGACAGCGGTCGCGGCGGCAACCTCGATTTCGTCACCGCCGATGGCGACCCGCCGCTGGGCACGATGATCGAGAACCGTCAGCTCCGCCTCGCGCTCGCCGCGGCGCTCGCCGTTGCGCCGCTGGTCCGGCTGCATATGCCCGCTGCAGTTAAATCGCGCGACATGGATGCGCATGGCGTCACGCTGACCCTCGCTGACGGGACGAAGCTCGTAGCGCCGCTGCTGATCGTCGCCGAAGGCCGCCGCTCGCCCACCCGCGACGCCGCGGGGTTCAGCATCGCCAACTGGTCCTATCATCATCACGCGATGATCGGCGCGGTGTCGCACGACAAGCCGCATGGCAATGTCGCGCATGAAATCTTCTATCCTTCCGGCCCCTTCGCGCTGCTCCCGCTCGTTGATGACGCCGAGGGACGCCACCGTTCAGCCTTTGTGTGGACCGTTGCCGAGAAGGACGGCCCCGGCTTTGCCAAACTCGGCGACCGCGGTTTCGTCGCGGAACTCGAAAAGCGCGCGGGCGGGGTGCTCGGCGCGATGCAGCTCGTCGCGCCGCGAATGACCTATCCGCTGGGGTTCCATCACAGCGCGTCGATCGTCGCCGAGCGGATCGCGCTGGTGGGCGACGCCGCGCACGGCATCCATCCGATCGCGGGGCAGGGGCTGAACCTGGGGCTGCGCGACGTCGCGGCGCTGACCGAGGTGCTGGTCGAGGGCGCCCGACTCGGGCTCGACCTCGGCGATGCCGCCTTGCTCGCGCGCTATCAGCGCTGGCGCGGGCTCGACAATATGATGGTCAGCCTCGCCACCGATGGGCTGACCCGGCTGTTCGGCATCCCCGGCCGCACCGCCGCCGCGGTACGCCGCACCGGGCTCGGCGCGGTACAGCGCCTGCCGCTGCTCAAGCGCTTCTTCATGGACGAAGCGCGCGGCGAGGCGGGCGATCTGCCAAGGTTGCTTGCGGGCGCCGAGGTCTAACCGTCGCCCCCGCGAAGGCGGGGGCCGCTACAGTCGTAGCGCAAGGCTGCCAACGGCCCCTGCCTTCGCAGGGGCGACGTGTAAGTATTTCTACCTAGCCCCCCATCAGCCCGCCGCACATCATATTTCCCTATCCCCGTCACCGCGGCACCCCCGCCGCGGCACGATGGGGACGGACCATGTCGGCAAAAAGCGACGCGCTCGAAGCAGCAGTGACAGACTTTATCCAGGCGCGAACCGCGCTCGACGCGGTACCCAGCGCGCGAGCGCGTGTGCTCGCCGACCGGGCGTTCGCGCGGCTCGCGGCACTGGCGGCGCCGCGCATCCGCTATTTCACCCGCAGCTATGGCTTGGCCGACGTCGCCGACGATGCGGCGCAGGTCTGCGCCATCGCGCTCCACCGGGCCGCCGAACGCTATGATCCGGCGCGGGCCCGCTTTACCACCTATGTGAACTGGCAGCTGCGCGCCGAACTGCAGGCGCTGCGTCTCCGCCTCCACGGCGACCAGCGTTCAGCCGGACGGCGGCACGTCACCGCAACGCTGTCGCTCGACGCACTTCAGGCCGATGGCGCCGACGATTGGCTGGTCGATCCCATCGCCGAAGCCGCGACCGAGGCGGCGGCGGGCGACAGTCTTGCCGACCTCGTCGCCGACCGGCTCGTCTCCGAATGGGCAGCGCGCCGTCGCACCATGCTGACGCGGGCTTCGCGGGCCGACAATGATCGCATCGAGGCACGCCTCGCTGCCGAAGGAGAGCTGATCCGCGACCAGCTGCGGGTCAATGAGGCGGCGGATCGGCTGCGTGAAAGCGACCGCCATATCGTCCGACGCGCGCTGACCGACATTGGGCGGCACGCTGCTGCGCGAAAATTGAACTAAACGCCGCCTATTGCAGCGTGGCGCGGCCGTCGTCGCTGTCGTACCGACCGAAAAACTGCATCAACTGGACAACCAGCTCGGCACGAGCGTCGATCGGGGTCGCTTCCAGCAACGCCTGTTTCGCCGCGGCATCGAACGGCGCGACCTGCGCGATGCCGTTGACCAGCGTCACATCGTCGAGCTGGCCGACCGAATCCCAGTCGACGACATAACCTTGCCGCGCCGCAAAGCGTTTGGCCTCGCGTTCGAGGCTGGCGCGCTCGACACTCGACAGCACGGCGTCGTCCTCGATCTCGGTCTCGATTTCAGCCTCGACCTGGCGAAACGGGGTGATGACGTCGAGCTCACGGCGAACGCGAAAGCGCGCGACGCCTTCGAGCACGAGGTTGAAGCGTCCCTCGTCGAGCGCCTCGACATCGACGATCCGCCCGACGCAGCCGACGTCGTAAAGGGCGGGCGGTTCGCGGCTCTCTTCACCGGGCAGCATACGCGGCTGGATCATCCCGATCTGGCGGTCGCGCGCGAGCACTTCCTGCACCATCGCCGAATAGCGCGGTTCGAAAATATGCAGCGGCAGGTGCAGCCCGGGAAACAGCACCGCGCCGGGCAGCGGAAAAATCGCGATCCGCTGGATGGTCAAAGGCGCGGTTTCGCCCATCAGCCGAACAGGATCAGCGACAGGCGGCGGCGCTGCGCCGCGACCCACGGATCTTCCAGCCCGACGGCTTCGAACAGCGACAGCAGCTTGGCTCGCGCCGCATCCTCCTGCCATTCGCGGTCGGCGGCGACGATGTGGAGCAGATTGTCGGCGGCGGCGTCGCGCTGTCCCGCGCCGATCTGCGCACTGGCCAAGTCGAATCGCGCCTGATGGTCGTCGGGATTGGCTGCCACAGCCGCTTCAAATGCAGCAAGTTCGCCCGCATCGGGGGCATCGGCGGCGAGTGCGAGCACACTTTTCGCCTGCGTGATCGCGGGATCATCGGCGATTTCGGCGGGTACCATGTCAAGCACGCCCTGCGCACTCGTCAGATCGCCCGCGAGCACAAAGGCGCGGATCAATCCGCCATGCGCCGCGGCGTTGTCGGGCGCCATCTCGAGGATCTGGCCGAAGATGCTGGCGGCGCGTTCCCCGTCGCCTTCGGCGAGGACGGTTTCACCCATCTCGATCAGCGGCGCGATCTCGACCGCGCGCGCCGTCGCTTCGCTTTCGATCGGCAACTGCGCGAGCAACTGGTCCAGCATCGTCTTCAACTGGCTTTCGGTGCGCGCGTTGGTCAGATTGGCGACCGGCTGGCCCTGGAAAATCGCATAGACGGTCGGGATCGACTGCACCTGAAACTGGCCGGCGATGAAGCGATTCGCGTCCACGTCGATCTTGGCGAGCAGCACGCCCTTGTCGGCATAATCGGCGGCGACCTTTTCCAAGATCGGGGTCAGCTGCTTGCACGGCCCGCACCATTCGGCCCAGAAATCCAGGACCACCAATTTGGTCATCGACGGTTCGACGACATCGCGGCGGAACGCTTCGACGGCTTCCTTCTCGGTGGGGTTCAGACCCAAAGTGGCCACGCGTCATGCTCCTGTTCAAAATGCCGGACCATCTATGTGGGAATTGACGCGAATATGCCAACCCTTCACCCGAGATAAGATGCGAAAAGCATGAAGGGGGGTTGCCGACTCAAAAAGCCGATGCTAAGCGCCCGCCTCACCCGCTGGAACCGACCGGTTTCAGCCGCCAGAGCGGGCGTAGCTCAGGGGTAGAGCACAACCTTGCCAAGGTTGGGGTCGAGGGTTCGAATCCCTTCGCCCGCTCCAGTTTTCCATAAGTAGAATCAGGTTCGATCCCGTCGGGGAGCCTAGCGCGTAATCACGTCGCGCGACATCGGCGCCAGCTTGCTGAGGAAGCGGTTCTGCGCTGCAAAGCCGACCTTTTCCTCGCGCATCGCGGCCTGCAGATTTTCGACCAGCGCGTTCATGTCGCGCATTCGCACGCCCATGTCCTTGTG
This sequence comes from Alphaproteobacteria bacterium, assembly GCA_018823905.1. Lineage (GTDB taxonomy): Bacteria > Pseudomonadota > Alphaproteobacteria > Sphingomonadales > Sphingomonadaceae > Sphingopyxis. The sequence goes on from JAHJHL010000111.1 coordinate 21,431, forward strand.
CGAGCTTGCCATATCGCGGCCGCTGTAGTCGCAGCCTGCGTTCAATATGTAGCAGAATTGTTCAAACAGCGTGCGTTTCAACCGTACCATGTCGTGCGCCTGAAAGATCGCGGCAAGGCGCGGGTCGGCTTGCGACAGTTCGACGGTGCGGTTCGCGATGCGCCGGATGCCGTCCTGACCGCCGAATGCAGTTGCCATCGCGCTGCCGGTAAAGGGCGTGGCGCCCGCGTTGGCGTTGCTCTGAACATAGGGATCGACAGGCAGTTCGCCGGTGGCCGGGTCGCGGACCCTTTCTTCGACCCCAAATTCCTTGTCCCAATCGACCGGGGGTTCGGTGGCGGGCTGCATCAGCAGGGCGGCGGCAAGCAGCAACATGATACGATTCCTTAAAAGGCGATTTGCGCGGAGAGGAAACCACCGCGCTGGTTGTCGAAGGTCGCGATCGACCCAAGGTCGACGTAGGCGGCGGTGACGGTGAGGTTGTCGGTCAGCGCATAGGCGGCGAACAAATCCCACCAGTCGTCTTCGCGCGCGATCGCCAGATTGTCGGGCTTGGTGCGATATTCGGCGCCGATCACCGCGCGCCGTGACAATTGATAGGCGACCGATCCTTCGAACTGGACCTGGTGCTGGTCGTCACCTGCGCTGCCAAAGCCGAGCAGTCCGGCCTGGTTCGCTTTGGTCAACCGTGCGGTCGCGTTGACCAGCACGCTGTGCGACAGGAACAGCTTGGTCGCGCTCAGCGTGACGTCGGTGCCGCTGCCGTGCGCGGCGCCAACCGCGCGCGCCACCGGGGCGTCGCGGTTGCGCTTATGCTCGACGCCCAGGCTGATCTGCGGCAGCAGCGGGTCGCCGTAAACGACGTCACCGGCGAGGCGCAGCTTGGCGGCGAAAACATCCTGATTCAGTGTGTAGCCGCGGCCGAGCCCGAGCGCGGTCCCGACGTCGCGGGTGTCGAAATTCTGCCGCGCATAGCTGAGCTCGATGCGGTTCGCGATGCCAACCGCAACACCGTGGCTCTGCCAGCCATAATCGGGCAGTTCGATCAACGTGACATGCCCCGACAGGCCGATGCCGCGGTCGGTTTCGCGCCCGGCGATCGTCGACCAGGTGGCGACTCCGCCGCCGCTGGTTCCTTCGATCGTCGTGACGCCATTGGTGAGCAGCAGCTTGCCGCCGTCGACCAGCGATGCCTCCTGCGCCGCGGCGGGGGTCGAGATGCAAAAAAGCGCGAGCGAAACCGGCGCGAGCGAGCGAAAGAGCGATTGGTCCATAAGGGTGCAATCGCAGCAGAGAGAAAAAATTTCGTTAACCATGATACTGATAATTTGAGAGAATGTTAAGCTCTGCCGCCTAACCGGGCGGCGTGAAGGGACCATTTTTCCTAACGATAGCGTTGGCGCTCGCCGTGCCGCTGGCCGCGGCAGGGGCGGCTGCGCCCGCTGCCGTCCAGGTGCAGGTGGTCGACGAGCGCGGCCTGCCTGTCCGCGATGCGGTGGTTGAACTGACCCCCAATGGCGGCTGGCGCGGCGGCGCGATCCGCTTTGCGTGGAAACCGGCAATGGCCCAGAAAAGCGTCGCGTTTGTTCCGGGCACCTTGATCGTTGCGCGGGGCAGCAGCGTCGCTTTTCCCAATCTCGATAGCGTTCGCCACAGCGTGTACAGCTTCTCGAAACCGGCGCGGTTCGAAATCGACCTCTACGGCCGCGATCAGACGCGCTCGCACAACTTCCCGATCGCCGGCACCGTCGCGCTCGGCTGCAATATCCACGATCAGATGCGCGGCTATATTCGCGTTGTCGACACCCCGTTCGCGGGCAAGACCGACCAGAACGGCATCGTCCGCCTGTCGGGCATGGCGGCGGGCGGGCATCAGCTGACCGTCTGGCACGCCCGCGCCCGCACCCCGGGGGGCGAGCTGAAGCGCGCGCTCGCGGTCGGTGCGGGATCCAGCAGCCACAAAATTGCCCTGAAATTGCGATGATCAAGATCCCGACCTTTCCCCAACGTTTTCGCTTCCGTTCGCTGAAGCTGCGCATTGCGGTCGCTTATGCCGCGCTGTCGACCGCGATCCTTGCCGCGATCTTGCTGCTGGCGGGCAATGGCATCGCGCGTTTCGGTGAAGACAGCGCCTCGCGCGACCTCGCCGCCAATGCGCGCGTGTTCGACGAGATTATCGCCCTGCGCGCGCAGCAGATGCGCGGGTCGGCTGACGTGCTGTCGCGTGATTTCGGCTTTCGCGAGGCGGTGGCGACCGGCGACGAAGCGACGATCGAAAGCGCGCTCGTCAGCTTGCGCGAACGGTCGCGCAGCGACGCCGCCTTTGTCGTCGGGCTCGACGGCACAATGACCGGATCGGCAACCGCAGCGCTGCCCGCCTCCGAAGACCTGTGGGACGCGCTCGATGGCGGGCAGGACCATGGCATCATCCGCATCGGCGACAAGCTGGCGCTCGCCGCGGCATCGCCGATCGAGGTCCCCGACACGATTGGCTGGCTTGTGCTGGCGCAGCCGCTCGACGCCGCCGAAATGCGCCGCCTTGCCAAACTCGCCGCGGTCGACATCGACGCGCGCGTGGTGCGCGCGTCGCAGCTTCCCGCCGCGCTTGCTGCCGCCCCCTCGGGCCGCGTGCTCGAAAGCGGCGACAGCGAACGCGTCTTCCACCATGTGACCGCGCTGCCCGCCTTGCAGGCCGGGGTCCGCCCGCGTCTGGTGCTCGACCACTCGCTCAGCAAGGCGCTCGGCGAATATTCGGGACTGCAATGGCTGCTCGTCGCGCTCGCCGCGGCGGGGCTGACCCTCGTCATCGTGCTTAGTTGGCGGATCGCGCGCACGATCACCCGCCCGCTGAGCGCGCTCGACGAAGCGACGCGGCGGCTGGGTGAAGGCAAGGATGCCGCGGTCGAAGTGACCTCGGACGATGAAATCGGTCGCCTCGGCGCCAGCTTTAACGTCATGGTCGCCGCGATCGCCGAACGCGAGCGCCAGATCACCCATGTCGCGCTCCACGACGGGCTCACCAACCTGCCCAACCGCAAATTGTTCGTCGAACAGCTCGACCAGGCGCTCGCGCGCCGCCGCGACGAGGCGCGGTTGATGGTCGTCTATGTCGACCTCGACGATTTCAAGGTCGTCAACGACACGCTCGGCCATCCCGCGGGCGACGCGTTGCTGCGCAATGTTGCTAAACATCTGCAAGCCGTGCTCGGCGATGCGATCGTCGCGCGGCTGGGCGGCGACGAATTCGCGATCCTGCTCAGCGACCTGTCCGCGACCGAAAATCTCGCCGCGCTCGCCGACAAATTGCAAAGCTGTTTCGACCGCCCGATCCTGATCGACGGGCAACAGGCCGATGCGTCGGCCAGCATGGGGATTGCGGTTGCGCCCGACGACGGGCTCGACGGCATCACTTTAATGAAGAACGCCGACCTCGCGCTCTATCGCGCCAAGCGTGATGGCAAGGCGACCTATCATTTTTTCGAACAATCGCTCGACGAACAGGCACGCCACCGCCGCCAGATGGAGCTCGACCTCCGCCTCGCGATCCGCGACGGCGGGTTCGAGCTCTATTTCCAGCCGCTCTACAGCATGCACGAAGAACGGTTGATGGCATTCGAAGCGCTGATCCGCTGGCCGCATGCCGACAAGGGCATGATCAGCCCGGCCGAATTCATTCCGCTGGCCGAGGAAACCGGCCTCATCGTCCAGATCGGCGAATGGGTGATCCGCGAAGCCTGCCGCCAGGCGGCGACGTGGGACGGCGAACTGTCGGTCGCGGTCAATATCTCGCCGAAGCAGTTTTTGACCCCGGGGTTGGCCAATATCGTGTTGTCGGCGCTGGCCTCGTCGGGGCTGCCCGCCAACCGGCTCGAACTCGAGATCACCGAAAGCATCTTCATCGCCAATGTCGAAAAGACGCTGGAGACGCTGCACAGCCTGCGCGCGCTCGGCGTCCGCATTGCGCTCGACGATTTCGGCACCGGCTATTCGTCGCTCAGCTATTTGCGCTCCTTCCCCTTCGACAAGCTCAAGATCGACCAGAGCTTTGTCCGCGATCTGGCGCAGGGCGGCAACGCCAATGCCGTCATCCGCGCGATCACGACGCTCGCCGACGCCCTCGGCATGGAAACGCTGGCTGAGGGGGTCGAGGACGCGGCGCAGGCTGAAATTCTGCGGCAGGAGGGCTGCCACCAGATCCAGGGCTATCTGCTCAGCCGCCCGATCAACGGCGCCGCGGTGCATGTCTTCATCGCCGACATGGTGGCCGAACCCGACCAGCATCGACTGAGCGCATAACCGCCGCTGCCCGCCGACCGCGGCCTTACAAAGCGGCCGACGCCCCCCATATGAAAGCCATGCCGCTGGACCGCGCCGCGTCGTAACGTGGCGGGCCAACTGTCGGGCATTGTCTCCTATCGATCAAAATGGCTTTGGTTGGGTTTTCCGGGACAGGAAAATGATCGCGCATCCGGTGGGCTGACAGCCCGGGTGGGCGGTCCGAAAGGCATGCTCAAATGATCGGCTATTTCATTCTCCTCCACCGCTTTCCCGAACAGTTCAAACGGATGTTCCGCGCCATCTATGCGCCCGGCAACAGCTATGTGATCCATGTCGACAAAGGCTCGGGCGCGGAATTTGCCGCCGACATTGCCGAATTCCTCAAACCCTATCAGGGGGTCGCGATCATCGAATCGAAAAAGGCGTTGTGGGGTGGCTATAGCCTGGTCGATGCCGAGCTGCGCGGCATGGCCAAATTGCTGGCGATGAGCAGCAGCTGGACGCATTATATCAACCTCAGCGGCCAGGATTTTCCATTGAAGTCACAGGCCTATATCCGCGACTTCCTGCGCGCCAACCCGCGCCGCCAATATATTCGCGCCCTCGATCAGCGCGCGATCCGCCCCGACACGCTGAACCGCGTCAGCCATATGTTCGTCGAAGCGCTGGGGCGGATGTTCCGCACCCGCTTGCCGCGCGCCTTCCTGAAAGGCGCGACGCCGTTCATCGGGACGCAGTGGAAGGCGGTGACCCGCGGTTTCTGCCAGTTTGCGGTGCATCACCCCAGCGCCGATCGCTTCAAAACCTTCTATCGCCGCAGCTTCATCCCCGACGAGGCGTTTTTCCAGACGCTGATGATGAACAGCCCCAACCATGGCGAAGTGATGAACGACGATCTGCGCACGATCGACTGGGTACCCGACGGCGACATCAAGCTGCGCCCGCGCACCTTTGTCACCGCCGACGCGCTGCGCCTGGCGCTCAGCCCCGACCTGTTCGCGCGCAAGTTCGACATGGACGAGGATGCGGCGATTTTTGATCTGCTTGAGGCGCATCTGAAAACGCCCGCGGCGATGGACTATGTTGGCGATGTGGTGATCAAGCCGACCAAACCGCGCGCCAAACCCATCGAAGCCGTGACCCCGGGCTGAAAAGCCGCGGGGCCGAAACAGCAAGGGCTCCGCCGATGGTTCGGCGGAGCCCTGCGTGCGACGATGAGCCGATCGGAATTAGCCGTTCAGGCGATCCTTGACGGCCTTGGCCGGACCAAAGGTCAGCTTCTTGGCGGCCTTGATCTGGATCGTCGCGCCGGTCGACGGGTTGCGGCCTTCGCGCGCCGGGGTCGCCTTGACCTTGAACTTGCCAAAGCCGTTGACCGAAACTTCGTCGCCCTTGGCGGCGGCATCGGCAATCGCGGCGAAGACGGCATCGACAGCCTTGCGGCCGTCGGCTTTGCTGAGGTCCAGCGACGCGGCGACGGCGTCCGACAGTTCGGCGTGGTTCATAAATTCTCTCCTGGTTTCGGCCGGGCGATTCCCGGCCAATGCGCTGCCATAGACGCATGATGCACCCTTCGCCAAGCCCGTGATTGCAGGGGATTGGGGGCATGGATAGCAATTTTGTGTCGCCCGGCCCGTGCCGTCACCGCACGGTCGCAATCGCGAGCAGCGCGTCGAGGTCCACGTGGACCTCCAGCTCGGTCGCAATCTCGTCGAGCGCCGCATCGACATTGGCGGCATAGTCGTGTGCGCCGCCCGTCACCCCTATGCGTTCCAGCAAGGCACGGCGCACGCCGGCCGAGGCCAACAGCCCATGAATATAGGAACCGAAAACGCGGCCATTACGGCTGATCGCACCGTCAATCGCGCCGTCCGTGAGCGTCGCAAAGGGGCGCGCGGTGCCGGGACCGCACGTTTCGCCCATATGCATTTCATAGCCTGCCAGTGCCGCGCCCAACGCCGATCCGGTGACGTGGCGCAGCGTCTTGGCAGGTGACAGCGTCGTTTCGACGTCGAGCAGCCCCAGCCCGTCGACTGCCGCCGCCGATCCCTCGATCGCCAGCGGATCGGCGATCCGCCGCCCGAGCATCTGATAACCGCCGCACAGCCCGACGATCATCCCGCCGCGCCGGTGGTGCGCCAATATGTCGATATCCCAACCCTCGGCGCGCAGTACGCCCAGATCGGCGATCGTCGCTTTCGATCCCGGCAATATGATGATCGCGGCCTCGGCGGGGATCGGCCGCCCCGGCGGCACCATCACGACTTCGACCCCGGGTTCGAGCTTGAACGGATCGAGATCGTCGAAATTGGAAATGCGCGGCAGGATCGGGCAGGCGATCATCCGCCGTCCTTCGCGCGGGTCGGCGGGGCGCTCGAGGATCACCGCATCCTCGCTGGGCAGCCGTGCTGCGGCGCTGAGCCACGGAATGACCCCGAAACCCGGCCAGCCGCTGCGCTGTTCGATTTCGCGATAGCCATCATCGAACAGCGCCGGATCGCCGCGGAACTTGTTGATCAGGAAACCCCGGATCATCGACGAATCGTCGGGATCGATCACCGCGCGGGTGCCGACGATCGCCGCGATCACCCCGCCGCGGTCGATATCGCCGATCAGGATGACGGGGACGTTCGCGGCGCGGGCAAAGCCCATATTGGCGATGTCACCGGCGCGCAGGTTGATCTCGGCGGGCGATCCCGCGCCCTCGACCACCACGATGTCGCACTCTGCGCGCAGCCGGTCGTAACTTTGCATGACTTCGGTCAACAGCGCGCCGCGCGCCTCGCGAAAATTGCCGCTGCCCAGCGTCCCGCGCACCCGGCCATGGACGATCAGTTGCGACGTGCGGTCGGCCTGCGGCTTCAGCAGCACCGGGTTCATGTCGCTGTGCGGCGCGGTGCGGCACGCGATCGCCTGCAACGCCTGCGCGCGCCCGATCTCGCCGCCGTCGATCGTCACCGCGGCGTTGTTCGACATATTCTGCGGCTTGAACGGCCGAACGACCAGCCCGCGATTGGCAAAGGCGCGGCACAGACCCGCGACCAGCACCGATTTGCCGACGTCGGAGCCGGTCCCCTGCAGCATCAATGCGGTCATGCGCGGTGCCCCTGCCGGAGCGTGAGGGTCAGAACAGCCCCGGCAACTCGCGCTGCGCCGCGCTCGGCCGGTCGGCGACCAGCATTTCGGGTTCGGCAGAGATGCGCGCGCTGCTGCGTTGCGCCGCCGGGCCGACGCTGGCTTCGGCGATCCGTGTCGGGCAGCCAGCGCCCGATAGGAAATCGATCGCCCGGCGGACTGACGCTTCGCGCGCGTCGCCCAACGGCTGGCTCAAATCATCGATTGCGGCGCAGCTGTTCGCGATCTTTGGCGCGAGCCCGTCGTAATAGTCGCTCGCACCGGTCGAATTGCCGGTGGCAAAGGCGACGACGCGCATCCGGTCGTCGCACTCGGCCTTGTCGAGCGCGATCTGGCCGACCGGCTTGCCGAAGGTGTTGCTGCCGACCAGCGTCATGTTGGCGCCAAGATAGGGCAGCATCGAATTGATCACCAGCTCGCTAGCCGATGCGGTCGATCCGGTGCCGATAAACGCGATCCGCATCGGCGCGATCGATTCGGGCTGGGCGCCAAAGAAATGTCGGTCGTCCTCGACCGATTTCGACGGACGAAAATTGGTTTGCGAAAATAATTCGCTCGATGTGCGGTTACGCCCCAGCAGGTCACCCATCAGCTCGGCGGTCGATACCAGCCCGCCACCATTATAACGGAAATCGATGATGATGTCGGTCACGCCCTGGTTGCGAAAATCCAGGAAGGCGGAGCGCAATTGCGGGTTTGCCGACGAGATAAAGGTGCGCAGGTTGAGGTAACCATAGTTGCGACCGCCCTCGCTGATGATCTTGGCACCATAACGATCCGAAATCGGGTCGAGCGAATAATCCGCCTTCGCGACGGTCACATCGCGCGTTCCGGCGGCATCGGTGATCCGCAGGACGCGCGTTACGCCGGGGTCGTTTGGTCCCAAGGCATTGGTGATCCCTGCCGTGCCTTCGGACGCGACGATATTGGCGATGGTGCGGATATTGCCGCTGTTGGTGCCGATCCCGACGATGGCGGTGCCGCGATCGATCCCTGCCGCGAAGGCGGGGGCAGTCTCATAGGCTTCGGCGATCAACACGCGCTGGTTCGCGGCATCATAGACCAGCCGGACACCATATCCGGCACTCGAACCGCTGGCGAAAAAGGCGTTCTCCTCGGCGATCGAGGTGATGTAGGTAAAGAAACGGTCCTTGTTCAGCGCGCGCGCCGGGGCGACCAGCGCATCGATATAGGCATCGACGGTGCCAAAGCTTGCTGGATTGACCCCGGTCGCGACGTCGGTGGGGAACAGATACCATTCATCGATCACCGCTTTCGCAAAGGTCTGCCGCGCGGCGAGGCCGCAACCCGCGGTCGGCGTGGGTGTCGGCGAGGGAGTCGGTGCGACCGTAATCGGCCCGCCGCCGCCGCCGGTCGACCCGCCGCCCCCGCCGCCGCACGAGGCCAGAAGGAACGACAGGACGGTCAGTGACGCAACGGCGCTACGCATATATTCTCCCCGGTATAATCAACGGCTGCGACAATAGTCATGACGAGCATGAATTGGAAATGAAGAACCGAATACGGTCTGCGACCGGAGGCGGACATAATATCCTCCCGATCTAATTGTGATGGGGAGGGGCCGCAGCCCGAACAACGCTCCGATCAGGATGATGCTCAGCGCGGTCGCCTGCTTGATGCCGAGCCAATCGCGAAGTCTAGCGGTTCAGCCAGACGTCGAACAGGCGATTGAACATGAAGGTGAATGTCCCCGCAATCAGCAACGCCCCGATCACGATGCCGTGAATATGTTTGCGATGCGCGACATGGTCGCCCTTCCGCGCGCTCGCGACGATGCGCCAGCTGACATAGAGCGTGAGAACCGACAGGAGGTGGATCGGACTGAACTGGCCGCCGTTGATGTCCTTTATGAAAAAGGTATCGATCGCGGTGGTGACCATCGCGGTGATCCACATATAACCAAGGATGCGGTGAAGCCGGTCGCCCTTTGTCCGCAACAACAGCATGGGCGTCAACGCCAGCGCGATCGCGAGGGTTCCGAAATGGATCGGATATGTGATCGGGACCAGTGCCACTTGGTCGCGCCCGCGCCAGATGGCCAGCGCCATCGCCGCCAGCATGCCCACGCAACCGGCGGACAGGACATAATCCATCGCCCCCGGCTTATAGCCCCACAATTTACGTGACGCCTCGACCTCTACCGAAATCGCTTTTTCCATTATGCCGCCCCCCTTTGCGTGAAGGCTAGCGCGGACGGAAAAAAGCGCAACATTTGGTGACAACGCCTGAATCCGCGATGCCCGAACCGACGGAGGCGATGCTACCAGCGACGCTGGCTTGACGGACTGATGTCGATTGCAAGGACGGGCGGAGCCTGGACCTGGTTCCCGCCGCCGAGCGACGGGAAACGACCAGTTGCGGGCGCAAGCGATCCTCCCCCAGCGGGGGAGGGGGACCACCCGAAGGGTGGTGGAGGGGCACAGGCGGTTTACGCAGCATCGGAACGGTTGAGTCCACGTTTCCGGGAACCTCGCCGCAGAGTAACACCTCTGCGTCAAGGCAAACCGATGGTGCCCCTCCACCAGCTTCGCTGGTCCCCCTCCCCGTTCCGGGGAGGATCGGCGACGTTCGCTCACCACCCCAAAGCGGTCACCCGTTCACGGCGTCAGCGGTGACGCCGACGTGTCAGGCGCCTGTGTCCGTGTCGCGTCGTCCCTTGAACCCCTGCGCGACGACATACAGTTCGGGCGATCCCTTGCGGCTGGCCGGTGGCTTGGCGTGTTTGACCGTCGTGAAATGTTTTTTGAGCAAGGTCAGCAGCGTGTGGTCGGCGCCGCCGGCAAACACTTTGGCCACGAACGCCCCGCCGGGTTGTAACGTTTGCACCGCAAAATCGGCGGCGGTTTCGGCCAGCCCGATCGTGCGCAGATGGTCGGTCTGCTGATGGCCGACGGTGTTTGCCGCCATGTCCGAAATCACCAGGTCGGGGGCGCTGCCCAGCGCCTCGATCAGCGCGTCGGGCGCCGCATCGTCCATAAAATCCATTTCGAGGATTTCGACGCCCTCGATCGGCTCGCACGCCAGCAGGTCGATCCCCGCGACGCGCGCGCGGGCGTTGGTCTTGCGGACGACCTGCGACCAGCCGCCCGGGGTGATGCCCAGATCGACGACCGCGCGGGCCTTCTTGATAAATCCGAATTTTTCGTCGAGCTCGATCAGCTTGTACGCGGCGCGCGACCGATAGCCTTCGGTCTGCGCGCGGCGGACATAGGGGTCGTTGAGCTGGCGTTGCAGCCAGCGTGTCGACGACACGCTGCGCTTCTTCGCGGTCTTGACGCGGACATGCAGCCCGCCGCGCCCGCTACCGCCACCGCTTTTGCCGCTGCCGCCGCTCATTTGCGATACTCGCGGCGCGTCACCGGCACGTCGCGGCCCTGCATCGCCAGCGTGCGCAAAATGCCCTCGCGGATGCCGCGGTCGGCGACCCCGACGCGCGCTGCGGGCCACAGGTCGATGATGCTCTCCAATATCGCGCAGCCCGCGACGACCAGGTCGGCGCGCTCGCGGCCGATGCACGCGATGTCGGCGCGGTCGGCGATGCTCGCGTCGGCGAGGCGGCGGCTGATGTCGCGCATCGCATCGGTCGGCACGACCAGCCCGTCGACCGCGCGCCGGTCGTATCGCGGCAGGTTCAGGAACACGCTGGCCAGCGTCGTCACCGTGCCGCTGGTGCCCAGCAGGCGCAGCTCTTGCCCGGCAAATTGTTCGGCGCGTCCGGCAAAGGCGGCAAAGGCGGTGCGCGTCACTTCGCGCATATGCGCATAAGCAGCCTGGCGCCCCGCCAGGCTCTCGTCGGGCAGCGGCGCATGTTCGGTCAGCGACACCACCCCCCACGGCACGCTGACCCAGTCGTGGATCTGGACGTCATGGTTCGACACATCGACGTGCATCAGCTCGGTCGAACCGCCGCCGATGTCGAAAATCAGCGCCGGACCCTCACCGGGTTCCATCAGATTATGGCAGCCGAGCACCGCGAGTCGCGCCTCTTCCGCGGGGGAAATGATGTCGAGAACGATGCCGGTTTCGCGCCGCACCCGATCGGCGAGTTCGGCGCCGTTGGCGGCGCGGCGGCACGCCTCGGTCGCCACCGCGCGCGACAGCGACACGTGGCGGCGGCGCAGCTTGTCGGCACAGATCGCCAGCGCCGCGACGGTGCGGTCCATCGCTGCGTCGCTGATCCGGCCGCTGGCGTGCAGGCCTTCGCCCAGCCGAACGATGCGCGAAAAGGCGTCGATCACGACCAGCTCGCCGTCTTGCGGACGGGCGATCAGCAACCGGCAATTGTTGGTGCCCAGGTCGATCGCGGCATAGCTGCGCGGTCGCACGAAATTTGCAGGACGCGTGGCGGGTTCCGCCTTGGTTCGCGCCTTTGCCGTCGGCCCGGGCCGCGGCGGTCGCCCTGATGGCGCTGCCATTTGCCGCATGGCTAGTATTACCTGTCTCTCTCACGCATCCGCCAATTGCGGATGTGCACTTGCGCAAGAACCTAGGCTTTGGCGGCCTTTTAGGCAACCCCGTCTGCCTCGCGGCGCCACGGCACAAAGAAAACCCCGCCCGGCGGTGGCCGGACGGGGCATGAAGGGGGGACTGGAAATTATTGGAGGTCGGGACTGCCCTTAACGGCAGCCGTCATTCCCCTTGTCGATTGCGCGGCCGGCGATTGCGCCGACTGCGCCACCGATGATCGTGCCGACGGCGCGGTCGCCGCGGCCGGCGATTTCATGGCCGGCGAGGCCACCGGCGATCGCGCCGATGATCGTGCCGCCGGTGCCATTGTCGCACTGGCGATAATTGCGCTGGTTGTACCGCTGCTGGTTATAGCGGCGGTCCTGGCGGTAATCGCGGCGGTCGGCGCGGCGATCGTAACGACGGTCATAACGGCGGTCGTCGCGGTCATAACCGACATTGTAGCTCGAATAGCCGCGCTGGTCGTAATAGCCGTTCTGCGCTGCAGCGGGAGCCGCCATGCCCAGCGTCGCGGTGGACATCAGGGCGGCGATCGAGAGGGTCACCATCTTTTTCATCGTCGTTCTCCTTCTTTCGTCGTTCGGCCCCTTGGGGCAGCCCGTCTGGGCGTTGGTCGATGAAGGGGTTATGAGCGATTCGCATTGAGCCGACCCTGAACGCGCTTGTTGGCTGCCGTTCAGCTTCGCGCCCCGCCACGCTTCCCTTTCGCGCCGCGCCGCCCTAACCCGCGCCGATGCGCCGTCTGTTTTTCGCCGCCCTGATCTTTTGCGCGCTCGGCCCGGTGCCGGGGACGGTGCAGCGCTTTCCCGTCGATAACCTGACCCAGCGCGCCGCCGCGCGCCCGCTGGTCTTCGCCCCGCAAACGATTGGCACGATGCGCTTTGTCCGCGGCTGGCACCTCGTCAGCCCCAACAGCTACTTCGGCGGCTTTTCAGGCCTCGCGCGGGTCAGACCCGACCAGTTCCAGTTGATCGGCGACAACGGCTACGCCACGCGGCTGACCATGGATGCGCGCGGCCGCGTCACGGCAGTTCACATCCGTCCACTCCCGACCCCCGACGGCCACCCCGCGACCAAAGCGATGGCCGACACCGAAGCGCTGTTTATCGACCCGGCGCGCAGACAGGCCTGGATCGCGCTCGAGGGGATCAACCAGATCTGGCGGCTCGACGCCGATCTGACCGCCATCGAATCGCGCCGCCGGTTGCCCCAACCGCGCTGGCCCGCGAATCGCGGCGCAGAGGCAATGGCGCGGCTCACCGACGGGCGAACTATGGTCTTTTCCGAAGATGCCGACGACGATCCACGCGGGACTGAAGCGCTGCTCTACACCGGTGATCCAGCTGCGCCCGGGCCGCCACCGATTCGCTTCTTCTACGATTCGCGCGGCAAGGGACTGGTCAGCGACGCCGCGGCGTTGCCCGACGGACGCATCCTGCTCGTCCACCGGCGGCTCGGTTTTGACCCGGTGTTCACGACGGTCATCGGCATCGTCGATCCAGCCGACATCGCCAAAGACGCGGTGGTGCGGTCGCCGACGATCGGTCGCGTGCCCCGCCCGCTCGCCGAAAATTACGAAGGCGCCGCGGTAACGGTCGAAAATGGCCGCACCTGGCTGTGGCTGGTTTCCGATGATAATTTCAACACATGGCAGCGCAGCCTGCTGCTCCAGTTCGAGCTGGTCGATCTGCCGCCGCGCAAGACGCCAGACAGCAAAAAGGCCGCGCGGAAACCGGCGGCCTGATTGCGATTAGCGATAGGAAAGCGCTTAAGCGGCCTTTTCAGCCAGCTTCTTCGTCACTTCCTTCTTCACCTTGCGCGCCGAATCGGACAGCTGGTCGTCGCCGGCCTTCAGCAGCCAGTTGTCGAGACCGCCATTATGTTCGACGGTGCGCAGGCCGTGGGTCGACACGCGCATCTTGACGCCCTTGCCCAGCGCGTCCGACAGCAACGTCACATTCTGCAGATTGGGCAGAAAGGTGCGCTTGGTCTTGTTGTTGGCGTGGCTGACATTGTTGCCGACCATACGACCCTTGCCGGTCAGTTCGCAGATGCGCGACATGATGTTTGTCCTCGTACAAAAATATCGGTTCGGCGTCCGGGTGCTTCCCGTAAAATCGGGGAAGGAAGGACCGGATTGAGCCGGGAAAGGCGCGCGCTTATCGGCTTGCCGCAGATTCGTCAAGCGACTAGCGGGAAAAGCGATGCCGCAATTTCCGCTGCCCGAACCGATGCGCCGCGCGCTCGACCTCGCCAAAACCGCGGCAGACCGGGGCGAAGTGCCCGTCGGCGCGGTCGTCGTCAAGGACGGTGCGATTATCGGCGAAGGCCATAATCGCCCCCGCGAATCGCATGATCCGACCGCCCACGCCGAAATCGTCGCGATTCGCGCCGCCGCGGCAACACTCGGCAACGAACGTCTCGACGGCTGCGATCTGTACGTAACCCTCGAACCCTGCGCGATGTGCGCTGGCGCCATTGCCCACGCTCGCATCGCGCGACTCTATTATGGCGCCGACGATCCCAAGGGCGGCGCCGTCATCCACGGCCCCCGCGTTTTCACCCAGCCGACGGTGCATCACCGGCCGGAGGTGTACGACGGCATCGGGGCAGGGGAGGCGGCGGCGCTGCTCAGAGATTTTTTCGCGGCGCGGCGGTGAGGACAGATGTCTGCTTTGGGGTGGGAAGCGGACATGAACTCCTCTCCCCATGAGGGAGAGGATAGCGCAGCTTGCTCCGTCAGGAGCTAGCGAAGCTTGGTGAGGGGGTGAGCGCCAGCGGGCCAGAAAC
>JAHJHL010000112.1 GCA_018823905.1 Alphaproteobacteria bacterium
ACTTGGCGAGGCGATCTACGAGCCCTATGCGCTCCAGTCCTTGCGCATTGCGGGGGCGTCTCCCCATCCGACCGCGCTCGTCCAGTCGGCGGCGATGGCGTCGGTCGCGCCGCCGCGCCCTTCCTATCGGCCGCATCTTCCAGAAAATCTCGCTGCCGACGGTCTCCTGTCCGACGCCCAGCTTGAGTCCGTCATCTATGCGGGCGAGGCCCATGCCGGCCATCTGTCCGGCGCGTGGACCGTCGACGAGACGTGGGACGTGGTGAGTGCCGCGGGCGAGGACAATGAGGCGGCGGTCCAGTTCCGGCGCGGCTGGTTCCTCGGCGACGGGACCGGCGCGGGCAAGGGCCGCCAGGTCGCGGGGATCATTCTCGACAACTGGTTGAAGGGCCGCCGCCGCGCGCTTTGGATCTCGAAGTCGGACAAGCTGCTTGAGGATGCGCAGCGCGACTGGTCGGCGCTCGGGCAGGAGCGCCTGCTCGTCACGTCGCTGTCGCGCTTCCGCCAGGGTACGCCGGTCCGGCTTGCCGAAGGCATCCTCTTCACCACCTATGCGACGCTTCGCTCGCAGGGCCGCGAGGGCAAGGCGAGCCGCATCGAGCAGATCGCCGAATGGCTCGGGCCTGACTTCGACGGCGCGATCATTTTCGATGAAGCCCATGCGATGGCCAATGCGGCGGGTGGAAAGGGCGAGCGCGGCGACCAGAAACCGTCGCAGCAGGGGCGAGCGGGATTGCGACTTCAGCACGCGCTTCCCGACGCGCGCATCGTCTATGTCTCCGCGACAGGGGCGACGACGGTGCAGAACCTCGCCTATGCGCAGCGGCTCGGCCTGTGGGGCGGGAACGACTTTCCGTTCGCTTCGCGCAGCGAGTTCGTCGCCGCGATCGAGCAGGGCGGCGTGGCGGCAATGGAGGTGCTCGCGCGCGACCTCAAGGCGCTCGGCCTCTACGCGTCACGGTCGCTGTCGTTCGATGGGGTCGAATATGAGCTGCTCGAACATAAGCTCACCGACGAGCAGCGACGCATCTACGACAGCTACGCCGGCGCCTTCCAGGTCATTCACAACAATCTCGCCGCTGCTATGGAGGCGGCGGGCGTGACGAGCGCCGAGCACGGCACGATCAACGCGCAGGCGAAGTCGGCGGCGCGTTCGGCGTTCGAGAGCACCAAGCAGCGCCTCTTCAACCATCTCATCACCGCGATGCAGACCCCGAGCGCCATTGCGAGCATCGCGCGCGATATCGAGGCGGGGCATGCGGCGGTGGTCCAGATCGTCTCGACCGGGGAAGCCCTTCAGGAACGCCGGCTCGCCGAGATCCCGGCGGAGGATTGGGGCGACGTGTCGGTTGACATCACCCCGCGCGAATATGTGCTCGACTATCTCGCGCATGGTTTCCCGGTGCAATTGTTCGAGCCCTGCACCGACGGCGAGGGCAATCTTGCTTCGCGGCCCGCCTATGACGAGGCCGGCAACCCGATCGTCAGCCGCGAGGCGTGCCGGCGTCGCGACGCGATGATCGAGAAGCTCGCGGCGCTGCCGCCGGTGCCCGGCGCGCTCGACCAGATCGTCCAGCATTTCGGGACAGATATGGTCGCCGAGGTCACGGGGCGCTCGCGCCGCATCGTCCCGCGGACGGGCGACGACGGAGATGTGCGTTTTGCGGTCGAGAACCGGCCCGGAAGCGCGAACATCGGCGAGACCCACGCCTTTATGGACGATGAGAAGCGCATCCTTGTCTTCTCGGAGGCCGGGGGCACGGGCCGCTCCTATCATGCCGATCTCGGCGCGAAGAACCAGCGGCGGCGCATCCACTATCTGCTCGAGGCGGGGTGGAAGGCCGATGCCGCGATCCAGGGCTTCGGGCGCACCAATCGTACGAACCAGAAGCAGCCGCCGATGTTTCGCCCCGTCTCGACCGACGTCAAGGCCCAGAAGCGCTTCATATCGACGATCGCGCGGCGGCTCGATTCGATGGGTGCGATCACGCGCGGCCAGCGTCAGACGGGCGGGCAGAATATGTTTCGGCCCGAGGATAATCTGGAATCCTTCTATGCCCGCGATGCGCTGCGCCAGCTCTATCTGTTGATCGTGAATGCCAAGGTCGAAGGCTGCTCGCTGCTTACATTCGAAAGCGCGACAGGATTGTCGTTGCTCGATATCGACGGTTGCCTGCGCGAAGAACTGCCGCCGATCACCACTTTCCTCAATCGCATGCTTGCCCTCACGATCGACCTCCAGAACATCCTGTTCGAGGCCTTCGAGGGTCTGCTCGTGCATCGCATCGAGGCGGCGGTCGCGGCGGGAACCTATGAGATCGGCCTCGAAACCCTGCGCGCCGAGAGCTTCGCGGTGAACGCACGGCAGACGATCTACACCCATCCCGGCACCGGGGCGGCGACGCAGCTTCTGACGATCGAGCGCAAGGAGCGGGTGCTGCCGCTCGATCTTGACGATGCACTGGCGCTCGTCCGCGAACGCGGCGGCGAACTGCTTGTGAACCAGCGCTCGCAGCGTGCTGCGGTGAAGCTCGGGGCGCGCAGCGTGATCGATGACGATGGCGCAATCCACCGCCGCGTGCGGCTCCATCGGCCCCTCGACGCCAGCCACATGCTGCTCGCCGATTTCGTCATGAGCCATTGGCAGCCTGCCGACCGCGATCAGTTCGCCGATGTCTGGAAGGCCGAACTGGCCGACATTCCCGATTACGAGACGTCGACCCTGCACATGGTGTCGGGCTTGCTGCTGCCGATCTGGCGGCTGCTGCCCAAGGAATCGTCGCGCGTCTACCGGCTCCAGACCGACGAGGGCGAACGCATCATCGGGCGCAAGGTCTCGCCGGGCTGGGTGGCATCGGTGATCCGCGACACGCCGTGCGACCTCCCAAAAGACGAAGCGTGGCAACTTCTGCAAAAGGGCGAGGCTGTCTTGCACCTTGCGGAAGGCCAGATGCTGCGCCGCGTTCGCGCCATGAACGACTGGCGGATCGAGCTGTCCGGCTTCAACGATCTTGGTGTTGACCGGCTGAAGGCATTTGGCTTGATTTCCGAAATCGTCTCGTGGCAACTGAAGCTCTACGTGCCGGCAGGGGCTGCTGGCGCCGACGTGTTCGCGCGGCTGGTGGATCGATTTCCGATCCAGCGGATCGCGGATCGCAAGGCCGCCTGAAGGAGCCCCGCTATGGAAAGTCCGGTCCGTGAACTTGCGCGTCGTCTCGGTGAAAATGCCGAGGCGGTGTGCCGCCACTATCTCTCGAACGGTCGCCGCGAAGGCCATTATTGGATGGTCGGTGATAAGGGCAATGCGCCTGGGCGCAGTCTTTATGTGCGTCTCGCCGATGGCGATGGTCGCCGCACGGCGGGCAAATGGACTGACGCCGCGACTGGCGATCATGGTGACCTGCTCGACATCATCGCCGCCAGCTGCGCGCATACGAACCTCGCTGAAACGCTCGCTGAGGCTCGGGGATTTCTGAGCTTGCCTCAATCCGACGCGGGCACGCAGGGTCCGAGGCCGCGCCGGCCGCGCCGGGCGCCCACTGGCAGCCCGGACGCGGCAGCGCGGCTTTGGACGGCGTCGAAGCCCATCGCTGGGACATCGGTGCGCACCTATCTGGCGGGCCGTGCGCTTCGGCACGTCGGCGATGTGCCCGCGCTGCGATGCCACCCGCATTGCTACTATCGCCGGTCCGAGGAGGATGCCCCGTCGGTCGAGTCGGCATATCCAGCGATGATCGCCGCGGTGACCGACCTCGGCGGCTCGCTCATGGGCGTCCATCGCACCTGGCTCGATCCGCACCGATCGACCAAGGCGCCCGTGGCGTATCCGCGGCGCGCGATGGGGCATTTGTTGGGTCATGGCGTCCGCTTCGGGCTCTCGGGCGAGGTCATGGCATTCGGTGAGGGCATCGAAACCATGCTCTCGCTGCGCGAAATCGCCCCGGCACTACCGCTCAT
>JAHJHL010000113.1 GCA_018823905.1 Alphaproteobacteria bacterium
CGAAGAACGTCAATTCGGTGCGCTTCGTGATGGCGGTGATCGAAGGCGAGGCGAAGCGTCAGGTCGAACTGATCGAAAGCGGCGGCACGGTGGTGCAGGAAACGCGGCTTTACGATCCCGATCGGAACGAGACACGCTCGATGCGATCAAAGGAAGATGCGCATGATTATCGCTACTTCCCCGATCCCGACCTGCTGCCGCTCGAACTCGACGATGCGTTTCTGGCCGAGTGCCGCGATAGCCTGCCCGAACTGCCCGACGCCAAGCGCGACCGCTATCTGGCGCTGGGGATTTCGCCCTATAACGCCGATGTGCTGACCGCCGAGGTCGAGGCGGCGCGCTGGTTCGATACGTTGTTGGAGGTTGGGCTCGCCACGGGCGCCAAGCCAGCCACCGCGGCGAACTGGGTGACGAGCGAGCTGTTCGGGGCGCTCAACCGCATGGGCCGCGACCTGACCGATTCGCCGGTGTCGCCGGAGCAGGCCGCCGAATTGCTCGGCCTCGTCGCCGACGGCACGATTTCGGGAACAATTGCCAAGACAGTGTTCGAGAAGATGCTCGAAAGTGGCGACGGCGCCGCGGCGATCGTCGAGCGCGACGGGCTGAAGCAGACGAGTGACACCGGCGCGATCGAGGCCGAGATTGCCAAGATCCTGGCCGCCAATGCCGACAAGGTCGAGCAGTATAAGGGCGGCAAGGAAGCGCTGTTCGGCTTCTTCGTCGGCCAGACGATGAAGGCGATGCAGGGCAAAGCGAACCCGCAGGTGGTCAACGAGCTGCTCAAAAAGGCGCTCGGCTGACCGAAAATTGTGATCGAGTTCACAGTCAATTCAGTGGCTTCGGGGTCATAAGCGGCTAAACCCATGCCGGTATGATGCGAAGGACGATGATGATGAAGCGGACGATGATTGCCGTAAGCGGTGCGGCAATGCTGGCGCTGGGCGGCGGCGCTGCGAGCGCGGCGCCCGCGGTCGCCGACGGTTATGACTGGACGATGCGGATCAATGAAGACCGCGTGTCGGACGCGATCCTCGCCTATGAAGTCGATGGCACCGACGACCAGCCGCTGAATTTCCGCTGCGAGCAGGGCGGCAACCGCATCTTTGCCGGGATTTCGGGCGGCGCGCCGGATCTGACGGCGATCGAACTGGCGTCGGGGAGCGCCAAGCTGCGCATCACCGGCGAGACCGAAATCGACGAAATGCCGTTTTTCCAGTCGCAGGAAATCGCCGGCGGATCGCCGCTTATCCGCGCCTTTGCGAGCAGCGGCTGGCTGCGGATGACCGCTAACGACCGGACGATCGACATGGCAGCAACCGCGACCGGCAAACAGGCGATCGCGCGCTTTATCGAATTCTGCACCCGCTGAGGTAGGACGGCAGCGGCGCTAAAAGCGCCGCTGACCCGCGCCCCAATTGCCGATGTCACACTGACCCGAAAAATCGGTCTGCGCTTTGATCTGGATGCGACCCGAGCGGCGGTCGATGTCGAGCTTCGGCTTGTTGAGCCCGTTGAGGCGATAGGTCGCGGTGATGCGATCGGGCGTCACCATCAGATTTTCCAGATCCCACCAGCCTTCATGCCCGCCAGAATGGATCGGCGGGACCAGCTTGGGGCCAAGGTGGATGCGGCCCTGATCGCCGTAAAGTTCGATCTGGACGTCGCTGTTGAAGCCTTGGGTGGTGCTGACGACGTCGCTGCCCCATTCCCACTTATGCTTCGACCGGTTCCAGTCGTAGCGCGGCGCGGTGGTCACGCTGGGGCGGTTGCCCGCGCCGTAGCAGACGAGGACAAGCGAGGCGGGGTCGTTGTAGCCCGCATCGGCGGGCGGGGCGTGATGGTCGGCGGACGCGCTGCCATCCTGACAGTTTTCGGCCGGGACACCGATGATCGCCGAATAACGCCCGTCCATCGTCGCGACTGAGATGCAGCGCCCGGTGCGCTGGTTGTACCAGAAGGTGTAGCGCTGGTTACCCACGACGTTCGAATGGCGCGATTCATAACCCCGCGCGAGCAGTTGGGTCTCTCCGCCCGCGCCGCGCGCGCCGACCAGATCGGCGACGTCGGGCGCCGATTGCGCGAGCGCAGCGGCGGGGATGGTGGCGGCGGCAAGAATGACCAAAGCGAAACCGTGACGCATGACGATAACTCCCGTTGCTGGTGGCGATCGAAGACTATCGCGCCGACGGTTGATTTCAAAGCCTGCCGACGTCGGCTACCCCGAATGAATCAGGGCTGATCGGCGCCGGTCGGCTGGAGCCAAACGCTGCGGCCCTCCTTGATGGTTTCCAGAACCTTGATGGCCTTGATGTCATCGACCGGCGTGGTCAGCGGATTTTTGTCGAGGATCACGAAATCGGCGAGCAGGCCGGGCTTGATCCGGCCCTTGCGGTCCTCCTCGAAGATTTGCCACGCCGGGCCGGTGGTAAGCGCCTGTAATGCCGCATAGGCGTCGATCCGTTCGCTGGGGCCGCTGACGACGCCGGTCGGCGAAACGCGCGCCATCGACGTCCACAGCATGAAGCGGGTGTCTAGCGGGGTGACGCTGTAGTCGCTGTGGTTCGACGGGGTCAGCCCCGCGGCGCGCGCCGAGCGTAGCGGGCTGATGAAATCGACGACCTCGGCCGGGAAGTTGGTCCGGTGGACGTCGCCCCAATACCAGCTGTGGTTCGAGAAATAGGCGGGGCCGACACCGATGCGGGCGTAGGCGGGCAGCTGGTCGCGGCGCTGGAACTGCGAGTGGATGACGACGGGGCGGCGGCTGTCGGCGGCCGTGATGCCGAGCGCGTCGAAGCCGCGGATCGCCATGTCGATGGCAGCGTCGCCATTGGCATGGACGAACAGTTGCCAGCCGCGGCCG
This sequence comes from Alphaproteobacteria bacterium, assembly GCA_018823905.1. Classification (GTDB taxonomy): domain Bacteria; phylum Pseudomonadota; class Alphaproteobacteria; order Sphingomonadales; family Sphingomonadaceae; genus Sphingopyxis. Next base: position 2,861 of record JAHJHL010000113.1, read on the forward strand.
TGAACCTTTTTGGCCTGCGCGATGAAGTCGACTTCGGACAGGATCGGTTCGCCGTGCCAGGGGTGATGTCCCTCCGGGCTGCCGCGCTGGTAATCGCGGGTGAAGAAGCCGGTGCGGCCTTGCACCGATCCGTCGAGGACGAACTTGATCCCCTGTAGCTTCATATGGCCCTGATAGACACCGAACTGCAGGTCGGGATTGGCGAGCAGCGCGTCGAGGCCGGTGGAGAAGGGGAGAAGGGCAAGGTCGATCCTGAGCCGTTCGCGCGCGGGGGCACTGGTCAGGAACGCGATATCGGGAGGCTGCGTCGCACCGTCCTGCGCGTGGGTATAGCCCTCGGCGAAATAACGGTTCTGCGCGGTGTCGAGCGCGGCAAAGCCCTCCGTGTGTTCGGCAGTTGGCTGCGGCATTTTAGCGAGCAGCAGGAACATCGCCTTTTCGAGCAGCACGCCGTTCAGTTTGTCCCCGTCGTCGCGCAGCATCATGCCGCCGGGTGGGACGGGGGTTGCCTCGTCAATGCCCGCGGCCTTCAGCGCCGCGCTGTTCGCGACCGCGCCGTGCAGCGAGACGTGAAGGACAACGAGCGGCCGGTCGGGCGCGACCGCATCGAGTTCGGCGCGGGTGATGTAGCGTTTTTCGGCGAGGACCTCCTGATCGAATTGCCAGACGATTGTCCAGCCGCCGGGCTTGGCGGGACTGCGCGCGACATGGCGCCGGATAACCGCCTGAACGCCCGGAATGTCGGTGATCGCGCCGTGCGCCTTGTCGCGCAGGTCGAGGCCGCCCGCGCTCATCGTCGCGACGGTGAAATGCGAATGGGCGTCGATAAAGCCGGGGAGCAGCGTCGCGCCCTTCAGGTCGCGGACGGCGGCGTCTTTGCCAGCAGCTTTGCGCGCCGCGTTCTCGGTGCCGACGAAAGCGATGCGGCCATCGCGGGTCACGACCGCCTCGACCGTCTGCGGCGTGTCGCCGTCCATCGTGACGATTGGCCCGCCGCGATAGAGGGTTGCGTGGTCCTGCGAGCTGGCGGGTGCGGCGATAGTCAACAGCAGCGCGGCGATGCCGGTCGATAATTTCATATGTCTCTCCCCGATGCCCATGGTGGCGGTCGGGGAGGGTTGAGGTCAAGTCTCTCTATGCAACCCATCGTCATCGCTGGCGCAGCAAAACAACCCAGAGCGGATTATTAGATATGCTGTGGCGGCACCTCATCGGGACCGCGACCGGGCTCGTCGATGTCGCCGCCGCCGCCGGGATTGCCGGGCACTTCCATCGGCTGACCGGCTGGATCCTCCTGCGGGATCGGCTGCACCGGATGCTCGGGCGGCGCCATCGGTTCGATGGTGTCGGGCTTGGGTTTGGGGAAGGGGTCGGTGGCGCGAACGTGCAGGCTGGATGCAAAGGTCATATGGGCTCTCCTTGCCATATCAACGAACGGGCGCGGTGCGCGTTCCCCCCGCAGAAATGTCGGGCTTTGTGCCCTTGCCCTCGGCGGCGCGTCTGCTATAGCCCCGCGCGGCCCGCACGGGCGTGCGCGGCACAGCGCGCGGCTTTGTGCACCCGGCCGACAGCCTCTGCGGGCGTGGCGGAATTGGTAGACGCGCTGGTTTTAGGTACCAGTATCGCAAGATGTGGGGGTTCGAGTCCCTTCGCCCGCACCAGTTCCGACGATCTGATGGGGATGGAGCCGGGATAGGGGAACCCCGCCATGTGGCCGGGGTTCATCGATACGAGATTTTGAGCAAGGATAAGACCAAGGCAATGAAGACCGTCGAAACGCTGAACGAAGGCCTGAAGCGCGAATATCGCGTGACCATCACCGCCAAGGATATCGACGCGCGCGTCGACGACGAGGTGAAGAGCATCGCCCCGACCGTCCGCATGCCCGGCTTCCGCCCCGGCAAGGTGCCGCCGAACCTGATCCGCAAGATGCACGGTCCGGCGCTGTCGGCCGACGCGCTGAACAAGGCGATCGACGCCGGGGTTCGCGACCTGATGACCAAGGAAAAGCTGCGCCCCGCGTTGCAGCCCGCGGTCACGCTGGCCGATGGTTATGAAACCGGCAAGGACGCCGAAGTCACCGTCGCACTCGAAGTTCTGCCCGACATCAAGACGCCGTCGATCGACGGGCTGAAGCTCGAGCGACTGACCGTTCCCGCCGACGACAAGGCGGTGATGGCGAAGATCGAAGAATTCGCCGCGCAGATGAAGCGTTTCGAAGAAGCGCCGAAGACCAAGAAGGCCGCCGCTGGCGACCAGGTGATCATCGATTTCGCCGGCAGCGTCGACGGCGTCGCCTTTGACGGCGGCACCGGCGAAGACATGGCGGTCGAAATCGGTTCGGGTCAGCTGATCCCGGGTTTCGAAGACCAGCTGATCGGCGCCAAGGTCGGTGACGCGAAGACCGTCAAGGTGACCTTCCCCGCCGAATATCCGGTCGAAAACCTGAAGGGTGCCAAGGCCGAATTCGCCGTGACGGTGAAGGAAGTCAAAGTTCCGGCGGCGTCGAAGATCGACGACGAGTTCGCGAAATCGCTCGGCCTTGAAAGCCTCGACAAGCTGAAAGAGCTGATGAAGGATCAGGTCGAGCAGGAACTGAACGGCCTGACGCGCACCTATATGAAGCGCAAGCTGCTCGACCAGCTGGCCGCTGCCCATGATTTCGACGTGCCGCCGACGATGGTCGAGGCCGAATTCGCGCAGATCTGGCAGCAGCTGGAGCAGGAAGTCGAAAACGAAGACGATCCAGCTGCGGCGAAGGCCGAGCTGGAAGCCGACCGCGACGATTATCACGCGATCGCGGTGCGCCGCGTCCGCCTGGGCCTGCTCCTGTCGGAAATCGGCCAGGCGCATGGCGTGCAGGTTTCGCAGCAGGAAATGCAGCGCCTGATCATGCAGGCGGCGCAGCAGTATCGCCCCGAAGATCGCGGCCGCTTCATGGAATATGTCCAGCAGGACGCGCTCGCCGCGGCCCAGCTGCGCGCGCCGCTTTATGAGGACAAGGTCGTCGACTTCCTGTTCGAAAAGGCCGAGATCAGCGACCGCGAAACCACCCGCGAGGAACTGGAAGCCGCGATCGAAGCCGATGACGACAGCGGCCATGTCCACGGCCCGGGCTGTGGCCACGACCATGATCATGACCACAAGCCGGCCAAGAAGGCAGCGGCGAAAAAGCCCGCCGCCAAAAAGGCCGATGTGAAGGAAGAGGCCGCCGAGGCGGCTCCCGCGAAGAAGGCACCGGCGAAGAAGGCTGAGGCGGCTCCGGCCAAGAAGGCTGAGGAAAAGCCCGCTGCGGCGAAGAAGGCTGCCCCGGCGAAGGCTGCGGCAGAAAAGCCTGCTGCAAAGGCTCCGGCCAAAAAAGCTGCGGCGAAGAAATAAGCTTCGGCTGACGATCAACAAAAAGGCTGGGTGGAGGATGCTCCACCCGGCCTTTTTTGTATCCCGTCGCCCCCGCGAAGGGCGTTTCAGAGTCACGTGCCTCTGAACGCGGTCGCTATCGGTGTGGCGCTAGTTTGCCAGCGGCCCCAGCCTCCGCGGGGGCGACGATATAGCCTCAAATCACCGCCATATTGTAGCAATGCCAGCTGAAGATCGCCGCCGCGCCGCGATGCGGGCGCCAGGGTTCGGCGAGTTCGCGCACCGCTTTCTCGCTCGGCCGTGCTTCGAGTTGCAGGATGCGGCCCACCGCTTCCTGCACCGCCAGATCGCCCGCGGGCCAGATGTCGGGACGGCCTTCGGCGAACAACAGGTAGATTTCCGCCGACCAGCGGCCGATGCCCTTGACCTTGGTGAGCAGCGCAATCGCTTCCTCGTCGTCGGCGGGCAGGGCGTCGAATTTCAGTTCGCCGTCGAGGATCAGCTGCGCCAGGCTTTTGGCATAGCCCTGTTTCTGCCCCGACAGGCCGCAGGCGCGCAGCGTGTCGAAGTCGGCGGCCGCGACGATTTCGGCGGGGCAGCCGGTGCCAAATTGTGCCTCCAGCTTGTTCCAGATCGATGTGGCGGCGGCGACGCTGACCTGCTGGCCGACGATGGTGCGGAGCAGGGTGGCGTAGCCCGGCGCGCGGATACGTGGTTCGGGGTAGCCGGCATTTCCCAGCGCGCGCGCGAAATTCGGATCGAGCGCCGCCAGCGCATCGATTCCGGCGTTCAGCTGCTGCTGGGTCAGGCCCATTTCATATTCCCCTTTTGTTCCACCGCCTGTCACTAGCAGTGCTTGATTTGCCGCGCAACGCGCGACATAGCGCCAGCAACATCGAAGATATGGGGACTAGCATGGCCAAGCTGATTGTCGTGACGCGTGACGGAACCGAGCATGAGATCGAGGGCGACACCAGCCTGACGGTGATGGAAAATATCCGCGACGCCGGGTTCGACGAGCTGCTCGCGCTGTGCGGCGGCTGCTGTTCGTGCGCGACGTGCCATGTCCATGTCGAGGCGGGCGCGGCGGATCAGCTGCCCGCGATGAGCGAAGACGAAAACGATCTGCTCGATTCGACCACCGACCGTGATGCGGGTTCGCGTTTGTCGTGCCAGCTGCCGTTCAGCGACGCGCTGGACGGGCTGAAGGTGCGGATCGCGGCTGAGGATTGAGATCCGGCGGGAGCGAGATATGCTCAATCCCGTCATGAACAACACCAAATGGGATGAGCTACGGCTCGCGATGTACGCGCTGGACCCGCATCCAGCGTGGAGCACCCGGTCGACGAATGGATACCAGTCGCGGCGGGACACTGAATGGTTCTACCATTTCTGCGACGGAGGGTATGAAGCTATCGTTCATGTCGATATTTTCGCTGTCGATAATGCGATGCGCGACCGGATCAGGACCGCGCTCAAGTCAATCCATGTGCCGGGCGAGGAAACCGCAGAAGGCTTTCGTGTCTTCGGCTATGCCGAGGATGGGCAGTTCGTCGACTATCTCTAGGTTGATCGCTTACTTGCCCGCCGTCGCCACCGCATAGAGCGCGATCGCCGCGGCGTTCGAGATATTCAGGCTTTCCATGCGCGGCGAGATCGGCAGCTTCGCCAACACGTCACAATGCTCCATGACATTGTGGCGCATTCCGTCGCCTTCGGACCCCAGCACCAGCGCGACCTTGCTGCCGTCGAGGGTCGAACCCAGCGTCGTATCAGTGTCGCCCATCAGCCCGATGCGCCAATATTGCGCTTCGGCGATTTCCTCCAGCGCGCGCGACAGGTTGACGACGCGGATCCACGGCACGATTTCGAGCGCCCCCGACGCCGAGCGCGCGATCACGCCGCTTTCGGGTGGGCTGTGGCGGTCCTGGGTGATGATCGCCGCCGCGTCGAACGCCGCTGCCGAACGCAGCACTGCGCCGATATTGTGCGGGTCGGTAACCTGATCGAGCACGATCAGCGGGCGCTTGCTGTCGGCATCGATCTCTTGCTGCAACAGGTCGCCAAGATAGATGTCCTCGAGCGGATCGATCTCGATCACCAGCCCCTGATGCGGCGCGTCGCGCGCGACCAGCCGCGCGAGGTCGGTGACTTCGGCATAGCTGATCGGAATCACCGGCGGCAGGTCGAGCTGCCCCAGCGCTTCGCGCGTTCCCCAGATGCGTTTGACGGTGCGTTCGGGGTTGGCGAGCGCCGCCAGAACGGCGTGGCGGCCCCAGAAACGGATAGGCTGGCCGCGGGTGCTTGGGCCTTGCGGGCGACGGTGGCGGGAAATTTGTCTCATAGCGCGCGCCTTTCCCACGACTGCCATTGACAGGCAAGCCTCGTTTCGCCATTGGACCGCTTCCCAAAGCGGACCCCATGGACAGGTGGCCGAGTGGTTAAAGGCAGCAGACTGTAAATCTGCCCGGGTTTCCGTACGCTGGTTCGAATCCAGCCCTGTCCACCACCCTCCTATCCGAGGGCATCCGCAGAAGTCCCTAGAAATCCCAGAAAACCTAGCGTATAGTCGCCTATATCGTCCGCCTGCGTCCCTTGGCGTTTGCCTGCAACCGGATGCAAGTGTGGGAGGGATGTGGGAGTAAATTCTTTACTCCCACACTTTTGACCTCTCGCAAGCGGCGCTAAAGTGTGGGAGTAAGCAATGGGCAAGCTCACGGCTGTTGCGGTTAAGGCAGCTTTGGCGAATCCCGGCACCTATCAAGACGGTGACGGGCTAGTGCTTAGGGTGGATAAGCGGGGCGGAGCCTACTGGCTTTTGCGGCTCCAACGCGACGGCAAGCGGCAGGATATAGGTTTGGGTAGTGCCAAGCTGCTAACGCTGGCAGAGGCGAGGGATAAGGCCACTGGACTGCGCAAAGCGGTCAAGCTGGATCGGCGCGACGTTTTGGCGGAGAGAAAAGACGAAGTCGCCGCGAAGGTGACGTTCCGGGCCGCCGCGCGTCAGTATCACACCGAGAATGAGGCAGGCTGGAAAAGCGCCGTCTATGCGCGCCAGTGGCTCGCAAGTCTGGAAAATTACGCCTTCCCGAAGTTGGGCGATGTGCCGACCGGCAGCATTACCACCGCCGACATCATCACGGTGCTGACTCCGATCTGGCAGGAAGTTCCCGAAACCGCCCGCCAAGTCCGCAACCGGATTTGTGCCGTGCTGGATTATGCCCACGCCAAGGGATGGCGCTCGCGCGAAGCACCATCGGGTAATGGCAGCTTGAAAGCAGGGCGCGGCTTACCCCGGCAAGTGAAGTCGCGAGAGAATCGCAAGGCCATGCCCTATGTCGCCTTGCCCTCCTTCATCACCGCGTTGCGGCGCAAGCCATCCTATGGGCGGCTCGCGCTCGAACTGCTTATCCTTACGGGTGTGCGCAGCCAAGAGATCCGGTTAGCGACATGGGCCGAATTTGATCTTGAAGCCCGTCTGTGGGCCATTCCCGCCGATCATATGAAGCGGGGCAAGGCACACATGGTTCCGCTGTCTGACGCGGCTCTGGCGGTGCTGGCAAAGGCTAATGCCTTTCGGCTCCCGGACACCGATGTCGTTTTTCCCGGTTTGGCTGGCAAGCCGATGTCCGACATGACGTTGCTAAAGGTGCTGCGCGACATGAGTGAGCCGTTCCACGTTCATGGTTTTCGCTCCACCTTCACCGATTGGGCAGCGAACGAAGGCTTTGCCGATGCCGTGGTGGAAGCGGCGCTGGCGCACAAGACGCCGGACGCAGTGCAGGCCGCGTATCGCCGCACGACTTATCTCGGCACGCCGAGTCAGCCGGGCGCGCGCGTCAAACTTATGGATGCTTGGGGTTGCTTTTGCGTTGGCGGCGCGGTCGGCACGGACAATGTCGTGCCGCTGCCTGACAAGAAGGCAGGATAGCGCGGGCCTTTTCCGCTAGCAGCCATTCCGACGGCGTTGCCATCGCGAGGGTGCGGATCGCACTCTCGAAAAACGTTGAAAATGCGTCGATCTGCAAATCAGAAACTCAAGAGCACTCTAATCGCACTCTCGAAAAGTGGCAGAAAAGCGCCATGCACCCGTGCGTGAGGTGTGTATCCAAATTACGGGTCCGATGCGTAGCATCGCGGCCCTGCCACATCTCGCCTCGGAGCTAAGTTGCCCGAAAGGAACTGTTCAACGGGGCTCCGTGGCGCTTTGCTAACTCCGGTCAATCAGCGCCGAAAATTTCAGAGGCCCGTATGGTTGCTCACTGTCTCCGAGAGGTTATAGACGACCGGGGGGATGAAGCGATGGACGGCCAAAGCAGAACGTATGAGTTGCCGCCGACGTGGCTTGCATGGACGGTCGGAATAGCCTGCGTTATCGCAATCCTCGATATGCCATACGGCTTTTACATGGTTCTGCGGCCGATCGTCGCGGGTTACGCGGCCTATATTTCATACGTCTATTTTCGCAGCGCTCGCGCCGGGCTCGCGTGGACTGCTGGTTGCGTCGCACTGCTCTATAATCCTTTCTACCCCATATCGATGACGAAAGGCGCCCACAGTTTCTTTAACTTGCTGACGACAGCGGCCATATTTGTAGAGCTTTACGCGATCCGTCCGCGGGACTTTCCATCGGATCGTGAGATCGTCTCAGCTGCAGAACGGCCGCTGATCCGACGGGAAGACCGTGCCGACTATACAAAATTTGTGGCACGAGAAATCTTGATAGTTGCTGTTTCGATCGCGGCGACATTTGTTGCAATATTTGCTTGGGACAAATTTGTAATTAGCAAAGAAGCGGAGACAGAAAAATATTCTGTTGCGCCCACGGATTAAGAAAGGTGCGCCATGTATCCGAATGGCTTACCGGCTCGTTGCCTTTTTTTGAATTGCCGGCTGTAGTATACGAAGACTCTGGGAGGGTGGAATCTATGACAAAGCTGCTGGAATTGATATTGGCGCCGCTTTCAATCGTCGGCTTGGTCCTAGGGCTCTTGAACTTGGTCGGTGGCATCGTGGCGGGTATCTGGCTCTTGGTGCTGGGCGAATGGAATCTGTTTCTTGTTGGCATCGCCGTCGTATTTATCGGCGCATTTGCCGCTTCATTGCTTTTGGCGCCGGGTATGCTCGTTGCTGGCGCCAGCATTGCGGCTCTCGACAAAGGAAAGACCCTGATTGGTTGGCCGCTGCTCATGTTAAGCAGCGCGTGGACTTACGCGGTTGTGATAGCATGGGGCGTTGGATCATTTCTTTGGTTCGGTGAGAGGGTGGATACCGACAACGCTATTCCAGTTTGGCTGTGGTCTTATGGTGCTGCGAGCGGTGTTTGGGCGTTCATGGCTAGCAAAGAGCCCGAAGGAAGCGCCGCACCTATCACGGCTTTTGCGGCGCAACTCGGGTACATCGTTCTTTCGATTTGTGTCATAGGCCTCGGCTGGGACTTGGGTCCGGCGATTATTGCAATGTCGGTTCCGTTTCTCATCCCGGTTCTGGCGAGCGTCGGCTTGGCACTGGAACAGCAGCAACGCAGTACTCACTGGAATTGAGCCTTCGATTTTTCCTTTCCGGAATGTTCGCTAGATTTCGTAGATGGCGAAATTATTCCTGCGATGCCCAATATTCCGCTTCTTCGGCCCGATATTCTGGAGTGTATTTATAGCACTCCTTTGGAAGACCTTCCCATTCCTCTTCAGGGTCTGCAATCATCTTGCGCAGCATTTCGCACGTCGATTTGTGGTCCCGATTTAGCTCGCTCCGACCGGCCATATTCTGGAGCAGCAGATAGTAGGTCCAGCAGATCACGATGATCAAAGTCATCTGTGACGGTTCCTTCTTTTTAATCTGATAGCGAAGGAGCAGGATAAGGCCGGGGCCAAAGGCAACGATCATGGGCCAAAGGCCCAAAATAATGTTCCAAATTTTCGCCAAAATGCACCCCTGCCGCAGTACCGAATAGCAACTGCTGAATTTTGGAGCGAGCAATAATCTTTCACCGAAGGTCGAAACCCGGTCGGTGCCAAAGAGCCAAATACCACCTTGGCGCGTGTCAGGATTCGATGAAAATGTATAGCTTCAGATCATGCCGTTCACTGCGCAATAGAACCCCATCGGGGACGTCGCGCCTGTATTCTGATAAATGGCCTCCACCTCCTTGACTGCCCACTTCGACGCCTCAATGACGGTTGTGTTCCCGGCCTCCACTTCTTGTTCAGTCAAAGCAGCCCATTCCCGGCCCATTGGATCGCCGTAGACCAGACCGAACGCACCGATGAGCGCGTCAATCACGGAGTCCCGATTGCGCTCAACATTTTCGGCGAGGAGGAGACCATGCGCCAACCCAAAGAGATAGCCCCGACAGGTTTCGGAAATGAAAACCCCTTCCGTCGGGACGATACCAATATCAAGGTCAAGCAATTCAAGTTGAGGACGAAGGGTCATTAACAGAGCAACACCAAGTCGATCGGCATCCTTCTTTGGATCGTATACCTTCGTCCATTCGCGCCTCACCTCATCTTCCCAAGTGCGCTTGCCGAATATTCGACTGAACAATCCCGCCATTAGTTTTCGTTCCCCGCCCGTAAGTGAAGCTTCTCCGGAGATGAAGCCTTGCATCCAAATCCCCATACTCGCAGAATAGTGAACTCTATACGAAGCAACTTAACGGTTTTCCATGCACCGAATCGTTTCTGGCCCGACGTTGAGCCGAATGCCTTTTTCGCAGCCTGAAATCGCCAACGCAATCCGCCAGCCTCGTTCTAGCCGATGGCAATATTGCAGGCGCTCAGCCCTTCCGTGGGGTCGCCGGGCCGCGATGCTACGCATCGGACCCGTAATTTGAATACACACCTCACGCACGGGTGCATGGCGCATTTCTGCCACTTTTAGAGGCGGCGATCCGGCAGCGCTTTTTTTCGGCTCGTCCAATAGTCAAGGATTTTAGCCGCTTTTCGAGGCGACAATCCGGCGGCGCTTCGGTCGCGGCGCCCGTTATGTTTCCAACAATCCGTTGAACCCGACGACGACGCATTGAGGCGATAAAAAGCCCGCCAATCTGTTCTTGCCAAAGCGGACGAACTTCCCGAAGATTCTCGGACACATGCGCACCGATCTCGATCACCTTCCTGCCGTGAAGCAGCGCGAGCTTGAGCGCATCGTCGAAATCATCTTCGACGAGTTCGGTCAGGCGACGGAAAATGCGACCGGGCGCCGCAAGGGCGCGCGTATCTTGAAGATCGTCCTGTTCGGTAGCCATGCGCGCGGCGACTGGATCGACGCGCCGCTGTCGGCGAACCAGTATAAATCTGACTACGACATCCTCGTCGTCGTCAGCCAGAAGGAATTGACCGACCGTGCCGCCTATTGGGCGAAGGCCGAGGAACGGCTGATCCGCGCATACACAATCGAGAAGGCGCTGCGCACCCCGGTCAACTTCATCGTTCATTCGCTGCATGAGGTGAACGATGGTCTTGCGCATGGCCGGGTTTTCTTCATGGAAGTCGCCAAGGACGGCATCGCGCTCTACGAGGCCGACGGCAGCGAACTGGCCGCGCCCAAGCCGAAGACGCCGCAGCAGGCGTTGGACACGGCGCGGGAATATTTTGAAGAGCATGTAGCGAGCGCCGCCGAGCAACTCGAAATCTTCAAATTCTGCATGGCCCGTCGGAGTTGGAAAAAAGCCGCATTCAATCTTCATCAGGCTGCCGAGAGCTTATACCAAGGCCTCCTCCTCACGCTGACCTATTATACGCCTTACAACCACAATATCGCCTTCCTGCGCTCTCTGGCCGAAGGGCTCGATCGCCGCCTTTATGGCATCTGGCCAGAGGCCACGCATCGCGAACGCGCGATGTTCCAGAAGTTGAAGGAAGCCTACACCAAGGCGAGGTATTCAAAACATTACCGGATCAGCGAAGAAGAGCTTGCGTGGCTCGGCGCGCGCGTTGAGGAATTGGGCCGCGTCGTCCATCAGGTTTGTTCGGAACGCATCGCCGAATTGGAAGCCGCCGCGCGGAAATAGACGCCGCGCGCCCGGTAACTTGCCGGGACTCCGCGATTCTGGCATATTCACCACTACGGGATGGAAGGACTGGCGGCCATCTCCGGGATAACCCTGCCAGGCATCATGTAAGTTCGGCCATCACGGTCGAGCAGTTGCTGTAAGCCGTCAGATCGGCGCGCAGCGGACACCGCTTGCATATCCGCGCACGAACGCGCGGACCGCTGGTGTGCGAGCTGCAAATGACACCCCCAATCGACGTTTACGCGCGCGAAGTCGTGATGGCGCGCGTCGGCCATCTCATCCGCCGCAAGCAGGGCGAGATTGAACGGATCGCGCGCATTCTGCGCGGCTGCTTCGACCCCGAACAGGTGCAGGCCCCCGAACCGGGCCAGATCAAGCGGATCATCCTGATCGGCCCCTATGCGCGGCAATCATGGTATGAGGACCGGCACACGATCGGCTTCTCCGATTACGAACTCTGGATCGTCGTCAATCACCCGCTCTTCAAGGAAGAATGTTGTTGGCTGCGCGCCCGCGAGATTGCCGCCAGAGAGCTTGGCGACCGTTGCGCGGTCGATCTTGAAATCTATTCCAAGGCTGACATTCGCATCGCCAAGGTCGAGCGCGACACCTTTATCCTCGATAGGATCGAAGCGGGCATCACCCTCTATCGCTCGTCGCGCGACGCGCCGCTCGTCGCGCGCGAACGCAAGGGAGCGTGGTCGTGACGCCCCGCGAACCCTGCACGGCATTCGCAGAAGTCTATCAGGCTGAGCATGGGCGGCTGCTGGGCTACCTCGGGCGCAGGGTCGGGCCGGACGAAGCCCCCGATCTGGCGCAGGAGGCGTTCGCACGGCTGCTACGGTGCGGGGATTTGGAACGGATCGAAAACCCCGCCGCTTACCTGTCGCGGATTACCCGAAATATGCTGATCGACCGCGCCCGCCAGAAGAGGCGGGACTGTTCGATCTTTTTTCCCTTCGACGAGAACCGCGACGCGGCTTCGCGCGCCGAACAGTCTTGGCGGATCGATGCGGCAGACCTGCTGCGCCTGTATCGCCAAGCGGTCCGCGCCATGCCGCCAAAGACGAGGCGCGTCTTCGTCCTGCACCGGCTGCGACGCTTGCCGTACAAGCAAATCGCCGACCAGCTTGGCATCAGCGTCGCCACCGTCGAATATCATATGATGCGCGCGTTGGCGCGATGTCGCACGGCGACGGATGAGCATAGGTAAGCTTTGAAACGGCCGGAATGTCTGGGGGCATCGGCGCCGCGCCCCTGAGCGAGATTGCCAAAACGGGTTGGAGCAATTGTCCCTCCACGGTCTTTCGTGTGAGGGCGCGCTTATACGTCGTGGCCGACATCGCTTTTCTGACAGGCATGATGGCACGTGATCCTGCACCCCAAATTTGCTCTGGGGGGGTGATTGTTAGCGGCAATTTTGATGGTGCATCGACCGGGGAAAGTCGTCCGGCATTTGGGCAACGATCTGCATCGCGGTGCCACTTGTCTCCGAGGCATCGTTCGTTACCGTGCTGGTCGAATTTGACGTTAGGAGATCGTCTAAGACAGGCCATTTCTCAACGGAGCGAATGATGCCGCCGTGAAATGATCAGGAGCAACTGGCATTTGGTACCCTGTGCCGACGAAAAGTGTGGGGGAAAGTGTGGGAGTGAAATCTAAACTAGTCAGATTTATAAATATTTCCAAATTGATAAGTTGGTGGTTCGATACAAGCCCTGCCACCATTTCCTTCATCCAGCGCGACGGTGCCTATGCTGGCCCGCAAGGACCGTCGTCGAGGTCGTGGACCGCGAGCGGATGCAGTCCGCGATCCGGTGCATCCCTCACCGCAAACTCGGCAAATCCAGCCCCTTGTCGCGCGCGCAGTCGATCGCGATGTCATAGCCCGCGTCGGCGTGGCGCATCACGCCGGTGCCGGGGTCGTTCCACAGCACGCGTTCGATCCGCTTGGCTGCTTCGGGGGTCCCGTCGGCGACGATCACCATGCCGCTGTGCTGCGAATAGCCCATGCCGACGCCGCCGCCGTGGTGGAGCGACACCCAGGTCGCGCCGCTGGCGGTGTTGAGCAGCGCGTTGAGTAGCGGCCAGTCGCTCACCGCATCCGAACCGTCGCGCATCGCTTCGGTCTCGCGGTTTGGCGAGGCGACCGAGCCTGAATCGAGATGGTCGCGGCCGATGACGATCGGCGCTTTCAACTCGCCCGACGCGACCATCTCGTTGAACGCGAGGCCCAGCCGGTGGCGGTCGCCGAGCCCGACCCAGCAGATGCGCGCTGGCAGCCCCTGAAACTGGATCTTCTCGCGCGCCATGTCGAGCCAGTTGTGGAGATGTTTGTTGTCGGGCAGCAGCTCCTTCACCTTGGCATCGGTCTTGTAGATGTCCTCGGGATCGCCCGACAACGCCACCCAGCGGAACGGGCCGACCCCGCGGCAGAACAGCGGCCGGACATAAGCGGGGACGAAGCCCGGGAAGTCGAACGCGTTCTCGACGCCTTCGTCCTTCGCGACCTGGCGGATATTGTTGCCATAATCGGTCGTCGGAACCCCGGCCGCCTGCATGTCGAGCATGGCCTGAACATGCACCGCCATCGACGCCTTCGCGGCTTTGGCGACCGCGGCGGGATCGCTCTCGCGCTTCGCAAACCAGTCGTCGAGCGTCCAGCCCGAGGGGAGGTAGCCGTTGACCGGATCGTGCGCCGAGGTCTGATCGGTGAGCAGGTCGGGGCGGATGCCGCGGCGGACCATTTCGGGCAGGATGTCGGCGGCGTTGCCCAGCAGGCCGACCGACACGGGTTTGCCCTCGGCATGGCTCGCTTCGATCATCGCCAGCGCCTCGTCGATGCTCGCCGCCTGCTTGTCGAGATAGCCGGTTCGCAGGCGCATTTCGATGCGGCTCGGCTGGCATTCGATCGCGAGGCACGACGCGCCCGCCATCACCGCCGCGAGCGGCTGCGCGCCGCCCATGCCGCCGAGCCCCGCGGTGAGCAGCCAGCGGCCCGCCAAGCTGCCGCCATAGTGCTGGCGACCCATTTCGACGAAGGTTTCGTAGGTGCCCTGCACGATGCCCTGGCTGCCGATATAGATCCAGCTGCCCGCGGTCATCTGACCGTACATCATCAGCCCTTTGCGATCGAGCTCGGAGAAATGTTCCCAATTCGCCCATTGCGGCACGAGGTTCGAATTGGCGAGCAGGACGCGCGGTGCATCGCTATGGGTGCGGAACACCCCGACGGGCTTGCCCGACTGGATCAGCAAAGTTTCGTCGTCGCCCAGTCGCTTCAGCGTCTCGACAATCTTGTCATAGCTTTCCCAGTCGCGCGCGGCGCGGCCGATGCCGCCATAGACGACCAGTTCGTGCGGTGCCTCGGCGACGTCGGGGTGCAGGTTGTTCATCAGCATCCGCATCGGCGCTTCGGTCAGCCAGCTTTTCGCGGTGATGTCCGGGCCGGTCGCGGGGCGGATCACGCGGCTGTTGTCGAGGCGGGTCATTTCTGTCCTTTCGCAAAGTCGAGAGTGGCGGCGATCACCTGCTCCAGCACCGTCCGGATCGCGGGATTGGGGTCGAGGGGGGAGGGCCAGTTGGCGTGGGTGATTTCGGCGGGCTCGGCCATATAGCCACGCTGCGCCAGCTCCATCTGGATCGCGTGGATGCCGTCGTCGGGACGGCCATAGTGGCGCGTCGTCCAGCCACCCTTGAAGCGGCCGTTGACGACATGAGGTTTGCCGCTCGCGGCGCAGATATTCGCCACGAGGCTCTCAAGTTCGGGCGCGCAGGTTGTGCCGCCGTTGGTGCCGATGTTGAACTGTGGCAGCTCGCCGTCGAACAGGCGCGGGACATGGCTGCGGATCGAATGCGCATCATAGAGAACGACCTTGCCGTGCGCGGCTTTCAGGCGGTCGAGTTCGCCCGCCAGCGCGTCGTGATACGGGCGGTGGTACGAATGCAGCCGCTGCATGATCTCGGCCTCGTCGGGCTCGCCGAACCGGTACAGCGGTTCGCCGTCGAAGGTCGTCGTCGGACACAGCTCGGTGGTCGCCTGACCGGGGTAGAGCGACGCGCCCGACGGGTCGCGGTTTATGTCGATGACGCTGCGCGAAATATCGGTCGCGACGAGCGTCGCGCCCATGTCGGCGGCGAAGGCGTAAAGCTCGGCGATCCACCAATCGGTGTCGATCTGCGCATGCCAGAGCGAAACGAACTGCTCGTCGAGTCCGGCGAGATCGGTCCCGCCGTGCGGGAAGGCGATGACCAGCGGCGCGTCGCCGCGATGGACGCGCAGCCAGTCCATTAGCTCACGCCCGGCAGGTCCGCCGGAACCGCCGCAACCAGGCTGCCCGACCGGATCAGCGCGGTGGCGGCCTCTATGTCGGGGTGGAAATGGCGGTCGTCTTCGAGCGTCGGCACCGCAGCGCGCAGATGCTTGTGCGCCGCCTCAAGCGCGTCGCTCGACGTCAGCGGCGCGTGGAAGTCGATGCCCTGGCACGCGGCGAGATATTCGATCCCGATCACCGCGCTGACATTGTCGGCCATTTCGAGCAGGCGGCGGGCGCCATGTGCCGCCATCGACACATGATCCTCCTGATTGGCCGAGGTCGGGATCGAATCGACGCTGGCAGGATAGGCGCGTTGCTTGTTCTCGCTGACCAGCGCGGCGGCGGTCACCTGCGGGATCATGAAGCCCGAGTTAAGCCCGGGGCGCGGGGTCAGGAAGGCGGGGAGGCCCGAGAGCGCCGGATCGACGAGCATCGCGATGCGGCGCTCCGCAATCGATCCGATCTCGCACAGCGCCATCGCGATCATGTCGGCGGCGAAGGCGACGGGTTCGGCGTGGAAATTGCCCCCCGACAAAGCTTCATCGGTGTCGGCAAAGATCAGCGGATTGTCCGACACGCCATTCGCCTCGACGCTGAGCGTCGTCGCGGCCTGACGCAGCAAATCGAGCACCGCGCCCATCACCTGCGGCTGGCAGCGCAAGCAGTAAGGATCCTGCACGCGCGGATCGTCCACCGCGTGCGAGGCGCGGATCGCCGATCCCGCCATCAGGTCGCGGAGCGCATCGCCGACCGCGCGCTGTCCGGCATGACCGCGCAGCGCATGGATGCGCGGGTCGAACGGCGCGTCGGAACCCTTGGCCGCCTCGGTCGACAGCGCGCCGGTGATCAGCGCCGACTGGAACACGGTTTCGGCGCGGAACAGGCCCGCCAGAGCATTGGCGGCGGAAAATTGCGTGCCGTTGAGCAGCGCGAGCCCTTCCTTCGGCCCGAGTTCGAGCAGCGTCAGGCCCGCCTGCGCGAGCGCCTCGGCGGCGGGCAGCGTCTGGCCGCCAACCTCGATGTCGCCGACGCCGATCATCGCCGCCGCCATGTGCGACAGCGGCGCAAGGTCGCCGCTCGCGCCGACCGACCCCTGCGACGGGACGACAGGGGTGAGGCCTTGTCTCAGCATCGCTTCAAGCATCGCCACTGTTTCGCGGCGCACCCCGGATGCGCCGACGCCGAAGCTCGCGAGCTTGAGCGCCATCATCAGCCGGACGACGGGGACGGGCGAAGGGGCGCCGGTCCCCGCGGCGTGGCTGAGTACGATGTTGCGCTGGAGCGTCGCCAGATCGTCGCTCGCGATCCGCACGCTTGCCAGCTTTCCAAAGCCGGTGTTGATGCCATAGACGGGCGCGCCCTTGGCGACGATCCGCGCCACCGCCGCGGCGCTCGCATCGATCGCATCCCACGCCCCGGCGTCCAGCGCCGCGCTCGCGCCTTCGTAAATCGCGCGCCAATCGGCCAGCGTCATCGCGCCGGGGGTAATCGTCACGGCTTCGGTCGTCTTCGCGGTCATTGTCCGTCCTTGATGCGTTGGTGCAGCGGGTTGAAGCCGATGCGGTAAACCAGCTCGGCGGGGTCGGTGACGTCCCAGATCGCGAGGTCGCACGCCGTGCCGGCTTCGAGCGTCCCGATCTCGGCGCCGAGCCCCAGCGCGGCGGCGGCGTTGACCGTCACCCCGCGCAAGGCCTCAACCACCGTCAGCCCGAACAGCGTCGCGCCCATGTTGAGCATGAGCAGCAGCGAGGTCGTCGGCGAGGTGCCGGGGTTGTTGTCGGTCGCGAGCGCGATCTTGACCCCATGGCGGCGCATCGCGGCGATCGGCGGCAATTTGGTCTCGCGCATGAAATAATAGGCACCGGGCAGCAGCACCGCGACCGTCCCAGCGGCCGTCATCGCCGCGACATCGTCGTCGGTCGCATATTCCAGATGGTCGGCTGACAGCGCGCCGTGCCTTGCCGCAAGCGCGCTGCCGCTCAGCGCCGACAATTGTTCGGCGTGCAGCTTGACCGCCAGCCCGTGCGCCTGCGCCGCCTCGATCACCCGCGTGCATTGTGCGGGCGAGAAACCGATGCCCTCGCAAAAAGCGTCGACCGCGGTCGCGAGCGGCGCCGCGGCGGGAATCATCTCGGCCACAACGAGGTCGATATAGCCGTCGCTGTCGCCCCGATATTCGGGGGGCAGGGCATGTGCGCCAAGAAAGGTCGGCGCGACGCGTACCCGGCGTCGCTCGCCCAGCGCGCGCGCCGCGCGCAGCATTTTGAGCTCGTTTTCGGTGTCGAGGCCGTAACCCGATTTGATCTCGATCGTCGTCACCCCCTCGGCGATCAGCGCGTCGAGGCGGGGGAGGGCAGTGTCGACCAGTTCGGCCTCGCTTGCCGCGCGGGTCGCGCGCATCGTCGACACGATACCGCCGCCCGCGCGGGCAATATCCTCATAGCTCGCGCCTTCGAGCCGCATCGCCCATTCATTGGCACGATTGCCGCTGTGGACCAGATGCGTGTGGCAATCGATCAGCCCCGGGGTGATCAACCGGCCGCCGCAATCGGTGATTGTCGCGGGCTTCGCCGGCGCACCATCGGCAGGTCCGGCATAGACGATGCGCCCGTCTTCGGCGGTGACGACGCCATCGTCGATCAGCCCCAGCCCGTCATCGGTCATCGTCGCGAGTCGCGCGTTGGTCCAGCTATGCTCCATCTGGACAACATCTCGCGATTGCGTCATTATGTCTAGACATAATATGAGGGCTTTTGATGATGGCTTACTGGTTTCAGCGCGCATGGATCGACAATCGCTGGCAGCACGATGTGCGGCTGACGGTCGCGGAAGGCCGGATTTCTGCGCTTGAAACCGGTGTCGATGCCGCTCCCGGCGACGAACGCCACGCCGCGGCGCTGCCCGGGCTGTGCAATGTCCACAGCCACGGTTTCCAGCGCGGGATGGCGGGGCTGTCGGAGCGCCGCAGTCGCCCCGACGATAATTTCTGGAGCTGGCGCGAGATCATGTACCGCTTCCTCGACCGGCTCACCCCCGACGATGTCGCGGCGATCACCGCGCAGGCTTATGCCGAAATGCTCGAGGGCGGTTTCACCCGCGTCGGCGAATTCCACTATCTCCACCATGATCCGGCAGGCGCGACCTACGCCGATCCCGCCGCGATGGCGGGGGCGATCGTCGAAGCCAGCGCGGCGACAGGCATCGGCTTGACCCTGCTGCCGGTCTTCTACGCGCATGGCAATTTTGGCGGCGCGGCGCCAAGCCCCGGCCAGCGGCGCTTCCTCAGCGACATCGACGGTTTTGCGCACGTGCTCGACGCGTCGCGATCGAAGCTGACGGGCGACGCCAATATCGGCATCGCACCGCACTCGCTGCGCGCGGTCGGCCCCGACCAACTCGCTGCGCTGCTCGCGATGTCGCCCACCGGCCCGGTCCATATCCACGCCGCCGAACAGGAAAAGGAAGTCGCCGACTGCGTCGCTTGGAGCGGCGCGCGCCCGGTGGACTGGCTGCTCGACAATGCCGCGGTCGATGCGCGCTGGTGCCTGATCCATTCGACGCATCTGGACGCGGATGAAGTGTCAAGGCTCGCCGCCAGCGGTGCGGTCGCCGGGCTCTGCCCGATCACGGAAGCGAATCTCGGCGACGGCATTTTCCCCGCGATCGATTATCTGGCGGCGGGCGGTGCGTTCGGGATCGGCACCGACAGCAATATCCTGATCGACGCGGCGGGCGAACTGCGCGCGCTCGAATATTCGCAGCGCTTGGC
>JAHJHL010000114.1 GCA_018823905.1 Alphaproteobacteria bacterium
CGCCATTCATCGTCAGCAAGCCGATTTCCCCAATTGGCGCCGCTCGCGTTTGCGGCGGCGCACCGCCGCCGTTCTGCCCCCTCTGCACCAAATCGCCAGCACTGACGACTAACGAATTGCGAATATGGCGGCAGGGAGCCCTACCTAACCTCTTGTCGTGTCAGCAAAATCGTCCGACCGAGCCGGCGATCTTTCGGCGGTGAGGGCTCTTCCTCGAGGCAGACCGCTCTTGGCTTCGCATGCCAACGCCAATTGACCGACGAGCCATTTTGTGCAACGTGTTGTCTACTAGGAAACGAATCTCTGCTTGGAGACCGACATGGCTCAACCCGAGCGCTTCATGCGAGGACAGAGTGCCGGTGGCTGCGCTTGTGGCGACGGGCCGGTCTTTGAAGTGAGGCTGGGCGCCGACGGTCAGCCTCTGGCATTCGCCGACGCCTATCCCAACGCGCTTCCAATCCTGAAGAGGCTCGCACGCGGTCGGGTACCGAACAAGCTAGTGCTTCCCCTTTCGGCGGATCGCCCGACACGACACGTCTGATATCGGGGCAGCGGGGACTACCAGATCGCTCTCGACGGGCTCGCCGAAGCCGGCCGCTCTTTGCCTCGGGCCCTGCGCGTTGAAGGATCGAACGTTCGCGACGAGCGGGCGATAACAACCCTATGCTGCCAGGTGCCGCTCAGCACATCGCCCCGGTCATGACGACACCCCTCTCGGGACTCGCGATAAGGCTTGCCCCGAATCAAAACAAACAGTACAGACTGACTGATCATTGGATTTGAGGTGGCAAATGCTGGAGCAGCTACGGTTCGTACGGATCCCGGTTCAGTCGCTTAGCGAAGCCACGCGGCTCGCCGTTGATACCGTCGGCCTGCAGCACAGCGAACGGTTGCCGGAAGCCGAACGGTTCCGTTCTGACTCTCGGTCCTATTGCCTGGAGTTCGACGGTTCCGGGAGCAGCCTCCGGCCCAGCGTGGCGGTGTCGCTGAGAACCGTCGAGCAGCTGCAGGAAGTCTCCGGGAAACTCAGGGAGCGAAATTGGGATGTCGAGGCGATCCCTCACGATCTGTGTCGAAGCCGCCGCTATCACGCGGGGCTCGCCTGTCGCGACCTAAGCGGCAATCTCATCGAGCTGGTCGTTCGGGCCGAGGAGAGCGGCGAGCGATATTTTCCATCGCGCGATGCGGGAATTGTCGGCCTGTCACACGTGATCCTCGGCAGCCGGGACCCGGCGTCTGACGCCGCTGTGTGGGTGGACATCCTCGGAGCGCGGATCACCGATCGGGTGGGCGACGCAATCTACCTCGGCTGGGACGATCAGCATCACAGGATCATGATTGTGCCGAGCAAGCGCGAGAGCTTCCTCGTCGTGGGGTTTGAGGTCGAGAGCATCGACGCCGTGATGCAGTCGAAATATTTTCTCCTTGACCGGCAGGTCGGCATTGTCCGCGGCCCAGGCAAGGAACCCGCGAGCGGTGAAGTGTTTCTGACCTTCAGCGGGCCCTCGCCCGACAGCTATTTCACCTATTCGACCCGATCGGATCCGTCGCCCGTCGGACGCCGGCCACGGCAGTTTGCCGATTCTCCCGCCTCGCTATGCAGTTGGGGTTCGACCTCCAACCTCGAAGAATTGGGAGGAACGTTGCCATGACCATCAACATCATTGACATCGCTTATACTCGTCTCAAGACACCGGATGTCGCGGCCGCTACCGATTTCGCCACGCGAATACTTGGCCTGGAGCCTGTCGATCGCGCGGTTGATCGCCTGTCGTTTCGCTCCGATAGTCGCATGAGCACGATGAGCTACGAGATCGGCGACCCATCCGAAACGATTGTCGGCTTCGAATTGGCGAATGGGGAGGATCTCCTCAATGCGGCGAAAACGCTCGAAGCATTAGGGTATGAGGTGTGCTACGGTTCGCATGAGGAACGCGAGCAGCGGCACGTTTCCGAATTCATAGCCTTTCGTGACCCCAGCGGGGGACGCATCGAATTCGCGGTTTCGCCGCAGATCGGTGGCAATGGCGCGCAGCTGTCTCGCGACGCGGGAATTACGGGTTTCAGTCACGTCGGTCTGTTCAGCCGGGATCCCGGTCGCGATGAGCATTTCTGGACCCAAATATGCAATGCACGCGTCAGTGACCGGGTAGGCGAGCTCCCGCTGCTCCGTCTGAGCCAGATTCACCACAGCATCGCGCTCGTCCCCGCAGACCGGTGCGGTATCCAGCACATCAACCACCAGGTTCAGTCGATCGACGATGTGCAGCGCAGCTACGCGCTGCTTAGCCAGCATAAGGTTCCCATCGTCTTCGGACCCGGCCGGCATCCGACTTCGGGCGCGCGGTTCGTATATTTCGAGGGTCCCGACGGGATGGTCTTTGAATATTCCGTCGGCGTGCGCGAGGTCGACGAAGAGACCTACAGGGAACGCCAGTTCGGCTTTGAACCGAAGAGCTTCTGCATGTGGGGCGCAACCCCGAAAATCAAGGAGTTGTCCACATAGACTTGGGCCCCGGTGGGCAGCGGGCATGGGATGAATGTGACCGCATCGCGAGGTGACGCGGGCGGCGAAATAGCAAAGAGAAAGGATGGGAGATGACGGTTCCGGAGGCTTATCTTCAAGACATTGTCTGGCCGGCAAATTTTAACGAAATCCCCAAGGAGATTTTCGTCCGGCAAGACCTCTACCAAGCCGAGATCGACCGGATTTTCCGTGGAGCCGAGTGGCATCCCGTTGCGCACGAAAGCGAAGTGCCGCACCCGGGGGACTTCAAAACCTGCAATCTTGCGGACGTCCCCCTGCTCATCATCCGCGGCGACGACGGACGGGTCAGGGCATTCTTCAACGCCTGCTCACATCGCAGCACCCAGATCGAGGTAAAGCCTTCGGGCAATCGAGCCGAATTCGAATGCCCCTATCATCGGTGGCTGTTCAACAAAGAGGGCGAGTTGGTCGGCTGCCCCAATCAGCGCGAATTCATCCCCGGTTTCGACAAGAAAGACTATCCGCTGACCCAGCCGCGGCAGGAATCGGTCGGCGGCCTCCTGTTCGTGACGCTGTCGCCGGACACCGAAAGCCTCGACGACTTCCTGCAGGAAGCGAAAGGGTCGTTGCTGGACATCATGGCCGGTGACGGACGCCTCAAGCTGATTGGCTATCATCGGGTCCGGTATCTGACCAACTGGAAAGCCTATAGCGACAACGACGGCTATCATCCGCCGCTCCTGCACCAGGCGTTCACGATGCTCAACTGGCAGGGCGGCGCAGGCCGCCAGTATGCGACTACCGGACGTGGCCATTATTGCATCGAAACCGAGTTGACCGTTCCCCAGCCCACGAGCGTAATCCGCGATGCTTCGGTCATCGAGTTTCGCGACGAGGGGCGGCCGAAAAACGCCAGCGTGCTCGCTCTCTTTCCGATGCTCGTCGCCTCAAATTACCTGAACGTCATCAGCATCCGTTTCGCTACGCCTGTCGCAATCGACGAGGTGGAAGTCACCTACGCCTATTTCG
The DNA here is from genome assembly GCA_018823905.1 of Alphaproteobacteria bacterium. GTDB lineage: Bacteria > Pseudomonadota > Alphaproteobacteria > Sphingomonadales > Sphingomonadaceae > Sphingopyxis. The sequence goes on from JAHJHL010000114.1 coordinate 3,518, forward strand.
CGCATCAGGACGACGATGACGCGATGGTCTTGCACCGAATAAGGCAAAGCTCCAACGCGATCGGCCCGTCCGGCCTGATCAGTATGGAAGACGCCTCGGTTTTCCACCGGGTCCAGATCGGCAATCGCACCCCCGGCAAGGCCATCTTCCAAAAAGGCGTCACCGATCCATCCCGGCTCGGGTTCGAATTCCGTCAGAACGACGAGAGCGGCAATCTTCCGCACTGGGAATATTATCGCGCCGCCATGGGCTTCCGGAGGAGGGAGGCATGACGCGCTTGACGCTCGACGAGCTCGCGCGGCTCGATGAACTCCAGTCGGCATATATGTCGGCACTGGACGGGAAGAAAATGCGGTCGTGGCTCGACACGTTCGAAGATGATCCGAGCGCGAGTTACATCTGCATCGCGCGCAACGATGTCGAGAGCGGCCTGCGCGTGGCGATGATGCTCGACGACTGCCGCGACAGGTTAATCGATCGCTGCACCTTCATCGAAGACATATGGGCGGGTACATTCCAGGACTATCGTACCCGGCATTTCGTTCAGCGCGTGCACGCCAGCCGCCGCGCGGATGGTCTCGTCGACATGGTCTCGAACTTCTCCGTGATCTTTACCCCCGACGATACCGGGCTGCCGCAGCAGCTGGCCGCCGGGACCTACGAGGACATTATTCGAATGGAAGACGATCAATGTCGCTTTCTGTCGCGGAACGCGGTGACCGACAACGCGGTCGTGCCGCGGTATCTGGTGTTTCCTTTGTGAGCGGTGACAGAATAACCTTATAAATCAATTACTAAATAATCGGGAGGGAGACCGAAAATGAAAGGCCTTTTTGCATCCAAAGCGCTGCTGATGATGACGGCAGCCGTGACCGCCGCGCCATCCATGGCGCAAACGGCGCCCGTTGGCGGTTTGTCCGCGCCCAGCCCGTCGGCCCCAGCCGAGGATCAGGATCAAACCTCGACGCAGAGCGGCCTCGTAGATATCGTCGTGACCGCGACGCGCCGGGAACAGAAGTTGCAGGATGTGCCGGTCGCGGTGACCGCCGTGACTTCGGAATCGCTTGGCCGTTCGGGTGCGGCCGACATCCGGAATCTCACTCAGGTCGTGCCCGGCTTCTTCGGTGGCCGCGCTGCGGGCGTGTTCCTGCCCGTTATCCGCGGGGTGGGGTCGAGCAGTATTTCGGTCGGGGACGAGTCAAACGTAGCAACCTATGTCGATGGAATCTACCAGGGAGACCCATTTTCCACCTGGACCGATCTCGTCAAGGTCGACCGCGTCGAGGTCCTGCGCGGGCCGCAGGGGACAATATTCGGTCGGAACGCGACGGGCGGGTTGATCAATGTCATTACGCCTGATCCCAGTTTCGACTTCAGCGGCATGGTTTCGGCGCGCGCGGCCGCCCTCGAGACGGGCGACGGAGACTATAATGTGCGCGGCTATCTGACTGGTGGCCTGTCCGATACGATTGCAGCCGATATCGCCGGAATTTACCGCAAAACGGACAGTTTTGTCGACGATCTCGTGCGCGGTGGGAAAGCTGGCGGCTATCAGGTTGTCGATGTCCGCAGCAAGCTGATGTACCGCGGCGAGAACGGAAACAAGATCGTCCTCACGGGAGAATATTTCGATCGCAAGGGCTCGGAGAATGTCTACCAGCCCTATGAGAATAACACGGCAGGTCGAGCCTTTCCCGGCGCGATCCTCCCGTTGAAACCCTGGCAGCTGTCCGCCGATCTGCGCCCCTCGCTCGCCACCCGGCGATACAGTGTCGCCTTGCAGACACGCTTCGATCTAGGCGGGGTCAATCTGGAGACGACCGGGGCATATGCCTCCAACCGAACCTCTCAGGCGACGGATTCGGATTCGTCGAATATCTTGCTCGCGACTTTTGTGGCCCCCAAAATCGCATCGGAATATTATAGTCAGGAAGTGCGCCTGCTCTCGTCCGGCTCCGGGCCGCTTCAATGGATCGCTGGTTTATATGCCTTCCACCTCTCCGGCGACGCCAACTTCATTCTGAGCAGTCGCGCTGATCCGAGCCAGCCACTGCTCGTGCGCACATTCGACCCCGTCCTGAAGACGACCTCCTATGCCGGATTCGCCGAGGCGACGCTTGAGGTCGTCCCGCGCCTGTTCGTGACGGGCGGCATTCGCTACACCCATGAGAAAAGAAGTTTCGATCAGATCGTAAACGGCGTCGCCCTTTTTCCGCAGACAGCGGAAAAATCCTTTAACAGGGTCACGTATAAAGGCACGGTCCGGTTCGAAATCGGACCGGACACGAATATCTACGCGACCTACAGCACCGGCTTCAAAAGCGGTGTGTTCAACATGACTGGCGTGTCGCCTCTCGCGGTCGATCCCGAGACGCTCAAAGCCCTCGAAGGCGGTATCAAGTCTGACATCACGCCCTGGCTGCGCGCCAATCTCGCCTTGTATCGTTATGATTATAAGGATTTGCAGGTCACTGCCCGCGATCCGTTGGGTCCCGGTTATGTCCTGCAGAACGCCGCGAACGCCACTCTTTACGGCGGCGAACTCGAAACCACTTTGGCGCCAACCGATCATTTCCGGGTCAACGCGGCGGTCGCCTACGCCCATGCGGAATATGACGATTTTCCGCTCGCGCAAGTTTTCATTCCCCGGCCAACGGGAGGCAATATCGTGTCGCAAGCGGATGTGTCGGGCAACCGCCTACCGCGGGCACCTCGCTGGACCTTTAACATCGCTCCAAGTCTCGACGTACCGCTCGCATCGGGAATGTTGAACATCAACGGCACCCTGTTCCGCAGTTCGGTCGTCTATTTCGACTTCCTGAATTCCGTGAAGCAGGATCCCTATACGGCGATCAACAGCGAAATTTCGTGGCGAACGGATGACGAAAAGTTTCGGTTCTCGATCTGGGCGACGAATTTGACCAATGAGAAGATCATCCAGGAAGTTCGGCCCGGCGCGCTTGGCACCGATCTCAGGTACGAGCTGCCCCGGCGTATCGGCGCCGGCGTCGAAGTGAAATTCTGATGCGATCGCCGGTCATAGGCTGGCTCGCCCCTCAAGGATTGAGAGCATAGATGGCAATTCCAGATCAGTACGACCTTTACTATGATGGCGGGTGGCATGCACCGACGGCGGGCGGGTACAGTCCCTCGCACAATCCGGCCAACGGCTCGCTCATCGCACATGTCGCGCAGGCAGAAAGCGAGGATGTCGACCGGGCAGTCCTCGCTGCCGCCGTCGGATCCAGGGTCTGGCGCGATGTGCCACCCCTCGAACGTGCCCGGCTGCTGCGCGAAGTAGCGGCAGTCATTCGCCAGAATGCAAAGGAATTGGCGCAACTCGATGCTCTCGATTGCGGCAACCCGGTCCGTGAACTGGCGGCCGACTCCCATGTGGCAGCCGCGCTCATCGACTATTTCTCCGGGCTGGTGACGGAGATGAAAGGTGCTTCGGTCCCCGTCGGACCAGATGCGGTCAACTTCTCCGTCAGGCAGCCATTTGGCGTCGTCGCCCGCATTCTGGCCTTCAATCATCCGTTTCTGTTCTGCGCCGGCAAGGTTGCCGCTCCCCTTGCAGCCGGCAATGCGGTAATCGTCAAGCCATCCGAACAGGCTCCCCTGTCAGCACTCCGCTTCGCCGAGCTGATCGACGGCTTGTTGCCGTCGGGTACGTTCAGCGTCCTTACGGGAGGAGCCGAAACGGGGGCGGCGTTAGCGGCCCACCCCAAGGTGGCGATGATCAGCTTGGTGGGGAGCGCGGCTGCAGGTCGCGCTCTGATGCGCGAGGCCAGTCCAACGCTCAAGCCAGTCTTGCTCGAACTTGGCGGCAAGAATGCCCTGATAGCCTATGGCGATGCCGATCCCGCCGAAGTAGCAAAAGCCTTGATCCAGGGCATGAATTTTGCGTGGTGCGGCCAATCATGCGGGTCGACGAGCCGGGCGTTCATACATGAGGACATCTACGACGCGGTTCTGGCTCGTATCGAGGAGGAAGCCCAGCGGTTTCAGCCGGGCGATCCGTCCAACGAGGCGACTTCGATGGGCGCGATCATCAGCGCGAAACAGCATGAGCGCATAGTCGGATTCATCGATAGCGCCCAGGCGGAAGGCGCTCGACTGATATGCGGCGGGGGGCCACCGGCCGACCAAGCTCTTGCGCGCGGCCTGTACATCGAGCCGACAGTGTTTGCCGACGTTACCCCTGACATGCGCTTGGCCCGCGAAGAGGTTTTCGGGCCGGTGCTCGGAATCCTGCGATGGTCCGACGAGCCGACGATGATCGAGGTCGTCAACGAACTGGAGTATGGATTGACCTGCTCAATCTGGACACGAGATCTCGAACGCGCGCACCGCACCGCCATGGCCGTCGACGTAGGCTATGTCTGGATCAACGAGACCTCACGCCACATTCTTGGAGCCCCCTTCGGCGGAATGAAACAGTCGGGCATCGGCCGTGAGGAATGCCTCGGCGAACTGCTGGCGTTCACCCAGGAGAAAAATATCTTCATCTCGTTGGGATCGGGCAACCGGTGACGGGCGGGGGCGCGCCTCCTGTGCTGCAACCGGCGCTCGGCACAGCACGCACGCCGCCTGGCGAGGGCGAAGCCGCGCTGGCTGTGGCGGGGGCGGCTTTCCGCCGCCGCATCGCCATGTTTTTCCTGACCTTTGCTCTCACACTCAACTTTGTTGACCGGCAGATCGTCAACATTCTAGCCGAACCGATCCGGGAAGAGTTGCAGCTGGCGGACTGGCAAATCGGGCTGATGTCGGGCCTTGCCTTTGCCTTGCTTTATAGCGTCGCCGGAATCCCGCTCGCGCGCTGGGCGGATCGCGGCAACCGGCCAAAGATCATGGCATTTTCCGTTCTCGTCTGGAGCGGGTTCACCATCGCCTGCAGCCTCGCGCGAAGCTTTCCCCAACTTTTGGTGGGGCGTGTCGGAGTGGGGATTGGCGAGGCCGGCCTGACACCTGCCGCAAATTCGCTCATCGTCGATTATTACCCACCCGAGCGGCGCGCGTCGGCGCTTTCGCTCTACTATCTTGGCGTGCCGTTGGGAACGTTGGCGGGGATGGCATTGGGAGGGCTGGTTGCCGATGCCTATGGCTGGCGCACCGCCTTTCTGGTGGCCGGCATACCAGGTGTCGTCCTTGCCCCCTTTTTGCTGCTGGTTTTGCGCGAACCGCGCAAGGCGCACGCCGCTCTGTTGCGAACGGCGCCGCCGGGCGCTCTCGCGGCGGTAAAGACGCTTTGGGCGGTTCGCACCTACCGGCTCATCGTGATCGCGACTGCGCTGCAAGCCGCGGTAGGATATGGCTTCGGACCTTTCATCGCATCTTTTTTTATCCGCAATCATGGCCCGGAGATCGTCGCCATGGCCACCCAGGCCGGGATGGGGGTTTCGGGGTTCCTGGGCCTGACGCTCGGTCTTTCCACAGGTCTCGCAGGCGCCGCCGGCGTGTGGCTCGGTGGGTTGCTGGCCGATCGGTTCGGCCGGAGCGACGTCCGAGCCTATGTAACCATCCCTGCGTTTGCGTCGCTGGCGGCCCTTCCCTGTTATGCCGTCATCTTCAGCATCGACAGTGGCGCGCTGGCGCTTGCGGGCCTTGCGCTTCCCAACATGCTAGGGGCCATGTGGATGGGCCCGGTCCACAGTACCCAGCAAAGCGTCTCACCGCCGGAGATCCGTGGCGGCGCGACCGCCCTCTTCCTTCTGGTCTTGAACCTGGTCGGCGTGGGTTTGGGACCGCTGTTCGTCGGGACGGCCAGCGACGCGATCTCGTGGCAGTTCGATCAAGATTCCGGCAGGAGTTTGCGTGCCGCCCTCATCCTTACAAGCCTGGTCGCACCATTCTCCGCATTTCTTTTCTGGCGCGCGCGGTCGTCGATCGGGCGCGACATGACCAGGTGGAAGGCCGTCAATCCAGTGTGACACAAATTGTTCATCATCATTGTCTGGAGAATGAAATTGTCAGCGGAAAATCATCTAGCAATGGGCGCCGGCGGCACCTTGCCGGCCGGCAAGGGCGATCGCGCGCCGTCAGGACCGCACCGCATGCCGGACCGCCTCGACATACGCGGCCGCGACTATGACGCGGCAGGCCTGCGATCGCTTGTGGCACCGGGCTGGATTCATTCGGCGGTGTATACCGACGCGAAGATTTTCGATCTTGAACTCGAGCGGATTTTCCACACCGGTTGGCTGTTCATCGGCCATGAGAGCGAGATTGCAAAAACGGGCGAGTTCAAGCGTCGGCAGATGGGCCGTCAACCGGTCATTTTTGTTCGCGGCCAGGATGGCGAGATCCGCGTTTTCCTGAACCGCTGCCGACACAGGGGCGCAATCGTCTGCGAGGTGGACGAAGGCAGGGACAGCTTTTTCCGCTGCTGGTATCACGGCTGGACCTATTCCAATGCTGGCGAACTGGTCAGCGTTTCCGGGCCCGACGGCTATGGGCCGAGTTTCGACGCGAGCGAAAACGGTCTCACGCCGGTGCCGCGGGTCGAAAATTATCGCGGCTTCATATTCGCGGCTTTGAGCGAAAAGGTCCTTCCGCTCGAGGACTATCTCGGCAACGCAGCCAAGGTGATCGACATCCTGGTCGACGCGGCACCGGGCGGAGAGTTGAGCGTGCGAGCCGGATCGAACCGGACGATCTATAAGGGAAATTGGAAGCAGGTCGGGATGGATGGATATCATCCGTTGTTCGTCCATGCCTCGGTGCTGGCGACATGGGAACGACACACCGATTCGGGTCACAGCCTCGGTGCCACGCACAGTGCGAACCCCTTCGACTTCGACGGAATCTCGGAAACGCGCGACTTCGGTCATGGCCACACGATGCTCGATTTCCGTAAGCATCGGCTCAAGCACTCGGGAAAATATCGCGCGCTTCTGGAAAACACGCCGGGAGGGGCAGACTATATCGACGCGCTCTATGCAGAGCATGATGTTGCCTGGGCGGACATGCTGCTTGCCATGGCGGGCGATCCTCACGTCGGCGTTTTTCCAAACCTGCAACTGATCAACAACCAGATCCGGATCGTTAATCCCCTGTCTGTCGACGAGACCGAGGTCGTGATGTTCCCTGTGCTGTTCTCCAACGTCAGCACCGAAATCAATGCGCTGCGACTTCGCCAGCATGAATCCTTTTATGGACCCGCAGGATCCGGATCGACAGACGACGCCGAGATTTTCGAGCGGGTGCAACTCGGCCTGGAGGCTAATCTCGATCCGTGGATCAATATATCGCGCGGGATGGAGCGCGAGTGGGTTGATGAAGATGGGACGATCGTCGGCCATGTTTCCGACGAGGTTCCGCAGCGCGCTCAGATCCGGCAATGGCTGGCGATGATGGCCGAAGAATCGCCCGATGGGAGGCGTTAGGATGAACATGGTAGCAGCAGATCTTTGCGATTTCACCGTCTTCTCGGAATTGAAGGAGAGCCGGGCAATCCTGCCCGGGAGCGACATTTTCGGCAAAATCGAAGCATTTTTGTATTTTGAGGCCGAATTGATGGACAGCCACGCCTATGACGATTGGCTCGCGCTCTGGGAGCCGGGCGGCCTCTACTGGGTTCCCTCCAATCAGGCCGACCTCGACCCCGATCGGTCCGTCTCGATCATCTACGAGCATTATGACCAGATCTCGGATCGAATATTCCGCCTGAAGGATAAGCGGATGCATTCGCAAAGTCCGAAGTCGCGTCTGATCCGCATCGTCTCGAACATTACGGTCGCCGCATCCGGCGGATCCGATGTCCTTGTCAGTTCAAACTTCATCCTGGGCGAGGCGCGCTCCGGTCAGCATCAATCCTTGTTCGCGCGCGCGACCCACCTCCTGAAACAGGGGGCCGATGGCTTCAAAATCTTGGGCAAGAAGGTCTATCTGATCAACAATGATGCGCCCATGCGCAATGTGACCTTCCTGCTATGAGAGGTGCAGGCGAAGGAGCGGGCAAGCCGCGCCGTGAGCAGCCACTCATCGCTACCGTCATTGGCGATCCGGCGGGTATCGGTCCAGAGGTCTGTGTCAAGGCACTCGCCGCCGGCAACCACGCGGCGCGGCACCTATTGATCGGAAGCATCGACGCTGTCCGGTTCGCGGCCGCGGCGAGCGGGATTAGCCCTCCCATCTACCAGGTGGAAACGCCGGATGAGGTGTCCGGTGCGGTTGGCGAAATCGCCGTTCTCGACCACGGCTCGCTGGCGAGGGGGGCATGGGATATCGGACAGTCGGGCGCCGCTTCGGGCCGGGCGGTGATAGAATGGATCCGCTTGGCCGAGCAATTGGCTCGCAATGGAGAGATCGATGGCTGGATCATGGCCCCGGTCGACTCGCAATCACTCAAGGCGTCTGGCGAAATATCGTCGATCGACGATCTTCAGCCGACTGGAACCTATCTATTGCGAGTCAGCCCCTCGTTGCGGATCGTCCCAATCACCGAGCATATCAGCATCGCCGAGGTCCCGGGCACTGTCTCTGCCGCGGCGGTGTCGTCGCTGATCGGTCTCGTTGACGAGACTTTCAGGCGTTGGGGCGTCAATGCCCCCAGGATCGGCGTCGCCGGCCTGAATCCGCACGCGATGGGAACTGAAGAAGTGCGCGAGATCGCGCCGGCGGTCGAACGGGAGCGCGCGGCGGGGCGCCGCGTCGAGGGGCCGGTGTCGCCCGATTCGATATTTCGTCTTGCCATGGAGGGGCGATACGACGTCGTTGTCTCAATGTATCATGACCAGGGCCAGATTGCGCTCAAGACGGCTGCCTTCGAAGGCGCGTGCACCATCTATATCGGCCTCGATTATGTTCATCTGACCGTACCGCACGGATCTGCCATGGAAATTGCGGGACAGGGCATCGCCCAGCACGCCAGCATGGCCTCCGCGATGAAGATGGCCGAATCACTCTGCTTCGGGAGAGGGTTTTATGCCGGCGACGATTGACCCCGGACTTCAGATGCAGGTGCGCATGGCGGCGCGCGGCCTGGCGCACGCCGGGCTCGTGCACGCGTTCGGCCATTGCAGTGCGCGCATCGATGCGCGGCACTTTCTTGTCTGTGCCGCAATGCCCATGGGGCTTATCAAGGACGAACCCGGTACTATTGTCTCGGTCGATGGCGCCCTTCCCCAAAAAGTGCTTGGCGAAGTGCGCGCGCACCAGGCGATTTATGCCGCGCGGTCCGATGTCGGCGGCATTTGTCGCATCATGCCCGCCGCCACCATGTCGTTGTCGACGCTCGGGATCACACCGGCGGCGCGGCACGGCCTAGGCGCCTATTTCGCTCCCCGGCCGCCGCTTTGGGACGATCCCAGGCTCCTGCGCGACGACGCTTCAGCGAGAAATCTTGCAATTGCCCTTGGCGAGGCTCGTGCGATCGTCATGCGAGGAAACGGAGCGATTACGGTCGGGCAAGATCTGAAGGAAGCTGCGACTTTTGCCTTCTTCCTCGAAGACGCCGCGCGGGTAGAGCGCGACGTGCGCTCGATGGGGTTCGGCCCTCAACACGGGCTTCTCGATGAAGACGAGATACGCGCGCGCCAGACCCTGGCCGGCGGCGTCGTTGAGCGGATGTGGAGTTGGCTGACGGCGATGGACGTGACCGAAGGTCGAGGAGCAAGCGGCGGATGACGTCAGGCGCGGTGCTCGCATATGCCCCGTTGCCTCGCCCGAATACCAGCAAGAAAGAGGAAACGATATGACCGACATGACCAAGACAGACACCTTCGCGGGGCGCGTCGCGCTCATCACGGGCGCGGGACAAGGAATCGGGCGGGTTTTCGCCAAAGGCTTCGCGCGCGCCGGTGCGAAAATCGCCATCGTCGAACTGAACGAAGACAGCGGACGGTCGGTAGCGGCCGAGGTCGAAGCGGAATGTGGCGCCGGCACCGTTATCGCCATTCGGGCCGATGTGGCCGATCCGGCAGCCGTCGACGCCGCCATAGCGGAGACATTGGAGGCCTTTGGCCGCATTGACGTCGCCATCAACAATGCGGCGATCTTCTCGACGCTGAAAATGCGGCCCTTCGAGGAAATCCCGTTTGACGAGTGGAGACAGGTCATGCGCGTGAACGTCGATGGCGTAATGCTGGTGTCCAAGGCGTGCGCGCCGGTAATGCGAGGTAATCGTCATGGGCGCATCATCAACATCTCGTCCGGGGTGGTGACTATGGGCCGACCGCACTATTTACATTATGTGGCTTCCAAAGCGGCGGTGGTCGGTATGACGCGCGCCATGGCGCGTGAACTCGGCGCCGACGGGATCACGGTGAATGCGCTGCTTCCGGGCGCAACCTTCACGGAGATCGAGCGCGAGACGGTGACGCCCGCGCAAAAGACCCAGATATTGAACATGCAGTGCATCAAGCGCCACGAGACCGCAGACGACTTGCTCGCCGCAGCGCTTTACCTCGCGTCCGACGGCGCAGAATTTGTGACGGGCCAGTCGATAGCCGTCGATGGCGGTACGACGTTTCGCTGAACAGGCCCGCAACGAGGCGGGCGGAATGGCCAGCCGGGTGCGGACGGCATCCTGTTGCATCTCGCAGCTATGACTTTGACAAGCCCGATAGGAAAGCTATGCCATCTGTACGTTCGGCCGCATGAGGGTCTCGGCAAGAGGTGTAGCAGACGCAGTGGCGGACATTTCCCCAGCTCACGACAATTCGCACAAGCCACAAGGCGAACGCAGTAGAAAGATGCGGGCTCGAATCCTTTCGGCCGCTATCAATCTGTTGCGCGAGAAAGGTTATTCGGCGTTTCGCGTCGCAGACGTTGCCGAAAGCGCAGGCGTCTCTCGCGGAGCGCAGCTTCACCATTTTCCGACAAAGGACCAACTAGTCGCCGCCTGCCTGGAGCAGGTTTTTTCGGCAGCCCTCGAGAAGGCGACCGTTGCCGCGGGTAAGGCTATCGAAGATGACGGCCTCCTCGAGGCTGCATGCGACGATGCAGAGGCATTCTTCTACGGTGAAGATTTTTTGATCGCGCTCGACCTCGTCATCTCGGGAAACAAGCTTCGGGCCCTCGCCGACGATGTTCGCGGTATGTCGCAGCAACGACGCGTCGGGGCCGAGCAAGTCTGGGTCAGCCGTTTTGCCAAGACCGGCCTGTCTCCGTCTGACGCCGAAGACATATTGTGGCTGCTGTGGAGCGTGCTCCGCGGATTGGCGGTGCGAGCCCAGATCGGAAAGGACCCCGAGCGGGCAAGGCGCGTCACCGAGCTGACAATTGCCTTGCTGTCCGGCTATGCGCAGTCGCTGCGGGAGCGGAACGACGGGACGGGCGGCCCAGACGCTATTGGTTGAAGCTTGCGATGACAAGCTTCTCGCCGCGCAGTGATTGCTGCCGAACCATCGGGTCCCGTTCCCTCAAGCCGCGTAGACATTACCATAGCGTTCGCGCAGTTGCTTCTTGTCGATTTTCCCTGTTGCCGTAAGTGGCACCGCGCCGACGAGGATGCGATCGGGCAGCTGCCATTTCGCGAATTCCGCGGATAGGGTTGATAGAATTTCCTTTTCGTCGGGAAGGATTCCATCATGAGGCTCGACGATCAAGAGCGGGCGCTCTTCCCATTTAGGGTGCGGAATGCCGACGACCGCGGCGATCTTGACCCCGCTGCACCCAGCGGCAACATTCTCAAGGTCGATTGAGCTGATCCACTCTCCTCCCGACTTGATGACATCTTTGGTGCGGTCTGTGATTCGCATGAACCCCTGGGCGTCGAGTGTCGCAACGTCGCCGGTATCGAACCACCCGTCGACATCGGTGCAATCCGCCGGCTGACGAAAATAGCGCTGAACCACCCACGGACCCCGCACCTGTAGCGCGCCTGCCGTCGCCCCATCGTGGGGGCAGGGGTGCCCGTCTTCGCCCAAGATGCGCATCTCGACGCCGAACTGGAGCCGTCCCTGCCGCGTCCACAATATATCCTGCATCGCTGCCTCGCCGAGGTCCGCGACGGCCGGCGTCGGTGTTGCGATCACACCGAGCGGGCAGGTCTCGGTCATTCCCCAGAGCTGAAGGACATCGACATCATGGTCGGCCTTGAAGCTTTCTGCCATCGCGCGAGGTACGGCGGAGCCCCCGATCATAATCCGCTTGAGCGTTCCCGTGTCGCCGCCGGTTGCCTCGAGGTGGGCGAGATACATGGTCCAGATCGTGGGCACCCCACCGGTAAAAGAAACCGCCTCCCCTCGGATTAGGGCCTGGAGGCTAGGACCGTCCATGCGGTCGCCAGGAAGAACGAGCTTGGCGCCGCAGAGCGGCGCCACGAACGGAAGGCCCCAGGCGGTGGCGTGATAGAGCGAGGAGCAAGGCATCACGCAATCGAACGACGTGAGGCCGAACGCGCTCGCCAAGCCCGCTCCCATCGCATGCAGAACGACTGCCCGGTGGCTGTAGAGAACCCCCTTGGGATCGCCTGTGGTCCCCGAGGTGTAACAAAGAAACGCCCCGGAATTTTCATCGATTTCGGGCCAGGTGATCGAGACCGGTGCCGACGCGAGCAAGGGCTCATAGGCCAGCGCCCCGAACCCCGCGCCGACGCCAACGCCTTCGTCGGACAGTACGATGTATTTTTCGATATGCGGGAGGCTGGGCGCAAGCCGCTCGACGAGCGCGGCGAGGTTGGGCTCGAACGCCAATATGCGACTCTCGGCATGGTTCAAGGTAAAGATCAGCTGATCGTCGGGGAGCCGGGGGTTGGCGGTGTGAAGCACTGCCCCAAGGCCCGGGACCGCGTAGAAGAGTTCCAAATGCCGGTGCGTGTTCCAGGCGAGCGACGATATCCGGTCACCGCTCCCGATCCCGGCAAGGGTGAACATGTTGGCAGCCTGCGCTACCCGGCGGGCGAGCGCTGCATAATCATAACGCCACAACCGATCGCTGCCGATTTCGCGCGACACCACTTCCCGGGTTGCGTGCGCGGCGGCGGCATATGTCAGGATCGTGCCGATCGCCAGTTGCGCAGGCTGCATTTGTCCCGTGATCGTCATGCATGCATCCTTCGACAAGTAGCAGTTGAACGGACCGTCTTTACGCGACAGCAAACAAAGTCCGCCAGCACAAGCCACCGAGGCTCATGCTGGCGGACACGGCGGCAGCCCGGCCGCACGCGATCCGCGGGATCAAGCCCTTGGACCGCGTTTGGGCGCGTCAGAACCGGAGTTCGGCGCTGACGCCCACTTTTCTTGGCTGTTCGTAAAAGCCGTCAGTTGCCTGCGCCCCGACACGAATGGTCTGGAAGACCTTTTCGTTGGTGAGGTTGGTCGCCCAGAGGCTGAACTTCCAGCGATCACCGGTTGGGGCAAAGGATATCGACGCATTGGTAAGGGTATAGCTCGGCTGGGAGAAAATATTCTGGAAGTCATAATAGAGCCGGGTCGAGTAGAAGGTGTTGACCGAGACCCCAAGGCGCCCTGCATCGAACTCATGGCCCCAATCGACCCCCAGGTTGAACGTCCACTTCGGGGCGCGGGTCATCACGTTACCCGACGCGTCCGCCGGGGCAACAGTGTTGCCTCCGTCGGGGCGCGGGAAAAAGCTCTGCGCGAGCGTAAAATCACGATAGCGCGCGTGGCTGTAGGCCGCCGAGCCGCGGATGTTGAGATCGTCAATCGGTTGGATAATCGCCTCGAACTCGCCACCATAGATTTTGGCGCTCGCTGCGTTCTGCAGGACGTAGCTCGGACCCGACGCGTCTTTGGCCTGAACTTGCAGATCGTCGTACGTATAGTGATAAACGGCGAGGTTCGTGCGGAGCCAATTGAAGGGGTCGACCTTGATGCCGGCCTCCCATGCCTTGATGTTCTCGGGATTGACCGGATTCGGCGATGTGCCCGCCATATTGTAGACGCCGCTTTTGAATGCGGTGCCATAGCTTGCATAAATGCTTCCGTCGGGTGCGAACTGGTACCGGACTGCGCCGCGATAGTTGAACTTGTTGAACGACTTGGCGGTCTTCGGAACGACCAGATTTCCATTAACGACCTGTTCGAAGGTCCGCCGCTCGGTGGTGTACCGCGCGCCGACAGTGATGAACAGGTCGTCGACGATCTCGTAGGTTCCTTCGGCAAAGCCCGCGAACGAGCGACCCGATAGTGCGGGATCAAGGTTGAGGGTGGTCGGAGGGATTCCAGGCCCCGGCGACGTGACGAGATCCAACTCAGTATGACCGCCGAACTGGTAGAAATAGCCGCCCAGGAGCCACTGGAATCGGCCGGGGTCGGCAGACGTGAACTTGATTTCCTGGCTCCCCGATTCCGTCGCAAATGTTGCAGGGAAATTACCGAGGAAGATGTTCGAGGCGTCCGAATCGGTTTCCTGGTACCAGCGCAGATTCATGAAGCCGCTCGTCGCCTCGAGGTTGAAGCCGTCGAACTCGAGTTTTACATGCAGCGCCGCACTCCAGCGCCGTAAGTCCAGCGTAGGAATGCTGGTCAGTGACGCCTGCCAAGCGTCGGTCGGAAGTATAACGCCCGGGAAGCGACGGCCGGCCGTATTCCCATTGACCGGCTGGGGCGAATTGGTCGTGCTGTTCTGGTCGAAGAATTCGCCGGTCAGGATGACCTTGGCATTGTCGGAAGGCTGCCACAGCAGCTTGCTGCGAAAGTTGATCACTTGCTGGTCGCCGAGCGTGCCGCCGCGCACCAGATCGTCGATATAGCCGTCGTTCTTGCGATAGAGGGCGGCAAAATCGGCAGCCAATTTATCGCTAAGGCCGCCGGTGATATAGAAGCGGGCATCATAATCGCCCGCGTCCCTCCGCATGCGGCCGTAACGCAGCGACGCCTTGCCGCGCAGGTCAAAACTGGGGTCGGGGGTAATCACGTTGATCAGGCCGCCGGTGGCGTTGCGGCCAAATGTCGTGCCTTGCGGTCCGCGCAGCACTTCCACGCGCTCGACTTCGACGAGATCGATCCAGTTGGCGGCCGACTCTGGCTGGTAGACACCATCGACATAGGTGGCGATGTTTGGCTCGTCGCCGATCGAGATGCCGGTCGACCCGACGCCGCGAATGACGGGCTGGAAGACACCCATGTTGCGGCTCCCGATGAATCCGGGAACCACCTGGGTCAACGAGCGCACCGTCGAAACATCTGCCGCCGAGAGCGAATCGCCGGTGATCGCGGTCACGGCGACAGCAACGTCCTGCAGACGCTCCTCGCGGCGCGTGGCCGTCACGATGATGTCGGAGATACCCGAACTCGACTGCGCCTCGGGCTCGGGTTCGGCAGCCGGGGCCGTATCCTGGGCTTGGCCGGCCGCGCTCCAGGCCAGTGCGAAAAGTGCGATGCCGCTCGCGAGGGCGCGCCCGCTATTATAACTGTTGGTCCTCATGTCCATTCTCCCTCTCCCTGATTCTTTTTTTCAATTCGTCCGCACATGCTCTTCAAGAAAATCCAGCCGGTCGTTTCCCCAGAATATCTGGTCGTCGACAAACATAAGCGGCGCGCCGAATACGCCGCGGGCGTAAGCTTTCGACCGCGCTTCGCGATAGGC
>JAHJHL010000115.1 GCA_018823905.1 Alphaproteobacteria bacterium
CGCCCGCACGCACTTCTGCGCCGACACCGCGGTGCTGTACGGGGGCTTTTCCAGCCCGGTGAAGACATTCTTGAACGGCACCATCCCGGCGTTGACGAACATCAACGTCGGGTCGTTGTACGGCACCAGCGGCGCCGACGGTTCGATATGGTGCCCGGTGCCCCCGAAATAGTCGAGGAACGAGCGGCGAATGTCGTTGGTCGATGTCATGCGCGCGAATTAGGGATTTTGCAGGCATGCGACAAGCCGCTTCGTGTCGATGACCGTCATCGGCCCAATCGGTCAGAAAGCGGTCGCGATCCCCTTGCCCAGATAGCACGGCAATTGCCGCAGCACATCGGCCTTCGGCACCCCGTCCTCGATTAGCGCGGCGGGGACTTCGGAGGTGTCGGTGCGCACGACGGTCCAGTCGGCGCCGGGGGCGGTGCGATGCACGGCGACATAGCCGCAGTCCATCGTGCCATCCTTGCGATCGCCGCGGAAATCGAACGCGGCATAGAGCCCCGGCGGCTGTCCGGCAGGGTCGGCATACCAACTGACGCGCAGCACGCGGAGCGTGCCATCGGCCCACAAGGTCGGGCGCTTGCGCAGGTTCATTTCCCATTCGAGCCGCGGGTTGGCCGCCTGGAACGACAGCCGCAGCATCGCATAAGCGCTGGCATAATCGCGCTTCGCCAGCGCCATCGTGTAGGCGGCGAAGCGGCCCATCGCGGCGCTTTCGTCAGCCGCCGCGACGGCGAACGCCGCGCCGTCGGCACCCGTCGCGATCCGCTCGACTTCGGGACCGAGCGGCGGCGCCTGCGCCGCGGCCGCGCTGGCAATCAGCCCCAGCGCGGCCAGCGGCAGCCAGCGCCGCCGGTCAATAGCCATAATAGGCGCCGCCCTTTTCGCGCGCGCGCTGCCAGGCGGGGCGCGCATGACAGGCGTTCACAAAGGCCGCGAGTTTGGGATAGCGCGGCGCCATGCCCTGCATGATCGCAATTTCGGCGGGGAAGCTCAGCATGATGTCCGCCGCCGACAGGCTGTCGCCGATGAAGTGCCCATTGTCGCCGACACGGCTCTCCATATAGGCGAAATGCGCGTCGAGCTGCTGGTTGATCCGCGGTTCGAGCGGCGCCGCGGCCTCACCCAGCCGCGACGTATAGATACGCAGCAGGATCGGGGTCATCGCCGATCCTTCGGCAAAATGCAGCCATTCGAGGTGGCTGATATGGTCGTCGGTGCCGCGCTCCGGAACCAGATGCCCGCCGCCGTGCCGCTCACACAGATATTCGGTGATCGCCCCCGATTCGATGATCACGCGGTCGCCATCGGAAATCACCGGCGATTTGCCGAGCGGATGGACCGCGATCAGTTCGGGCGGCGCCAGGTTAGTCGTCGCGTCGCGGTCATAAAATTTGACCTCATAAGGCGCGCCGATTTCCTCGAGCAGCCACAGGATGCGCTGCGAGCGGCTGTTGTTCAGATGGTGGACGATCAGGGTCATGATGCTCTCCTCAAGGGGGTTAGGTCCTGTATGTGCCATTGCGGTCGATCAGCGCCGCCAGCTCGCGGACCAGCTTGGCGCCAAGGATCGCGGTGACATCCCCGATGTCGCGGCCGGGATGATGTTCGACGATGTCGGCGCCGACGATCGGCGCGGTCTGCTTGTGCAGCACCGCCAGAACTTCGCGCACCGTCAGTCCCCCCGGCTCGGGATGCGCCACGCCCGGCGCCGCCGACGGATCGATGCCGTCGAGGTCGATCGAGATGTAGAGCGGGCCGTCCAGCACCGGGACGCGATCTGGGGTGAAATTGGCCATTGGAATGACCTCGACCCCGAAGCGCGCCGCCTGTTCACGGCAATGGCCGTTGAGGGTGCGGATGCCGACCTGCACCAGCCGTGCCGCGTGACCGGCCTCGCAGATGCGGGCAAAGGGCGAAGCATGGCTGCGCGGGTTGCCCGCGAAATCATCGTAAAGATCGGGGTGGGCGTCGAAATGGAGGATGTTTAGCGGTCCAAAACAGGTCGCCGCGGCTTCGACGAGCGGAAAGGTCACCGCATGGTCGCCCCCCAGCGCCAGCGGCACCTCGCCATCCTCTTGCAGCATCACGACATGGCGCCGGATCGCGGCATCGTCCTGCGCAGTGTTTTCAGTCAGCGGCAGGTCGCCGTCGTCGGTAAACGCGATGTCCGTCCCGATCTCGGGGCCGAGTTCACTCGCCATATTACCGCGGTCACTGAACAACGCCGCGCGGATCGCCGCGGGACCGGCGGCGGCGCCGCGTTCGAAGCTGCTGTTGATATCGGTGGGCAGGCCAAAGAGACGGATCGCAGGCATGGCTCGCTTGTAGCTGTTGGCGAGGGTCACGCAAGGCGCCGCGAAAGGGATCGCGATGGTGAGACAGGATAAAGCTGCTGACGTGAAGGATACTTGGCCGACGGCACTCTCTACTCCCCGTTCGCATCGAGCGAAGTCGAGATGCCCCTCGGAGCCGAATATAGCCGATGGGTGTCTCAACTTCGCTCGACACGAGCGGGAATAGAGGGCGTTTGCTGACGACCAAGCTTAGTCATTTACCGCGGATTGCGCCGCAACCAAAGTCGGATACTAACGAAATGCGGGTAAGGTCGGCTGCATAGAGATCATCTTAATGGGTTAGCTCTATCATTTGCGTCAACTCCAGTGGCTCGGAAAAGCAAAGTACGATGCGTCGAATTCTAGCTTTAGGTCTGCTTGCAACATCATCGTGCAGCGTAGAACCAAGTGCCAGCAGCCCGGTCGGCGACTACTCGAATTCGAATGCGTGCATCATCCCGAACGCGGATGACCCGACATTCGTCAAGCAGATGAAACTTGATCAAGAAGTTTTCGAGCGGGCTGGGAAAGGAGAAGCAAGTGCCGCAGCCGAAGCTGCATTAGCCATCAAGAAGAGCGACTTTCGTTTTTTCGCCTACTCAAGATCGGTCCCCGGCATTTTTCCGTCCGCCTACGGAGTAGAATGCCGCCCTGACCTCGTAACTCAGACTGCTCCGGGCTACTTTCGTGGTATGTTCGCCGCGTCAGATGTTCCCTCCTCGGCCGAAGCCTTGCGAATTCGAACGACGCTACTCCGCTTTTGCAACTGCCTACAACCGCTCCGTTTTGGAGAACGCGCGTGACCTGACCCCCATCTTTCATCCAGCTGCAACTAGAGGCCGAGGGGTGTTGTCGCGCATAAGCGCAGGCGAAGCAACGGGCG
>JAHJHL010000116.1 GCA_018823905.1 Alphaproteobacteria bacterium
CTGCGGGCTGCCACCTCCCCATCGCAAGTCGATGGGGAGGATTGTTTAAGACCGCAACTGGTCGTTTCCAGCCATTCGCAAACAACGCGCCGGAGATAGGCGAGGGCGTGCTGACAGCGTCGGCATCAAACCTACCGCTTCGACCGGCGTTTGCCCGGATATACGGCTTTCGGGCTATCCTCCGCCGCCAGCTTTTGCCAGCGATCGAAGCGCTCTGCCGTCAAACTGCCGTCAGCGATCGCGGCCTGCACCGCGCAGCCGGGTTCGCCGCCATGTGCGCAGTTGGAAAAGCGGCATTGCTGCGCGGTCAGGATGAAGTCGTCGAAAACCTCCGATATTCCGGCGGTCGCGTCCGACAGCTGCAATTCGCGCATGCCGGGGGTGTCGAGCAACCAGCCGCCCTCAGCCAGCCGGTGCATTTCGCGCACCGTCGTGGTGTGGCGCCCGGTATCGTCGCCCGCGCGGATTGCTTGCGTCGCAATGCTGTCCGACCCGCGCAACGTGTTGATCAGCGTCGATTTGCCGACCCCGGACGATCCGAGCAGCGCCACCGTCTCGCCCCGCCCGCACCATGCGGCGAGGCGCGCGGCGCTGGCGGGATCGCGGCCATTGACCGTTTCGACGCGCAATCCGGGCTCGATCGCGCGCGCGGCGGCGGCGAAGGTCTCGGGATCGTCGGTCAGGTCGGTCTTGGTCAGCACGACGACAGGGCGCACCCCCACTTCGCGCGCCAGCACCAGATAGCGCTCGAGTCGCGCCACGCTGAAATCCTGGTTGCACGACGCGACGATGAACAGCGTGTCGACATTGGCGGCGATCATCTGCTCTTTGCGCGGGTCGCCGGGCGCGCGCCGCTTGAACAGGTTCAACCGGCCAAGTACCCGAATGGGCAGCAACGACTCGCGGTCGATGAGCAGCCAGTCACCGACCGTCGGATGATCGTCGGACGGCGCCGCGCCCTGAATATATGGCGTGATCAAATGCTGCGAACCTGCGCCCGCGACCGCAATCGCGCCGCGATGGACCGCCATCACCCGCACCGGATGGCATTGCCGGGCGTCCTCATCCGATAGCTGCTCGATGAAATACTCCCTCCAGCCGAGCGCATCCAAACTCTCGTTGGTCGATGTCATCGGGCGGCAGAACCATCTTTCCTGTGCGCCAGCAAGCGGTTTTCCCGCAATGACCGGTCCGACCATGGTCCGGCTCAGGGGCGCAACACCACCTTCCCCACCACCGCGCGCCGCTCGATCATCGCAAAGCCCTCGCGCCAGTCGGCAAGGTCGAGGGCGGCATGGACATGCGGGCGGATCGTCCCCGCCGCCGCGAGCGCGTCGATTGCCGCGACATTCTCCGCGCCGCGATGGGGAAAGCGGCGGCCATATTCGCCCGCGCGCACCCCGACGACCGAAAAGCCTTTGATCAGCGGCATGTTCACCGACACCTCGGGAATGCGTCCCGACGCAAAGCCGATCACCAGCAACCGCCCGCCGAACGCGATGCAGCGCGTCGATTCGTCGAATATATCGCCGCCGACCGGGTCGAAGATCACATCGGCGCCCGCCCCGCCGGTCAATTCTTTCACCCGATCGCGAAAGCCCGGCCCGCCGTCGATCACCGCATCGGGCGCATAAAGTCGCACAATGGCATCCCGCTTGTCGGCGCTGCTCGCCGCCGCGATGACGCGCGCCCCTAGCGCTTTCGCGAGATCGACCGCCGCCAGCCCGACACCCCCCGCTGCGCCATGCACCAGCACCCACTCGCCCGGCTCGACCCGCGCGCAGCGGACCAGCGCGACATAGGCGGTGAGGTAGGCGACCGGATAGGCCGCCGCTTCGTCCCACGATAGCTGCGCAGGCTTGGCGCGCAGCGCCGCCGCGGGAGCCACGCAATATTCGGCCATCGCGCCGAACCGGTTGCCGCCCACGACCGCATCGCCGACTTGCCAATCGGCGACCCCCTCGCCCAGCGCATCGACCTCACCGGCAAACTCCAGCCCCGAGACGAAGGGCAGCGGTGGCTTCAGCTGATAATCGCCGCGCGTCATCAACAGGTCGGGAAAATTCACCGCCGCCGCGCGCACTCGCACCCGCACCTCGCCCGGGCAGGGCTGCGGCACCGGCACATCGGTCAGCGCGGCTCCCGCATGATCGGGCAACAATTCGGTGACCTGCAAAGCGCGCATGGAGAAAAGTCTTTCCTACAATATTCCAATATGGTTCGTTTTACTCGTTCAACCAACCACAGGAGCGAATCATGTCCAGATCCGATTGCCCGCCCATCGACGCAGACGCGCTGATCGATGCCGTCATCGACCGCGAAGGCCGATATGTAAACCACCCCGCCGACCGCGGCGGCCCGACCTGTTGGGGCATCACCGAAGCGGTCGCCCGCGCGCAGGGCTATGACGGCGCGATGCGCGACCTGCCGCGCGCCACCGCCGCGGCGATCTATCGCCGGATTTACTGGCTCCTCCCCGGCTTCGACAAGATTGCGCTGCGCGCGCCGCAAATTGCCGCCGAACTGTTCGACACTGGCGTCAACATGGGGACCGGCACCGCGGTCGGCTTCCTCCAGCGCGCGCTCAACGCGCTCAACCGCGCCGCGCGCGACTATCCCGACATCGCGGTCGACCGCGACATCGGCCCGCGCACCCTGTCGGCGCTCGACGGCTTTCTGAAAACGCGCGGCAAGGGCGCTGAAACCGTGCTGCTGCGCGCGATGGAGGCGCTGCAGGGCGAACGCTACATCGCGCTCGCCGAACGCCGCCCCAGCCAGGAGGCGTTTCTCTACGGCTGGCTCGCGGGCCGCATCGGCCCGCACTGATGCTGCGCCGCGTCCCATTGGGCTGAACTTCCCTGAACTTTGATCACATAGGAGCACCGAAATGAGCATCATCGAAGGCCTGATCGGCCCGATCGCCAAGCTGATCGACAAGATCATCCCCGACCCCGAAGCGCGCGACCGCGCCAAGCTCGAACTGCTGAAGATGGAGGGCAGCCAGGAAATAGAGGCGATCCGCACGCGCATGACCGCGATCGTTGCGGAAGCGAACAGCGCCGACCCCTGGACCAGCCGCGCTCGGCCCAGCTTCCTATATGTCATGTATGCGCTCTTGCTCTGGGCGATCCCGATGGGCCTGATCGCGGCGGCACGGCCCGAAATGGCCAAGGGCATCGCCGAGGGCATGAACGCCTATCTCGCGGGCATTCCGGAGCCGCTCTACGCGCTCTTTGG
The DNA here is from genome assembly GCA_018823905.1 of Alphaproteobacteria bacterium. Taxonomy (GTDB): domain Bacteria; phylum Pseudomonadota; class Alphaproteobacteria; order Sphingomonadales; family Sphingomonadaceae; genus Sphingopyxis. Next base: position 3,238 of record JAHJHL010000116.1, read on the forward strand.
CACGGGGTATCTGGGTTACACCGCGGCGCGGGCGTGGGGGAAAGCCAAGGGGGTGGAGAGTTAGAGACGCGCCATCCAATCCGTTCGTGTCGAGCGAAGTCGAGACACCCATCACGGTGGCGCTGTACTGAAAGGCATCTCGACTTCGCTCGATGCGAACGGAATTACTAGTTGCTCGTGCCCTCCACCACGCCCGCCAGATTCGCCAGCGAGCTGTTCAGCCCCTCCACATGATCCTTCGCCGAAATACCGGGCGGGACATGATGCGCGTCGATCGTGACCAATGTGCCGCCGCTCTGCCGGGACAGATACCAGTGCATCTCCATCGTCCCTGAAAAGCGCGGATCGTCGGACTCGAATTCCACCTGCCACACCACCAGCCGTCCGTCGTCGAGCGTCGGGATATAGACTTCGACAACATCGCTATCGTCGTCGCTCTTGGTCTCGACATCGGCATCGTCGAAGGTCAGCCGCATCAGAAAGCCGCCGCCGGGGCGCAGGTCGACATGCTCGAATTCGCCCGTCGCGCCCTCGGGCGGCAACCACCGCGCCAGCTTCGCCTCGCTGGTGAAGGCCGAAAAGACATCGACCAGCGGCGCCGCGATCAGCCGTTCGGCATGATCGGTGCGCCGCGTTTTCTTGGTCGGTTTCAAGCGAGCGCGGCTTTGACCGCGGCCACCGCCGCATCCGCCGCGCCGCCGTCGGGACCGCCGCCTTGCGCCATGTCGGGCCGCCCGCCGCCGCCCTGCCCGCCGAGCGCCGCAACCGCGAGCTTGACGAGATCGACGGCGTTATGGGCAACCCCTTCTGTCACCCCGACCGCCACCGAAGCGCGTCCGTCGTTGACCGCGACCAGCATCGCAACGCCGCTGCCGACCTGCTTCTTCAATCCATCAACGGTGCCGCGCAGTTCCTTGGGATCGAGCCCGTCGACGACCTGCGCGATGAACGCGGTATCGCCGACCTGTTCGACAGCAGGTCCAGTCGCGCCGCCACCGCCGCCCATCGCCAGCGCCTTCTTCGCATCGGCGAGCTCGCGCTCGGCTTTCTTCAGCGCCTCGGCCAGCTGCGCCACCCGCGCCGGGACGTCGTCGGGCGACGTCTTGAGCGCCGCCGCCGCCGCCTTCAGCGCCTCGTCGCGCCCATTCAACCATGTCCGCGCGGCTTCGCCGGTCAGCGCCTCGATGCGCCGCACCCCCGACGACACCGCCGACTCGCCGATGATCTTGAGCAGCGCAATGTCGCCCAGCGCCCGCACATGCGTACCGCCGCACAGCTCGACCGAATAATGATTGTCGGTCGCCTTGCCCATGCTCAGCACGCGCACCTCGTCGCCATATTTCTCGCCGAACAGCGCCAGCGCGCCCGCCGCGACGGCATCGTCGGGGGTCATCAGCCGCGTCGTCACCGCCTCGTTGCCGCGAATCTGCGCGTTCACGTCAGCCTCGACGTCGGCGATCTCTTCGGCGCTCAGCGCCTTGGGATGCGAAAAGTCGAACCGGAACCGGTCCTCGGCAACCAGGCTGCCCTTCTGCGTCACATGCCCGCCCAGCCGATTGCGCAGCGCCGCGTGCAGCAAGTGCGTCGCGCTGTGGTTGGCGCGAATGCGGTCGCGCCGTTCGGCATCGACGGTCAACTGCACGGTATCACCGACCTTCAGGCTGCCCGTCTCCAGCTTGGCATGGTGCGCATGCAGGCGGCCGAGCGGCTTGCCGGTGTCGCTGACCGACGCCTTGGCGCCGCCGAGCGTGGCAATCGTCCCGCTGTCGCCCATCTGGCCACCGCTCTCGCCATAGAAGGGCGTCTGGTTGGTCAGCACGGTCAGTTCGTCACCCGCCTTGGCCTCATCCACCGACACGCCATCCTTAACCAGCGCAATCACTTGCCCCTCGCCCGATGTCGCACCGTAACCGGTGAATTCGGTGCCGCCCTGTGTCTCGGCGATGTCGTACCAGATTTCGTCCGATGCCTTGTC
>JAHJHL010000117.1 GCA_018823905.1 Alphaproteobacteria bacterium
GCGCTCTGCGCTTTTCGCTAGGGAAGAATATCTGCGGCGCTGCGGGGTAGCCTTGCCCGCCAACTTGTGCTTAGGCGGCGGCAATTCTCCCCGCCCCAAGACTCGAAAGGCCCGGCAGACCTCATGAACATCCACGAATATCAGGCGAAAGAACTGCTCGCGAAATATGGCGTCGCGGTGCCCAAGGGCATTGCCGCAATGAGCGTCGAAGAAGCCGTCGCCGCGGCTAAGCAGCTCCCCGGGCCGCTCTACGTCGTGAAATCGCAGATCCACGCGGGCGGCCGCGGCAAGGGCAAGTTCAAGGAGCTCGGCCCCGATGCGAAGGGCGGCGTTCGTCTGGCGAAGACCATCGAAGAGGTTGAAGCGCACGCCAAAGACATGCTCGGCAACACGCTGGTAACGATCCAGACCGGCGACGCGGGCAAGCAGGTCAACCGCCTCTACATCACCGACGGCGCCGACATTAAGCAGGAATTCTACCTCGCTTTGCTCGTTGATCGTGGATCGAGCCGCGTTGCGGTTGTCGCCTCGACCGAGGGCGGCATGGACATCGAAACCGTCGCGCACGACACGCCGGAAAAGATCCACACGATCACGATCGATCCCGCCACGGGGCTCCAGCCGCACCATGGCCGCAGCGTCGCCGCGGCGCTGGGTCTTTCGGGCGACCTCGCCAAGCAGGCTGCCAAGGTTCTGGCCGGTTTGTACGCCGCGTTCCTCGGCACCGATGCCGAGCAGATCGAAATCAACCCGCTCGCGGTGTGCGAAGGCAAGGATGGCGACGAGCTGCTGGTGCTCGACGCCAAGGTCGCGTTCGACGGCAATGCGATGTTCCGCCACAAGGATCTGGCCGAGCTGCGCGACCTGACCGAAGAAGACCCGGCCGAGGTCGAGGCGTCGGAATATGACCTCGCTTACATCAAGCTCGATGGCAATATCGGCTGCATGGTGAATGGCGCGGGCCTCGCGATGGCGACGATGGACATCATCAAATTGAACGGCGAATTCCCCGCCAACTTCCTCGACGTCGGTGGCGGCGCGTCGAAGGAAAAGGTGACCGCGGCGTTCAAGATCATCCTGAAGGACCCCGCGGTGAAGGGCATCCTCGTCAACATCTTTGGCGGCATCATGAAGTGCGACATCATCGCCGACGGCATCGTCGCCGCGGCGAAGGAAGTAAATCTGTCGGTGCCTTTGGTGGTTCGCCTAGAAGGCACGAATGTGCAGCAGGGTAAGGACATCCTCGCCAATTCCGGGCTGCCGATTGTTGCGGCAAATGATCTGGGCGATGCGGCAAAGAAGATTGTCGCGGAAGTCCGCGCGGCTTGATTTACTTGCCTCTCCCGCTTGCGGGAGAGGCGGGACTGCTGGTTGACGTTTACGTAAAGCGCAATTATGGCGCAGTGCACAATTTGCTGAGAGGAGCTTTAGGCCCATGAAAATCCTCGTCCCCGTCAAGCGGGTGCTCGATTATAATGTGAAGCCGCGGGTCAAATCCGACGGCACCGGCGTTGACCTTGCCAATGTCAAAATGTCGATGAACCCGTTCGACGAGATCGGCATCGAAGAAGCGATCCGCCTGAAAGAAAAGGGCGTCGCGACCGAGGTTGTGGCGATCAGCGTCGGCCCGGCGAAGGCGCAGGAAACGCTGCGCACCGCGCTGGCGATGGGCGCCGACCGCGCGATCCTGGTCCAGACCGACGACGACGTCGAACCGCTGGCGCTCGCGAAAATCTTCAAGGCGATTGCCGATGCGGAAGCGCCCGGTCTTGTGATCCTCGGCAAGCAGGCGATCGACGGAGACAACAACCAGACCGGCCAGATGCTCGCCGCGCTCACCGGCTGGGCGCAGGGCACTTTCGCCAGCGCGGTCAATGTCGACGGCGACCATGTCAGCGTGACGCGCGAAGTCGACGGCGGCCTCGAAACGGTGAAGCTGAAGCTTCCCGCGATCGTCACCACCGACCTTCGTCTGAACGAGCCGCGCTATGCGTCGCTGCCGAATATCATGAAGGCGAAGTCGAAGCCGCTCGATACCAAGACCCCCGCCGATTACGGTGTCGACACGACGCCGCGGGTCAAGACGGTCAAGGTTTCGGAGCCGCCGGTCCGCTCGGCCGGCGTCAAGGTCGCCGATGTCGATGAACTGGTTGCCAAGCTGAAGGCGATGGGAGTGCATTCATGAAAACTCTGGTTTGGGTCGAACATGACGGCAAGGCCGTCAAGGACGCCACGCTTGCGGTGGTCACTGCCGCGTCGAAGCTTGGCGAAGTCCATCTGCTCGTCGCCGGTAGCGGCGTCGATGCGGTCGCCAAGGAAGCCGCGCAGATTGCGGGTGTCGGCAAGGTGCATGTCGCCGACAACGCCGCCTTCGATCATAATCTGCCCGAAAATGTCGCGCCGCTCGTCGCTGAACTGATGGGCGGCCACGACGCATTCCTTGCGCCCGCGACGACCACCGGCAAGAACATCGCGCCGCGCGTCGCTGCGCTGCTCGACGTGATGCAGATTTCGGAAATCCTGTCGGTCGAGGGTCCGAAGACCTTCACCCGCCCGATTTACGCCGGCAACGCGATCGCGACCGTCGAAAGCAGCGACGCCAAGCTGGTCCTGACCGTGCGCGGCACCGCGTTCGACAAGACCGCGACGTCGGGCGGTTCGGGTGCGGTCGAAGCCGTGAGCGCGGGCAGCGATGCCGGCATCTCGACCTTCGTCGGCGCCGAAATCGCCAAGCAGGATCGTCCTGAGCTCACCTCGGCGAAGATCATCGTGTCGGGTGGCCGCGCGCTGGGTTCGTCCGAGAAATATCAGGAAGTGATCGTCCCGCTTGCCGACAAGCTGAACGCGGCGCTCGGCGCCAGCCGCGCGGCGGTCGATGCGGGCTATGTCCCCAACGACTATCAGGTTGGCCAGACCGGCAAGATCGTCGCGCCGCAGGTGTATTTCGCCATCGGCATCTCGGGCGCGATCCAGCATCTCGCAGGCATGAAGGACAGCAAGACGATCGTCGCGATCAACAAAGACGAAGACGCCCCGATCTTTCAGGTCGCGGACTTCGGCCTCGTCGCCGATCTGTTCAACGCCGTCCCCGAACTGACCGGCAAGATCTAAAACGGTCCTGCCGGTGGCCGGCAACCATCCCGGAGTGCCCGGCCTGGGCGACGCCCCGTTCAATGCCGGGGGTCGCCGGTCGGCGCGCCCCGCACCGCGTGGCGACGATGACGAGGACGAGGCCGCCGAGGACGAAACCCACGGCCGCTCCCTGACCTTGGCGAGCGTCGCGCGCGATGCGCGGCTCGACAAGAAGTTCCTGCTGCTCATCACGCTGTCGTCGGCGATCGCAACATTGGGCCTGCTCCAAAGCTCGGCGGCGGTGGTGATCGGCGCGATGCTCGTCTCGCCGCTGCTCGGTCCGATCATGGGGGTCGGCTTCGGGTTGGCAACGCTCGAAAGCAATTTGATCAAACGATCGCTGGTAACGATGGCGGCCGGGATGGCGGTCGCGATCATGGTCGCAATGCTGATCATCTGGATGTCGCCGATCCAGGACGTCACGCCCGAATTGCGCGCGCGGACGCAGCCGACTTTGCTCGATTTAGGGGTCGCGGTCGTTGGCGGGATTGCCGGCGTCTATGCGATCATGCGCAAGCTGTCGGGGGTGATGGTGGGCGTTGCGATTGCGACCGCATTGGTGCCGCCGTTGTCGACGATCGGTTTTGGCTTGGCCACAGGCCGCTTCGACTTTGCACTGGGGGCGGCGCTGCTGTTCCTCACCAACACGCTGGCGATTGCGTTCGCCGCCACGGCGATCGCGCGGCTCAATCGCTTTGGGCCATCCATGACGGCTCAGCATACCGCCATGCAGGTGATCGGGATCATCGTGACATTGGGAATCTTGTCGATCCCACTCGCGTTGTCGCTCAACAACATCGCGCGCGAGCTGCGCGCGCGCACGACGGTGCAGTCCGAACTCGACACCCTGCTGGGCGACGGCGACCGCATCGATACTCTGACGGTGCGGGTCGAGAATGACGACATCGCCGTGGACGGCGTCGTGCTGGTCGATCAATATGCCTCGCAGCTGAACCAGCGGCTGGCCAGCAACGTCCGCAGCGAGCTCGACCGCAATGTGCGCGTCAATATCGTCCAGCTGCGCCAGCAAACCAACGCCGCGGTGCAGTTCGAGGAGCGGTTGAACCAGCGCATCGCGACGCTGGAGCAGCGCGAAGCCGACAGCGGCACGATCCTTGACAGCCTGACCGTCGGCGAGCTGGTGCGCCGCGACCGGGTGCTGATCGACGCCCAGGCGCGCCGCGTTGTCGTCCAGCGCGACCGCGAGGCCGAGGGCGAACAGGTTGCCGCCGCGGTCGACCGGATCATGACGTCGGTGCAGGCCGATCACCCGCGGTGGTTGATCCAGAATGGCGCGCTGACAGCGGCAGAGGAGCCGGAAACGGAAGGCGCAGACGCGCCTTAGTACCAGCGGCGTGGGACACGCCGATATTGTCATTCTTTTGTCATCATGATGCCCTTGAGCAGCCGCAAGGAGTCGATCATGCCCCAGTCCGATAAACGCGCCCTGCTGGCGGAAGGCCTAGCGGCCGGTTACGATGACGCGGCGCTGCACGCGCGGCTAGTCGCGGCGGGCGTTTCGGCGGCGGCGGCGAAATATGAGGTCGACCGGTTGGGCAAGGATCCGATGGCGGCCGAACTCCGCGCGCAGGCGGCGCGGATGGCCAAGCAACGCTGGCTGTTCGCCAATCAGCGGCGGTTGGCCCTTGAGGCGGACGACGGTTTTTCGCTTCACACGCTCGACGCGCCCGATCCCGATCATTTCTATCGCCATTATTATGAAGCGAACCGGCCCGCGAAGCTCATCGGGCTGATCGCTCACTGGCCGGCGCTGACCCGCTGGTCGCTAGATCATTTTGCCGCAATTGCGGGTGACGCCATCGTCGAAGCGCAGGTCGAGCGGAACCTTGATCCCGATTATGAGCTGGCCAAGGATGACCATCGCCGACTGGTGCGGTTTGCCGAGTTGATCGACTGGCTGCGCAAGGACGAGGCGAGCAACGACATCTACCTCACCGCCTATAACAGCGGCACCAACGCCGCGGCGCTCGCCCCGCTATGGAACGATTTGGCGCCGATCGCGCTGCTCGACGACACCAAATCGCGCGAAGGCTTTTTCTGGCTGGGGCCGAGGGGGACGCTGACGCCTTGGCATCACGACCTGACCAACAATCTGCTCGTGCAGGTGGTCGGTCGCAAGCGGGTAAGGATGGCGCCGCCCTGGGCGTTTGCCCGGATGAAGAACAGCCGCCATTGCTTCTCCGACTGGGGCAATGAACCATTGCCCGCGGGCGACGGCAATGCAGACATGCCGCCGGTGCTGGAAACGATCATCGGCCCGGGCGAGGCGATTTTTCTGCCAGTCGGATGGTGGCACCAGGTCGAAGCGCTCGACCTGTCGGCGAGCATGAGCTTCACCAGCTTTCGGCGTGATAATGCCCATGTTGAAGATTATAAGTCCTATGGCGCGATCGGCTGAGCCGCGACGTTTCGTTGTCGATTATCCGGATCGTAAACCCTTTTGCCTATCCCGCGCTTATGGCCCTGATCAGCGATTATCAGCAGCGGCAGATGCGCGACACCGAACTGCGGCGGTTCGACCGCTGGTTCGTCGAGACCGCCATGGGACCGGCTTATCGCGGGCGTGACGGTCGTGCGCGCGGCGTGAAAGCCGACGAAGTCGCGCGCTGGCGCGAAGAGGTCCAGGCGCATGTCGATGCGATGATCGCGTCGATCCCGCTGCAGGCGATGTGGGCGATCGGCGCGCTGCTTGCTATCGTTTTCGGTGGCGGCTGGCTGCTCGACCAACTCGCGATCCCCCAGCGATACCATGGCCCCGCGATCGGGCTGGGGGTGTTCATCGTCGAGGTCGGGATGATCGGTATCGAAATCTGGGACTATGTCGCGGGCTGGCGCACCCGCCGCGACGGCATCGAGGCCGCGGTCGCCGCGCGCGCGCCGCTGCCGATCGACCCGGCGCGGCTGGGCAGCGGGCACAACTGGTTCCAGACCGGCGTGCTGGCGCTGGTCGTGCCGATCATCCTGCTCGCCTATGCCTCGCACCTCGATGAGGGGTTGATCGACCGCATCGACTGGCGCTGGATCTTTGCGGCGATTCCGCTGGCGTGGGGCCTGCATTTTGCCGCGAAATGGTATGACCGACGGATAGGGCGTCTGCGCTGAACTGGTCGCCCGCGATTGTCCTCCACTTGCGATCCGCGATGCCGACCGATAGAATGTCGTTATGATGATTGCACAAAATGGCGCGCTCTCGGTGCTGGCGTTGGCGATGCAACCGGCTCTTCCACCGGTCGATGACGCCTTCACGACGCTGGAACCCTCATCGAAGTGGAATGTGCATTATGCGGACGATTATTGCCGTCTGGCGCGCAACTTCGGGACCGGCGATCAAAGCATCACGTTACTGATCGACCGCTTTGCGCCGAGCAGCGTCTTTCGTCTCAACCTGGTCGGTCCGCCGATGAAGCGGAACGCGCCCGATGGGACCGCGACGATCCGCTTCGGCCCCGACCTGCCCGAACAGAAACTGGACTTTTATATGGGCGACTTTGGCGAGCGCCAGCCCGCGTGGATTTTCCGCTCTGGCGTCTATCTGCGGCCAGCGCCCGTGACGGCCGCAGGGACCGATCCAGCACCGGTCGTTGTTGTCGACAACGACGAAGCGTTGGTCACCGAGATCACGATCGGTCGGCCGCTACGCAAACCGGCGCGTTTGCGGACGGGGTCGATGAAGGGCGCGTTTGCCGCGCTGCGTACCTGCACCGACCAATTGCTCGCGTCTTGGGGCGTCGACGCCGAAAAGAATCGAAAATTGTCGCGGCCGGCCAAACCGATCAGTTCTCCCGCGACCTGGCTCAAACCCAGTGACTATCCGCCCGACATGATCCGCAATTATCAGCCGGGGCTGGTGCAGTTCCGGCTCGTCATTGGCGAAGACGGGCGCGCTAGATCCTGCCATATCCAGCAGTCGACCAATCCCGAGGGCTTTGACGCGGCCGTTTGCAAAGGCCTGATGCGCCGCGCGGAATTCGAACCGGCACTCGACGAGGACGGGCGGCCGGTTGTGACCTATTATTTGAATCTGGTGCGTTTCATGATCCGTTGATCCCTGACAGGGGCGTCATCCTAACGCGATTGCCGGGTTGCGCTTGCTGCCCACAGCCCGCACCATCGGCGCGATGATCGACCTGTCTTCCTTGCTATCCGCGTTTATGACGCGGACCATCTGTCCCGGCGCCCTGTCCGGCCTCACGCGCCTGTCGGGCGGCGCCAATATGGAAAGCTGGGCGTTCGACTGGGCCGGGAGCGGTTACGTCCTGCGCCGCGCGCCGTCGGCGGACTATATGGCGGGGCGGCCCTATGGCCATGCCGACGAGGCGGCGCTGGTGATCGCGGCGCATGGTGCGGGGGTGAAGGCGCCCGAGGTTGTCGGGGTACTCGCGGATAGCGACGGCATGGGCACCGGCTATGTGATGCGGCGGGTGATCGCCGAGGTGAATCCGGCGAAGATACTGGCCGATCCGCCGTCGTCGCTGCTGACCGATCTGGGGCGCGAGTTGGCGCGCATTCATGCCATTCCGGCGGGGGCGATCCCCGACGCGATTCCGTTGATGGATACCGCCGCGGCGCTCGCCGAGTTGAAGGCGCGCTTTCTGGACTATGGCGGCGCTCGGCCAGTGATCGCGCTGGCGATCAAATGGTGCGAGGCGCATCTGCCGCCGCCCGCCGACCCCGTGCTGGTGCATGGCGATTACCGGATGGGCAATATCATGGTCGATGGCGACGGATTGGCCGTGGTGCTTGACTGGGAGCTGGCGCACCGCGGCGACGCGCATGAGGATCTGGCGTTTGGGTGCATGACCGTGTGGCGGTTTGGGCGGATCGATCACCCCGCGTTCGGGGTGGGGAGCCTCGACGATTATTTCGCCGCTTATGAAGCCGCTGGCGGTGCGAAGGTCGATCGCGACCGCTTTCATTTCTGGCTGGTGTATCGCACGCTGTGGTGGGCGCTCGGCTGTTTGCAGATGGGGCAGGCGTGGCGCAATGGCGCCGATCCCACGGTCGAGCGCGTGGTCGTCGGGCGGCGCACCGCCGAGCAGGAGCTTGACTTGCTGTTGCTGCTGGAGGCGGAAGCGCCCGCGGACGAACGCGACCGGGCGCTGCCGTCATCGTCGCCGGCTGCTCCGGCGCCAACCGGCGAGCCGACCAACCGCGAGATGGTGCAGGCGGTGCGCGACTGGCTGGCCGAGGAGATCAAGCCCACCGCCGAAGGGCATGGCAAGTTTCAGGTCGCGGTGGCGATGAATGCGCTGGGGATCGTGATGCGCGATCTGGATGCGGGATTCCGCGCCGAAGATCAGGCGCTTTCGACAGCCTTGCTCAGCGGAGCGGTGACGCTCGCCGAACCCGGCCTGCTCGCGAAACTGCGCCGCGCCGCGCTCGATAAATGCGCGGTCGACAGCCCCAAATATGCCGCGCTCGCCCGCGCGCGCGAAACCTGGGGCGCACAAGAATAACAGGGAGAGAGACATGGATTTTGCGATGCCCGCCGATTTGCAGGCGTATCTGGACGAGCTCGATGCGTTTATCGAAGCCGAGATCAAGCCGCTGGAGGACGCCGACGACAATATCCGTTTCTTCGACCATCGCCGCGAACATGCGCGCACCGACTGGGACAATCAGGGATTGCCGCGCCACGACTGGGAACAATTGCTGCGCGCGGCGACGCGCAAGGCCGACGCCGCGGGGCATTGGCGCTTTTCAGCACCGAAAAAATATGGCGGCAAAGACGGGTCGAACCTGTGGATGGCGGTGATCCGCGAGCATTTCGCCGCCAAGGGGCTAGGGCTCCACAATGATTTGCAGAACGAGCATAGCATCGTCGGCAATTTCCCCTTTGTAGAGATGTTCGAGCAGTTCGCGACGAGCGAGGAGCAGAAGCAGGAGTTCATCCTGGGCGGGTTCGAGGGCAAGCGGCGCACTGCGTTCGGCCTGACCGAGCCCGACCATGGCAGCGATGCGACGCATATGGAGACGCGCGGCGTTCGCGAAACGCGGGGCGGCGTCGACGGCTGGCGGATCGACGGGCGCAAGATGTGGATCACCGGCATGCATGTTGCGACCCACTGCGCGACCTTTTGCCGCACCGATGGCCAGGACGGCGATGCCAAGGGGATCACCTGCCTGCTCGTGCCCACCGGCACGCCGGGGATGACGGTCGACGAATATATGTGGACGTTCAACATGCCGACCGATCATCCGCGGATGACCTTCGATAATGTGTGGGTGCCGGATAGTGCAAGGCTCGGCCCGGTCGGCGGCGGGCTGTCGATCGCGCAGAGCTTTGTCCACCAGAACCGCATCCGGCAGGCGGCGTCATCGCTGGGCGCCGCGGTCTTCTGTATCGAGGAAAGCGTCAAATATGCCCGGGCGCGCAAGCCGTTCGGCGAGGCGCTGGCGCGCAATCAGGCGATCCAGTTCCCGCTCGTCGAGCTGGCGACGCAGGCTGAGATGCTGCGCCTACTGATCCGCAAGACCGCGTGGGACATGGACAACACCCCCCACAAGGAAATCGAACATACGCTCTCGGACAAGGTCAGCATGTGCAATTACTGGGCGAACCGCCTCGTCTGCGAAGCCGCCGACCGCGCGATGCAGGTCCATGGCGGCATCGGCTATTCGCGCCACAAGCCGTTTGAGCATATCTATCGCCACCACCGGCGGTATCGGATCACCGAGGGGGCGGAGGAGATCCAGATGCGCAAGGTGGGGGCGTATCTGTTCGGGTATCTGGGGCCGCGGCGGGGGACGTTGGGTTGATTTCTTCCCCTCCCTGCAAGGGAGGGGCTAGGGGTGGGTGAGGCGCGGTCCGGCTCGATGCCGGACCGGGGCTTTTGACGCGAGGCTGGAAAAAGCACGATCGGGCATCGAGCCCGCTCGCGCTTGACCCACCCGCGACCCCTCCCTTGCAGGGAGGGGAGGGCTACCGTTTCCGCACAAACTCCGCCCTTAACACCAGCCCCTTGATGCCCTCGTGACGGCAGTCGATTTCCTGCGCGTCGCCGGTCAGGCGGATCGACTTGATCACGGTGCCGACCTTCAACGTCTGCCCCGCGCCTTTGACGGTCAGATCCTTGACCAGCACCACCGAGTCGCCGTCGGCCAGCAAATTGCCGACCGCGTCGCGCACTTCGGGTCCGGCGGCATCGGCGGCGTCGCGCGCGGCGATGTCGCCCGCCGCCATCCATTCGCCGCTCGCCTCGTCATAGACATAATCATCGTCGGCCATGGTTTTCTTATCCCGGTTTGCGGAAGCGGAGCGCGAATTGGTCGGTCTTACCGCGGATCGCCGCGTCGAAGACATTTGCGGTGTGCGGATCGTCGGCGCGTTTGTAGAGGTCGCTTTCCGCCTCGAGTTTGAAGCCCGCCTTGGTCAGCGTGTCGACCACCGCGGCCTTGTCGATGCGGTGCAGGCTGTCGGACAGCGTCGTGCCGGTGCCGTCGGCGGCTTTATGGTCGACGACGACCAGCGTTCCGCCGGGCTTCAACGCCGCGAACAGTGCCGCGCTCGCCTTGTCACCTGTGCCGCCGGGGAAGGGCTTCAAATAGAGGTCGTGGAAATTCTGCACCGTGATGATCGTGTCGAGCGGTTCGGGAAAAGCGGGCGCCGCAAATGGACCGGCGACGGCATCGACATTGACATAGGCGGCGTCGACCGCGGCCTGGTCGTCGCCATATTGCTTCTTGAAGGCGATGAATTCGGCTGGCTGGAAGCCATAGACTTTGCCCGACGTACCGACCGCGGCGGCGAGCAGCCGGGTGACATAACCGCCGCCCATCACATAGTCGCCGACCTTTTCGCCCGGCGCGATCTGCGCAAAAGCCAGCAGTTCGGCGGGTTTGCGCACCGCACCGCGCTCGCGGTCGGCGGCGGGGCGGGCCGGATCTACGAGCGCGGTGCTGTAATCGGGGGCAGCGGACTGTTTCGTCGCGAGCGGAGTCGCGGAAACGGCAAGTAAAAGCGCGAGGGTAAGC
>JAHJHL010000118.1 GCA_018823905.1 Alphaproteobacteria bacterium
CGGGGTGGGGTCCATCGGCCTAGCGCTAGTCCGATGGACCCCACCCGCCGCGACTAGCGAACAAGTTCGCAAGTCTCGCTGCCCTCCCCTGAAGGGGAGGGATTTTAGAAAGTTGAGGCGGTTCATTTCGGCAACCTTGTTATAAGCGAGCTGGTGTCGCGGCGACCGTGTCCGGCCTTTTGCACATCGGCATAGAATTGATCGACGATGGCGGCGACGGGGATCGTGGCGCCGTTTGAGCGCGCTTCGTCGAGCGCGAGGCCCAAATCCTTGCGCATCCAGTCGACCGCGAAGCCGAAATCGAACTCGTCCCTCGCCATCGTATCCCAGCGGTTGAGCATCTGCCAGCTGGCCGCGGCACCGCCCGACACGGCTTCGAACACCTTGTCGGTGTCGAGCCGCGACGCCTGCGCGAAACGCAGCGCTTCGGACAGGCCTTGCAGCACCCCGGCGATCGCGATCTGGTTGACCATCTTGGTCGTCTGTCCCGCGCCGGGGCCACCGATATGCACCATGCGCGCCGCATAGGCCTGCATCACGGGTTCGGCGGCAGCGAACGCGGCTTTGGTGCCGCCGCACATGATCGACAACGTGCCGTTCTGCGCCCCCGCTTCGCCGCCCGAGACCGGCGCATCGACGCACAGCAGGCCAAGCCCCTCGGCCTCGACCGACAACTGGCGCGCGATCCGCGCTGACACGGTCGTGTGATCGACGAACAGCGCGCCTTTGCGCATCGCCTTGAACGCGCCGTCGCGCCCCAGGGTGACCTGCGCCAGATCATCGTCGTTGCCGACACAGGTCAGGACGACATCGGCATCGCGTGCGGCCTCGGCCGGGGTCGATGCCGCCGCGCCGCCATGGGCTTTGACCCAGGCGTCGGCTTTGCCGCGGGTGCGGTTATACACGGTGAGGCTATGACCCGCTTTCGCAAGGTGACCCGCCATCGGTCCGCCCATGACGCCGGTACCGATGAAGCTGATGCGCAATTTTTGTTCGCTCATAGGACGGTCCATAACCATGGTTTGCGCGGTGCGCCAGATAGGCTAGGGCGATCGGCATCATGAGCACGACCGCACCCACCCTATCCGCTGCCGATCTGCCGGCGATCACCCTCGACGATGTGCGCGCGGCGGCGGCGCGAATTGACGGGGCGATCGTGCGCACCCCGACGCTGCATTCGCAGACCTTGTCGGAAATGGTCGGCGCCGAAGTCTGGCTGAAGTTCGAAAACCTGCAATTCACCGCCGCCTATAAAGAACGCGGCGCGCTCAATGCGCTGTTGCTGATGGACCCCGTAGCGCGCGCGCGCGGCGTGATCGCGGCGTCGGCGGGCAACCATGCGCAGGGGCTGGCCTATCATGGCAAGCGGCTGGGCGTGCCGGTGACCATCGTGATGCCCAAAACCACGCCGCAGGTGAAGGTGTATCAGACCGCCAGCCATGGCGCCGAAATCGTCCTGTTCGGCGAGAAATATGACGACGCCTATGCGCATGCCCGCGAGCTGGAAGTCGAGCGCGGGCTGACCTTTGTTCATCCCTTCGACCATCCACATATCGCCGCGGGGCAGGGGACGGTGGCGCTCGAAATGCTCGCGGATGTGCCGGAGATCGACACGCTGATCATCCCGATCGGCGGCGGCGGGCTGTTCACCGGGATGGGGACCGCGGCGCGCGGGATCAATCCCGACATTCGCCTCATCGGGGTACAGGCCGAACTTTATCCGTCGATGTACGCCAAGCTGAACGGCGTCGACATGGCGTGCGAGGGCGACACGCTCGCCGAGGGGATCGCGGTCAAGGAACCCGGCGAATATACGCGCAAGCGCGTCGCCGAGCTGAACGACGACATCGTGCTGGTCGCCGAACGCCATCTCGAGCGCGCGGTCAGCCTGCTGCTCCAGATCGAAAAGACCGTGGTCGAGGGCGCGGGCGCAGCAGGCCTCGCCGCGCTGCTCGCGCACCCAGAGGAGTTTGCCGGGCGCAAGGTCGGGCTGGTGCTGTGCGGTGGCAATATTGACACACGCCTGCTCGCCAATGTGCTGCTGCGCGACCTTGCGCGCTCGGGCCGCATCGCGCGATTGCGCATCCGTTTGCAGGACCGGCCGGGCGCGCTGTTCAAGGTGATGAAGCTGTTCGACGAGAAACAGGTCAATATCATCGAAATCTATCACCAGCGCATATTTACCACGCTGCCCGCCAAGGGGTTGATCACCGACATCGAATGCGAAGCGCGCGACCGCGAGCATCTCGACAGCCTGGTCGCCTCGCTGCGCGATGCGGGGTATATGGTGACGACGGTGGAACTCGCATAGCCTCTAACCACTTCGTCATTACGAGCGGAGCGAAGCAATCTAGGGCGGTTTACGCCACTCTGGATTGCCGCGTCGCCTTCGGCTCCTCGCAATGACGAGGCTTTTTGTCGCGACGTGCAGAGGCTAAGCACATCCCATGAAATCGTTCACCCTCTCCCTCACCGCCACCCCCGACAGCATCGACGAACTCGACCACGTCAATAATGCCGTATGGGTCCAGTGGATCCAGCAGGTCGCGACCGGCCATTGGCATGCCGCAGCGCCGCAGGCGCACAAGGATGCCTATATCTGGGTCGTGGTGCGCCACGAGATCGATTATCTCCGCGCGCTTGGCCCCGGCGAAACGGTGACTGCGCGGACGTGGGTTGCCGAACAGCCGCAGGGCGCCAAGTTTGATCGCTTCATAGAATTCACCGGCGCCGATGGCAAAGTCCATGTCCGCGCGCGGACGGTGTGGGCGCTGCTCGACAAGGCGAGCGGGCGGCCGCTGCGCGTGACGGATGATATTGTCGCGCCGTTTTCTTAAAGATCCCGTCGCGGGCCACGCGCTCAATTCGTTCAGTTTGAAATCCAAATGTCCCGGTATGCCGCCAGGTCTTGCATTTGCGGATCAGCGCAAGGATCGTTGCGGCTTGCAGGGATGTTTTGGGGTGGGGGACGTCACGTGAAGAAATCATCGGTCGCTATAATATTGCTTGGTTCGATTGGCGTTTCGGGCTGTTCGACGCTCAGTTTTGCGCCGCCGCCGGTGAATATCGCGAATGAGATGGAGGTTGAGGGCAGCAACCTTTCGTACAGCCGTCGCTGCATGCCAGAGCAAAAACTGTCGGGTAGCGACCCGATTCCGATCGGCAAGGATGCCGAGGGCGCAATGACGCTCACGAACAACTTCATCTATTATTATCGCTGCGCCTCGCACAGTGCCGGCAATGGCCGACAGGCGTTCGAAATCCCGGCCTTTCTGACCTTGGTCGGGACCGCGACCGCAGCGGCTTTTGGCGCCGGTTCCGATGTGGTGATCGCTGGCGGTGCAGCCAATGCGACCCTCGACGGGGCAAAGGATTATTACGCGCCGATGACCAAAGCGTCGATCTACGACAGCGCGTTGGACGCCTTCCTGTGCATCAAGTCGACCGCTGCTGGCGTCCAACCGTTCGTTATCGGAGGACAGAATGCCGTCAAAACGCGCGACGCGCTGGCGGCGGCCAACGTCGAAGGCTATTTCGAACCCGAACGGCAATATTTTGAACTGGTATCGTCATCGCTGTTCACCGTCGAGCGGATTGCCGCTGACCGTATCCGCAGCACGGGGCGATACGATCCGGCCGGTGTCGTCGCGCAAATCCAGACGTTGAGCCAAGATGTGCGGGATGCGCAGAGTGACGAGAACAGCACATCCAACGCCCAAGCAGCCGGACAGATCGTCCAGACTCAAGGCGCAACTGGTGGAGACACGGCCCAGCAAAAGGGAGCCGTGACGGCGGCGATCAGTGGCCTCGACATCCTTCAGCCCAAACTGGAGCTATGCGTCCTGCGCGCCAAGCTTTGATATGGCTTGGTCGCCCACCTCTTCCCGCAGCGCCTTGACGATCGCGGCCACCGAGGTGGGTGCATAGGCAAAGCCCATATGGCCGCAATCGACCTCGACCTGTCGGTCGCTCTCGTCGGGCTGACCGCGCGCGCTGTTGACCGCAACGACGCCGTCGAACGCCGACCATAAAGCAAAGGTCGGCATTTCGGGACGTGGGGCGGGGTGGAAGTCGATCGGGGGGTTATCCACCGGGTGGCGCGCGACAAGGTGGTAGAGCCGCCAAGCGCGGTTGGCGCGGCGGCTGCCCGAAAAGGGCGAGCCGAGGGTCACCACCCGCGCGACCTTGCCGGGATGATGCTTGGCATATTCGCGCGCGTAAATGCCGCCCAGACTCCAGCCAACCAGCGCCGGGGCGTGGCCGGTGCGGTCGATGATCCACTGCACCCGGGTGTCGATGCGTTCGATGATGTCGGGCGTCGCGCCGCGGTTGAAGCCGAGGCCCCACGCGTAGCAGCGAAATCCGGCGCGGCGCAGGTCGGCGCGCAGCGCCTTGGTCGCCCAATCGCCCGACAGGAAACCGGGCAGCACCATCACTGGCGGATGGTCGCTGTCGGGATTGGGCTCGGGCGGCAGTGGGCGGATGCGGCCCCACAGCGCGCGCGCGAGGCTCGTCACCTCGCGCCACAGCAGTCCCAGCGGCGGCAGTGCATCGGGATCGGGAATGCGCGCGGGCCATTCGGCGCGCCGGGTGAGGAGGCTGCGGATCATGGAGGCGCCTATAGCAGAATTCGTGGCCCTGCGAAGACGGGCGGCCATCTCCCGTCGGTCTCATCTGGAACCGACCGGACATGGCTCCTCGTCTTCGCGCGGACACGACCCGTTATGCGGCGGAAAGCGTCACTTTTTCGGGACCAGCTTCACCAACTTGCCGTCATCACCGTCGGTGAGCAGCCAGACGGTTCCGTCGTCGCGCACTTCGACCTCGCGGATACGGGTGCCGAAATCCCAGCGATCGGATTTGGTCAGCTTGTCGCCGTCGATTTGCATGCGGATCAGCCCTTCGCCCGACAGAGCGCCCATCAGCAGGCTGTTTTTCCAGCCGGGATAAAGATCGCCATTGTACCAGGCGAGCCCAGCGGGCGAGACAGCGGGATTCCACCACAGTTTCGGCGCCGCAAACTCCGGCCGGGTTGGATGGTCGGGAATATCCTTACCGTCATAATGGTCACCGTTCGACACGATCGGATAGCCATAATTGGCTTTCGCTGCGACCAGATTGACCTCGTCGCCGCCCTTCGGACCCATTTCCTGGTTCCACAGCTGGCCTGCGCCATCGAACGTCAGCCCGAGGATGTTGCGGTGGCCGAGCGACCAGATTTGCGCGGTGACGCCGCCCTGCGCCGCAAATGGATTGTCAGCTGGAACGCTGCCGTCGGGGTTCAGGCGGACGATCTTGCCCAGATTGGCCTTCATGTCCTGCGCGGGGTCGAACTTTTGGCGCTCACCCGATCCGATGAACAGATATTTGCCGTCGGGCGAAAAGGTCAGGCGATGCGAATAATGGCCGCGCCCGGTGACCTTGGGCGACTGGGTCCAGATCGTCTTCAGCCCTTCCAGCCGCGGAGCCGCACCCTGCACTAGCTTGGCCATACCGACGACGGCGCCATAGGTTCCGCCTTCGCCCGGTTCGATCCAGCTGAGATAGACGGTGCCGCTGGTGGCGAAATCGGGAGCGACGATGACATCGCCGAAGCCGCCCTGACCGCCATAAGCGACCGCGGGAACGCCCGCGACGTCGAGCGTCGGGCCATTTTCTTGCCACAGCTTCAGCTTGCCCGACTTTTCGGTGATCAGCGCGGCGCGGGTGCCGGGGACGAAGGTCATTGCCCAGGGTTCGCTGAAACTCGCCACCTCCTGCACGGTGAACGGCGCGTCGGCGACTGGCGTGGCGGGGTGCTCACCCGAGGCGTTGAGCGTTGCGGGATCGGCGGCTTTGCTCGATGCCGTGCTGGCGGAACAGGCGCTCGCGGCAAGCGCGGCGGCGAGTGCGAGGAGCGGCAATGATTTCATGGAAAGAAGCTCGCTTTGCTGGGGGAAGGATGCGTCAATCTGGCGCGGCGGCGCGGCAAAGTCGAGAGGGCTTAGCGGCTTGCGGCCTCGCGCCGTGCGGTGATGATCTCAACGCTGTCCATGATCGCGTCGACCGCTTCGCTGGCGGGCGGCGCGTCGGCGCGTTTTTGCGAGAATTGGCCGCTGTTCATAATCTCTTCGAGCGCGGCGCGGGCGCGCGATACGCGGCTTTTCATCGTGCCGAGCGCGCAGTCGCAGATGCTTGCCGCTTCCTCATACGACATGCCGCCGGCACCGACGAGGATCAGCGCCTCGCGCTGGTCCTGCGGCAATTCCATCAGCCCCCGCTGCAGATCGGCCATTTCGCCGCTGTCTTCCTGGCTGGCAGGGGTCGACATCGTGCGCTCGACCGCGGTTTCGTCATATTCGCCGACGAACTTGTTGCGGCGCATCTGCGACAGGAAGGTGTTGCGCAGGATGACAAACGTCCAAGCCTTGATCGATGTGCCGCGCTCGAACCGATCGCGCGACGCCCACGCCTTGACCATCGTGTCCTGGGTCAGATCGTCGGCAAGGTCGGGGCTGCCTGACAGGCTGCGGCCATAAGCGCGCAAATGGGGGATGACCGCAGCCAGCAGCGTCTTGAATTCGGTATCGGACAGGCTGTCGCCGTTTTGCGACGCCGGAGCGGCCCCCGACATTATTGCTTCGAGCTTTTCTGATCGAGTTGCGACAAGAGGTCGAGCATATGATCGGGCAATTGTTCTGAAACGATGTTGCCATAGATCATGCGCAGCTTCGCGCTCACGGGCTCGGGCGCCTGACGACCGGTCAGCGTACGATGCCATTCGTCGCTGTCGGTGCCGGGAAAGCTGCCCTGCTTGCGATCTGGCGCATCAGCCCCCGGGGGCGGGGTGCCCGTGCCGTTCGACCTGTTGTTGCCTTGCGTAGCCATGTCGGAGCAACGACGAAAAGCGCCGCTGGTTCCCGACGAGTGCGTTTTTTGCGACGAAAGCGTTGCCAAGATGCCACATCGGCCCTATTCGAAGCGCCGCGTAGGCGACCAGGCTTGCGGCGAGGGGTTATACTTTGCCTTTGCTGCATGGCGGAAGGCTGGAGAACGTCGCTTGCTTTCCGTCATCTATATAAGCGTTGCCGATCCGTTGATCGGCGAACAGGATATTGCCGCCCTCCTCGTTCAGGCCCGCCGCAACAATCAACGCGATGCGCTGACCGGCGCGCTGATTTTCAACGGCCATAATTTCCTGCAATTGCTCGAAGGACCGGATGACAAGGTCGATGCCTGTCTGGCCGTGATCCGCAGCGATCCGCGGCATAGCGGGATGGTGGAAATCCGTCGCCGCCCGATTGAGGAACGCGCCTTTGCCGAATGGACGATGCTCTATGATCCGCAGTTTCGCGGCCATGACGACGCCTTGTCGCGTCTGGCTGTGAGCGGGCGGCTCGACCCGCAGGATGCGTTGATGATGGAGAATTTCATCGCGCTCGGACGCCGCACGCGCCCTTCTGGTGCGACCAGCGATTGACGGCCGCCCGCCGCTTTTTCGGCGGGTGCCGCGGTTCCGGTTTGCATCGTCGACACGACGCGCTAAGCCTGATCTGCCAATTGATCGTTGTCTCAAAAAACAAGGCTAAACTATCAACGACATAACGCCCCAAGCGCCCGGCGCTGAACCGCTCGACGACGCCAGCTTCAAACAGGAGCTGGCGGCGATGCTGCCGCATCTGCGCGCATTTGGGCGCAGCCTGTGCGGTAACGCCGACCTCGCCGACGATCTGGTGCAGGAAACGATGCTGAAGGCGTGGAAGGCGCGCGCGCAATATGTGCCGGGTCCGGCCAGCATGAAAAGCTGGGCGTTCGTGATCCTGCGCAACTGTTTCCTGTCGCAAATGCGGCGCAAGAAATTCACCGCCGACTATGATGAACTCGCGGCCGAGCGGCTGCTCGTCGCGCCCGACGATCAGGACGACAGCCTGCATCTGGCCGACGTCCAGCGTGCGTTGTTGATGCTGCCGGTCGATCAGCGCGAAGCGCTGGTGCTGATCGGGGCGGGGCAGCTGTCCTATGAGGAGGGCGCCGCGATCTGCGACTGCGCGGTGGGGACGATGAAAAGCCGCGTGTCGCGTGCGCGCGCCGCGCTGCAGACGATCCTCGAAAGCGGCACCATGCCGCTGCGCAGCAGCGACGAGCTCGCGTCGAGCGAAGTGTTTCGCTCGATCATGGACGACGTCGATTATCTGACCGCCAACGGTCCCGGTCGCGAGTAGTTGGGCTTACGCCGCGAGTTGCGGGGTGAACAGCAGGCTCTGGCTAATCGCGGCGCGCACCGTATTCTCGCGGAACGGTTTCGAGATCAGGAAGGTCGGCTCGACCCGCCCGCCGGTCAGCAGTCGTTCGGGAAAGGCGGTGATGAAGATCGCCGGCACCGGCGCGATCGCCAAAATGTCCTGCACCGCATCGATCCCCGACGATCCGTCGGCAAGCTGAATATCGGCGAGCACCAGCCCCGCGTCGGTCGCCTCGAACGCGGCGACCGCGTCGGCGTGGGTGGTGGCGACGCCCGCGACGGTATGGCCAAGGTCGCGGACGATCTGTTCGAGTTCCATCGCGATCAGCGGCTCATCCTCGATGATCAGCACCGACGTGCAGGATTCGCGGTCGAGGTCCGCGACCGCCTCGGCGAGCAAGGTTTCGACGGTGTCGCCATCGGTTCCGGTGATGATCGACGCTTCGCCGACCGAAAAGCCTTCGAGCGCGGTCAGCAGCAAGATCTGGCGGCCCAAGGGGGTAATCTGCGCCAGCCTTTTGTTCGCGGCGCGCACAAACGGGTCTTCGCCATCGTCACTTCCCTCGCCATCATCGATGTACGCGCTTTCCCAGATGCGGTGAAAATTGCGGTACAGGTCGATGCGGGTGCCATTGCCGGCGCTGAACTCATCGGGGGCGGCAACGATCACTTCGAGCGTCGTGTGGACGAAATTGTCACCATGCTGCTGACTGCCCGTCAGCGCGCGCGCGTAACGGCGCAGATACGGCAAATGTCCGCGCAGCTCTTCACCCAATGGCATATAATACCTCCCGCTTTGACCCGTCATACGCGTCCGCGCGCGCGACGGTTCCGCAAAATGGAATCAAAAATGCGCGACGAAGCGCTGCAACTTGTCATCGTGCGATGCGTAGAGTCAGCCGGGACGCCTTTATGCTATCGGTAAGTCAGTGGAATTACGCCGCTTTCTTGATCCGATGGCAAACAGACTTTTTTAGGGACCATATTCATGGCAGAGCGGCCCACAGGAACGCGAGGACGTGAGGGGCAGCAGTTGGCGGACGGAGGTTATGCAAGTCCGGATCAGGCTGAGCGCCTGCGCCTCGATACGCTTCGCGAATACCGGATCATGGACACTGGCCCGGAAGAAGCGTTCGACCGGGTGACCAAGATGGTTGCCGACCTTTATGACGCGCCAATCGCGCTGGTCTCGCTGGTCGACGATTGCCGCCAGTGGTTCAAATCCTCCTACGGCCTCGACGCCCCCGAAACATCGCGCGACATCAGCTTTTGCCAATATGTGATCGCCGAGGACAAGCCGGTGGTGATTGTCGATGTGCTGGGGGACGAGCGGTTTCGCGACAATCCGCTGGTTACCGGCGATCCGTTCATTCGCTTCTACGCCGGGGTACCGCTACGCGCCTACAACGGGACCATATTGGGCACTTTATGCGTGATCGATCGCAAGGAGCGGCCGCTGTTGGTCGAGCGCGAACTGGCGCGGCTCGAGGATTTTGCTGCGATCATCATGGCCGAGGCCGACTTGCGACGCATCGTTGCCGAACGCGACGATGCACGCCAGACGCTGGAGCGCGCGCTCGATTTTTCGGGCATCGCGACCTGGCGTTATGACGCCCGGACCGGGTCGATCAATTGGGGCGGCGCGGCGGCTGAACTGTGGGGTGCCGACTTCGACACCGCGCTTGCCGACATCGACGGGTTCTACGAACGACTGCTTCCCGACGACCGCGAGATGGTACGCGGCGTGCTCGGCGGATCGGTTGAGAACGGCACCCATTATGCGACCGAATATCGCATCCAGCATCCCGAGCGCGGGGTGCGCTGGATCGCGGTGCGCGCCGACTGGGACGTCAACACGACCGACGCGATCCTGACCGGGATCAGCATCGACATCACCGAACAGAAGAGCCGCCAGGAAAATGCCAATCTGTTGATGCGCGAATTGCACCACCGGATGCGCAACCTGTTCGCCACCGTCAGCGCGATCATCTCGCTCACCCGTCATGCGGCGACCGACGTCGACGATTATGTCGAACGCATCACCGGTCGGCTCGACGCGCTCAATCGCGCGCAGAATGTGCTGCTCGGCGCGAATTTCATGACCGGGTCGATGCACGCGTTGCTGCGCGAGGTCGAGGCGGCCTTTCCGCGCATTCGCTGGTCCGGCCCCGACCTGTTGCTGCCCGAAAATGCGCTGGTCGCGATGGCGTTGGTGTTCAATGAGCTGGCGACCAACGCGGTCAAGCATGGCGCGCTGTCGGGCGCCGCCGGGGACGTCGATATCCAATGGACCCAAGACCCGGAAGGTAGCGATCCGCGGCTGTTCCGCCTGACCTGGACCGAAACGGGCAATCACGGCCCGATCGGACCGCCCGAAAAGACGAGCTTTGGCACCCTGTTGATGGAACGCAGCGTCCGCAACAATCTCGGCGGCACGATCGAGCGGCGCTGGGAACCGACGGGGTTGATCCTCGACATCACCTTGCCCGCGCGGTGGCGCAACGCCTGACCGCGCCAGAGCGATTTGTTCCTGCTATGTTCCTATGCTATGTATAGGAAATGTCCGGAAAACCGATTCTCGAAAAACTCAGCATCTTGGCCGATGCCGCCAAATATGACGCGTCCTGCGCGTCGTCGGGGACCGTCAAACGCGATTCGACCGGCACCAAGGGGATCGGGTCAACCGAGGGCATGGGCATTTGCCACAGCTACGCCCCCGACGGGCGATGTATTTCGCTGCTCAAGATCCTGCTGACCAATTTCTGCATTTACGATTGCCGCTTCTGCATCAACCGCGCGTCGAGCAATGTGCCGCGCGCGCGGTTCAATCCGCAGGAAGTCGTGCGGCTGACGCTCGATTTCTACAAGCGCAATTATATCGAGGGGCTGTTCCTGTCGTCGGGGATCATCCGCTCCGAAGATTATACGATGGAGCAGCTGGTCGAGGTTGCGCGCATCCTGCGCGAGGAGCATCGGTTCGGCGGCTATATCCACCTCAAGACCATCGCCGGGGCGGCGCCCGAGCTGATCGCGCGCGCCGGGCTCTACGCCGACCGGCTGTCGACCAATGTCGAACTGCCGACCGAGGCGGGATTGCAAAGCTTCGCGCCCGAGAAAAAGCCCGAAACGATCCGCAAGACGATGGCATCGGTGCGCGTCGGCGCCGACGATGCGATCGAGGCGGCGAACGGGCGGCTCCTCAAAAAGGCGAAGCCGCCGCGCTTTGCGCCCGCGGGACAATCGACCCAGATGATCGTCGGCGCCGATGGGTCGCGCGATGACGATATCTTGGCGACGGCGACCAATCTCTATTCGGGCTATCACCTGCGCCGCGTCTATTATTCGGCGTACAGTCCGATCCCCGACGCGAGCAGCGATCTGCCCCCGGTGCGTCCGCCGCTGATGCGCGAGCACCGGCTGTATCAGGCGGACTGGTTGCTGCGCTTCTATGGCTTTCAGCGCGCCGAGATCATGGAGGGGGCGAGCGGCGGGATGCTGGATTTGAGCATCGATCCCAAGCTGGCTTGGGCGCTGATGCGGCGCGATATTTTCCCGGTCGACATCAACCGGGCGCCGCGTGAACTATTACTGCGCGTCCCGGGGCTGGGAACACGCGCCGTCGAACGGATTGTGGCGGTGCGGCGCACCGGCAAGCTGCGGATCGGCGATCTGGCAAAGCTGACCGCGTCGGTGAAGAAAGTCCTGCCGTTCATCGTCACCCCCGACTGGCGGCCGGGGTCGCTGACCGATAGCGCCAGCCTGCGCGCGCGGTTCGCGCCGCCGGCGGAGCAATTGTCGCTCGCGTTATGAGGGAGGTCGTGCTCGTCCGTCCCGGCGATTTCGCCGAATGGCGCGATGTGGCGCGCGGGCTGCTCGCGGGCGGCGTGCGGCCTGAGGATGTCAGCTGGCGGGGCGCCGAAGACGGCGCGTCGCTGTTTGGCGACGACGCACCGCCTGCATCGGGAGCGACGGTGTCGCTGCCGCGCGAATTGCTCGCGATGGCCGACCGGGTGATCTGCCACCGCGATCCGGCGGTCCCGGCGCGGCTCTATCGCATCGTCTGGCGCGCGCTGCGCGACCGGCAGCTGCTGGCGCGGCGCACCGATCCCGATATCGACTGGCTCAGCAAAATCGACAAGGCGATCCGCCGCGACATTCACAAGATGCACGCCTTTGTGCGCTTCCGGCGGCTGGGGGAGGAAGCGGGACGCGAGCGTTTCGCGGCGTGGTTCGAACCCGACCATCGCATCCTGCGGCTGACCGCACCCTTCTTTCAGCGGCGTTTTTACGGCATGGACTGGGCGATTGTGACCCCCGACGCGCGCGCGATCTGGCACGACGAGACGCTGACTTATGGTCCGGGCGGAACGAAGGATGAAGTACCCGACAGCGATGTCGTCGAGGATCAGTGGCGCACCTATTATGGCGCGATCTTCAACCCCGCCCGGGTCAAGATCGACGCAATGCGCGCCGAGATGCCCAAGAAATACTGGAAAAATTTGCCCGAGGCGCAGGATATTGCGCCGCTGCTCGCGGGCGCCGCGGCGCGGGTGGAACGGATGCGCGAGACCGCCGTTTCGCTAGCGAACCCGCAAACCGACAAATGGCGAACCCGCGTGCCCGAAGCCTTGGCCCTGACCGACGACATCGACACGCTGGACGACCTCGCCCGCGCAGTCGGCGGCTGCACGCGCTGCCCGCTGCATTGCAACGCGACGCAGGCGGTGGTCGGCGAAGGTCCGGCGGCGGCGCGCATCATGCTGGTCGGTGAGCAGCCCGGCGACCGCGAGGATCTGGAAGGACGTCCGTTCGTCGGCCCCGCGGGGCAGGTTCTGCACGAGGCGCTCGACGAGGCGGGGCTCGATCGGCAGCGATTGTTCCTGACCAACGCGGTCAAGCATTTCAAATTCGAACCGCGCGGCAAGCGGCGCCTGCACCAGAACCCAACGACGGGCGAGATCGACATCTGCCGCTGGTGGCTCGACAAGGAGCGTGCGCTGGTGCAGCCCGACCTCATCGTTACCTTGGGCGGTAGCGCGCTGCGCGGGGTGACGGGCAAAAGCATGAGCATCGCGTCGATGCGCGGCGCGGTGCATGAACTTGGCGGAGGTACGAAGCTGATCGCGACAATCCACCCCTCCTTCCTGCTGCGCCTGCCCGACCGGGTGCGCGCCGCCGAGGAGCGCGCGGCGTTCGTTGCCGATCTGGCGCGCGTTCGCGAACTGGCCGCCTGATGGCAAAGGCAAAGTCCTGGCTCGAACCGCATCCGCACGGGCTGTATGTGAAGCCCGCCGACCTATGGATCGATCCATCGCGCCCCGTCGAGCGCGCCGCGGTCACCCATGGCCACGCCGACCATGCGCGCAGCGGCCATGGCGCGGTGTTCGCCACCCCCGAAACGCTCGCGATCATGGCGCTGCGTTACGGCGTCGATGTCGAGGCGAGCCATAATCAGGCGTTTGCTTATGGCGACGGTTTCGAACGCGGCGGGGTGCGCTTCAGCTTTCATCCGGCGGGACATGTGCTGGGCAGCGCGCAGATATTGATGGAATATGCGGGCGAACGGATCGTCATCACCGGCGACTACAAGCGCCGCCCCGACCCGACCTGCGCGCCCTTCGAAGTCGTGCCGTGCGACATCTTCATCACCGAGGCGACCTTCGGCCTGCCGGTGTTCCGCCATCCGCCGACGGGGCACGAGATCGCCAAGCTGATCGGCGCAGTGCGTGCCGAACCCGATCGCTGCGTCCTCGTCGGCGCCTATGCGCTGGGCAAGGCGCAACGGGTGATGGGGGAACTGCGCGCCGCGGGATGGGATGCGCCGATCTATATCCACGGCGCGATGGAAAAAATGTGTGCGCTCTATGCGGCGCACGGCGTCGATCTGGGCGAGCTGCGGCTGGTGAGCGAGACCGACAAAGCCGCGATGGCGGGGCAGATCATCGTTGCACCACCCTCGGCGCTGAACGATCGCTGGTCGCGGCGATTGCCCGATCCGGTCACCGCGATGGCGTCGGGCTGGATGCGGGTGCGCCAGCGCGCGCGGCAGCGGATGGTCGAACTGCCGCTCGTGATTTCGGATCATGCCGACTGGGACGAACTGACGACGACGATCAGCGAGGTGAACCCGAAAGAAACGTGGATCACCCATGGCAGCGAGGATGGCCTGCTGCGCTGGTGCGAATTGCATCAGCGCAAGGCGCGCGCGCTGCATCTGGTTGGCCGCGATCTGGAGGAGGAGGCGTGAAGGCCTTTGCCGCGCTGATCGACCGGCTGATCTACACCCGCTCGCGCAACAGCAAGCTGGCGCTGATCGCCGATTATCTGACGCACACCCCCGATCCCGATCGCGGTTGGGCGATCGCGGCGCTGACCGAGAGCCTAGATTTTCCCGCGGTGAAATCAGCGATGGTGCGGACATTGCTGGCGACGCGGGTCGATGAGGAATTGTTTCGCCTGTCGCGGCATTTTGTCGGCGATACGGCGGAAACCGCGGCGCTGCTGTGGCCGGAAAAGCCCATCCCCTTCAGGGGAGGGGTTGGGGTGGGGTCTGTCGGCCTTGCGCAAGGCCGCGAAACCCCACCCGCTGCGACTAGGGAGCAAAGCTCCCAAGTCTCACTGCCCTCCCCTGAAGGGGAGGGCGAAATGTCGGTCGCCCGAGCCGTCGACGCCCTGTCCGCCGCCACGCGCGCCACCGCCCCCGCGATCCTCGCGTCGCTCCTCGACCGCCTCGATGCCGATGGCCGCTACGCACTCCTCAAGCTCGCGCTGGGCGGGATGCGGGTCGGGGTGTCGGCGCGGCTCGCGAAGCAGGCATTTGCACAGGCGTTCGACGTGCCCGTCGACGATGTCGAGGAGCTGTGGCACGCGATCCCGCCGCCTTATGCGCCGCTCTTTGCCTGGGGTGAGGGGCGCGCAGAGCGGCCCGACCTCAAAGACGTCGCCTTCTTCCGCCCTTTCATGCTCGCGCACCCGCTAGAGGAGGCAACGGTCGATCTCGCCGACTATGCCGCCGAATGGAAATGGGATGGTATCCGCGTCCAGATCGTCCATGGGGGCGGCGAGACGCGCATCTACAGCCGCGGGGGCGAGGAGATCAGCGCGGCGTTTCCCGAACTGGTCGCGGCGTTCGATCAGGATGCGGTGATCGACGGCGAACTGCTCGTCCGCGGCGATGCGCAGGGCGGCGAGGCGGCAAGCTTTAACGCGCTGCAACAGCGGCTGGGGCGCAAGACGGTGTCGAAAAAGATGCTCGCCGAATCCCCGGCGTTCGTGCGCGTCTACGACCTGCTCGCGGTCGACGGCAACGACCTGCGTCCCCTGCCGTGGACCGAACGGCGGCGCCAATTGGAAGCCTTCGTACCGCGCCTCGCAGACAGCCATTTCGACCTGTCGCAGGTGATCGATGCCAAGGATTTCGACGACCTTGCGACCCGCCGCGCCGGCGCCCGCGATGCGGCGATTGAGGGGGTGATGCTCAAGCGCCGCGATGCGCCTTATGTGGCGGGGCGGCGCGCCGGGCTGTGGTATAAATGGAAACGCGACCCGCTCACCGCCGATTGCGTGATGATGTACGCGCAGCGCGGCAACGGCCGCCGCGCGAGCTTCTATTCGGATTATACCTTCGGCTGCTGGAGCGAGGATGGCGAGCTGCTGCCCGTCGGCAAAGCCTATTCGGGGTTCACCGACGAGGAGCTGAAGTGGCTCGACAAGTTCGTCCGCGACAACACGCTCAATCGCTTCGGGCCGGTGCGCGAGGTCGAAAAGTCGCTGGTTCTCGAGGTCGCGTTCGATTCGATCCATGCGTCGAAACGCCATAAATCGGGCATCGCGATGCGCTTCCCGCGCATCTCGCGCATCCGCCGCGACAAGCCCGCCGAAGAGGCCGACCGGATCGCGGCGTTGCTGGCGATGGTGACGTAAACAGCGTCGTCATTGCGAGGAGCGTAGCGACGAAGCAATCTCCAGCCATCGTTCGGCCCAAGGCCGATGGCTGGAGGTTGCTTCGCTTCGCTCGCAATGACGCACGGAAAATTTGCTCTCAAAACCTTGCAACCGCCCTCTGCCATCCCGAGTTTAAGGTCTCGAACGTTCAATAATAAAATGGAGACTGCCATGACGATCGCCCATCCTCCCCTGCCGTACGCCCAGGACGCGCTGGAGCCGCATATTTCGGCCGACACGCTGGCGACGCATCATGGCAAGCACCACAAGGCCTATGTCGACAAGACCAACGCCGCGATCGAAGGCACCGAACTCGCCGACAAGCCGCTCGAGGAAATCGTCCACCATGCCGAGGGCGCGGGCAATAAAGGCCTGTTCAACAACGCCGCACAATCGTGGAACCATGCCTTTTACTGGAACAGCTTGAGCCCCGACAAGACCGCGCCCGAAGGCGACCTGCTCGCCGCGATCACCCGCGATTTCGGCTCGCTCGACGATCTGAAAAAGAAGCTCAAGGAAACCGCGGTCAATCATTTCGCGTCCGGCTGGGCGTGGCTGGTGTCGCGCGACGGCACCCTGTCGGTGACCGATACGCATGACGCCGGGACCGAGCTGACCCTTGGCATCAAGCCGCTGGTCGTCATCGATGTGTGGGAACATGCCTATTATATCGACCGGAAGAATTTGCGCCCGGCTTATGTCGATGCGGTGGTCGACGAACTGCTCAACTGGGACTTCGCGGCGGAGAATTTCGCCCGCGAAACGACCTGGACCTACCCGGCTTGACGCTTTGACCCTCCCTGTGCCGTAGGCATGGGGCGGGGGACCGTTCGCGAAGCGAATGGTGGAGGGGCGACGACGGTAGTGTCATGGCCCCTCCGTCAGCGCTCCGCGCTGCCACCTCCCCATGGCTTCGCCATAGGGAGGAATTCCCCAAAGCCGTAACGAAATTTGAACTGGTATCTATCGTCATGATCGCGCCGCCTCTATAGCGCCGCCATGACGATCAGCCTCTTCGAACTCTTCAAAATCGGTGTCGGACCGTCGAGCTCACATACCGTGGGCCCGATGGTCGCGGCCCGCCGATTCACCGTCTGGCTCGACGAGAAAAATCTGTTCGATCGCACCGCGCACGTCGAAGCCGATCTTTACGGCTCGCTCGCGCTGACGGGGAAGGGCCATGCCGCCGACACCGCGATCGTTGCCGGTCTGGCGGGCGAAATCCCCGCCTCGACCAGCCTCGCCGCGATCAAGGCGCATTGGGACCGGGCGGAGGGCGAGGGCTTCCTCTACCTGCTCGGGCGCCAGCGCGTCCGCTTCCAGCCCGCGCGCGACCTGCATTTCCAGATGCGTCAGCGCCAGCCGTTCCACAGCAACGCGATGAGCTTCACCGCGCGCGACGCCGACGGCGAAATCCTTACCAAGCGCATGTATTTCTCGATCGGCGGCGGCTTCGTCGTCGACGAGGACGAGGCGGGGCGCAACAGCCGCGGCGCCGAGGACGATGTGAGCCTGCCCTTCGCCTTCACCTCGGGCGCCGACCTGCTCGAAATGGGCGCGGCGTCGGGCAAGAGCTTTGCCGAGATGATGCTCGAGAATGAGCTGGTGCATCGCAGCCTTGACGAGGTGAACGCCGGGCTCGACGCGATCGCGAGCGCGATGGATGCGTCGATTGAATCGGGCTGTTGCAGCACCGGAATCCTGCCCGGCGGGCTCAAGGTCAAGCGCCGCGCGCCGCAGATCGCCGACGACATCCGCAACCGCCACGAGCAGAATTTGACCGATCCGCTCGCGATGATGGACTGGATCAACCTGTGGGCGATGGCGGTGAACGAGGAAGATGCCGCGGGCGGCAAGGTCGTCACCGCGCCGACCAACGGCGCGGCGGGGATCATCCCCGCGGTGATCCGCTTCTACCGCCGCGGCTATCGCGGCGATGACGCTGGGGTGCGCACCTTCCTGCTCGCCGCGGGCGCGGTCGGCGCGCTCTACAAACGCAACGCCAGCATCTCGGGCGCCGAGGTCGGCTGCCAGGGTGAGGTCGGCGTCGCCTGCTCGATGGCGGCGGCGGGGCTGACCGCGGCGCTCGGCGGCACTAATGCGCAGGTCGAAAATGCCGCCGAGATCGGCATGGAGCACAACCTCGGCCTCACTTGTGATCCCATTGGAGGCCTCGTGCAGATCCCGTGCATCGAGCGCAACGCGATGGGCGCGATCAAGGCGATCGACGCGAGCCGCATCGCGATGATCGGCGACGGCACGCATGTGGTGAGCCTCGACACGGTGATCGCGACCATGCTGCAAACGGGGCGCGACATGCGCGACAAATATAAGGAAACGTCGAAGGGTGGACTGGCGGTTAGTGTGGTGGAGTGTTGATAGCCCCGTTTCCTCCATAGTCACCCCGGACTTGATCCGGGGTCCATTGCGGCGACGAAATCATGGACCCCGGATCAAGTCCGGGGTGACGAAAGTCGGGATGAGAGTGCTTGCGGAGCTCTCGGAAATCCATTCAATAGAAGAATGGCATATAAGTCGTTCGACCCTTCCAAAACCCTTGAAGAGCTTACTGGCCTTGATGCCGGTAATCCCGATGAGGCCGCGACGCCATTGATCGAATGGGCGATCAGATCCTGGAAGAAGCCGTTATGCGACCTGTCTGATGACGAGATTGGACGGCTCATCGCCCAGAAAGATGGCTTTCCTTACATCCTCGATATCGTTTGGCCAAAACTCGAGAACGACCCTCTTTTCGATGGCGGCTATTATCCGGGTGATGTGCTCTCAAATCTCATCCGCTGTGATCCCCAAGTTTGGAATGATCGGCCAGATTATTTGGCGCGGTTAACCCTGCTTTATCGGCGAGCACTTGGTCGGGATTCTGACGAGAACGATGCATTTCGATCAAGTCTTGACCTCCCTGACAAAGGTTCCGCCATTTCCTGAGCACTACGCGATCTCACAGCGCTGCAATGCTCCCGGCAATTCCTCGCTCTCATCGTCATCCCGGACTTGATCCGGGATCCATCGCAGCACTGTCGTCATGGATCCCCCTGAGTTCACAAACGAAGTGCAACACCTCACACAGGTGCTGCCATGTCGAGATACCGTCAGTTATCGATCGAGGAGCGCTGCTCGATTGCCCGTCTTCATGAAGA
>JAHJHL010000010.1 GCA_018823905.1 Alphaproteobacteria bacterium
CCCTTGGCATAAGGCGCGATCAGGTCGATGACCTTGATCCCGGTGACGAGGATGCTGCTTTCGGTCGACTGGTCGACGAATTCCGGTGCCTTGGCATGGATCGGCGAGCGGAGGTCGGTAACGACCGGGCCGCGTTCGTCGATCGGCTCGCCGATGACGTTGAGGATGCGGCCGAGCGTCTGCGGGCCGACGGGGACCGAGATCTGCGCGCCGGTGTCGCGCACCGGCTGGCCGCGGGTCAGACCGTCGGTCGCGTCCATCGCGATGGTGCGGACGGTGTTTTCACCGAGGTGCTGGGCGACTTCGAGAACGAGGCGGTTGCCGTTGTTGTCGGTTTCCAGCGCGTTCAGAATCGCGGGCAGGGTGCCGGTGAACTGGACGTCGACGACGGCGCCGATGACCTGTGCGATGCGGCCGGTGGCGATGCCGGTGCTGGCGGCCTTGGGGGCAGCGGCCTTCTTCGGAGCAGCAGCCTTGGGCGCGGCGGCCTTCTTGGCCGGAGCCTTCTTCTCGGGAGCGGGAGCGGTAGCCATGGTCTTCTTCCTTGGGTTGATCGATTAGAGCGCTTCGGCGCCCGCGATGATTTCAATCAGTTCAGTGGTAATCGCCGCCTGACGCGTGCGGTTGTAAATGATGGTCAGCTTGTTGATCAGGTCGCCCGCGTTGCGCGTCGCATTGTCCATCGCGGTCATCGACGCGCCCTGTTCGGACGCGGCGTTTTCCAGCAGACCCTTGAAGATCTGGATCGTGATGTTGCGCGGCAACAGGTCGGCGAGGATCGCTTCCTCGTCGGGTTCATATTCGACCGCGGCGCCGCTCGATGCCGGAACATCGACCGGGGCAGGGACGGGGATCAGCTGCTGGCCGGTGGCTTCCTGGAGGAGCGCCGAGCGAAACTTCGAATAGAAGAGATGCGCGACGTCGAACGCGCCGGCTTCGTACATTTCCATCACCTTGGCGGCGATGTCCTGCGCCTGCTCGAATCCGATGTCGCGGATGCCGGTGGTCTCGTAATGCTCGGTGATCTGGCCCGCGAACAGGCGCGCGATGACCGGACGGCCCTTGCGGCCGACGAGGAAGAAGAGAACCTTCTTGCCCTGCGCCTGCAATTCCAGCGCCTTGTCGCGCGCGGCGCGGACGATGTTCGAGTTGAACGCACCCGCAAGGCCGCGGTCGCTGTTGAGCACGACAAGCAGATGCGTGTCGCTCTTGCCGGTGCCCGCGAGCAGCTGCGGTGCCGAATCGGACCCGCCGACCTTCGACGCCAGGCTGGCGACGACGCCTTCGAGGCGCGTCGCATAGGGACGCGCGGCTTCGGCGGCCGCCTGCGCGCGGCGCAGCTTGGCCGCGGCGACCATTTTTTTGGCCTTGGTGATCTTCTGGGTCGATTTGACCGAGCCGATCCGCCCTTTGAGTTCCTTCAGACTGGCCATACGTCCCGTCTTCTACCTTTGCTTCGTCACCCCGGCGAAGGCCGGGGTCTCACCGTCGAGATCCCGGCTTTCGCCGGGATGACGAGGTGGGTGGATTTAAGCGAAAATCTTGCCGAACGCTTCGAGCGCCGCAACCAGACCCTTTTTGGCGTCGTCGCCCAGATCCTTGGTGTCGCGGATCGTCTTGAGCACATCGGCGTGGTCGCTGCGCAGATAGGCGAGCATCGCCTGTTCGTAGCGATTGACGTCGGTGGTCGCGACATTGTCGAGGAAGCCGTTGGTGCCGGCAAAGATCGACGCGGTCTGCTCTTCGAACGGCATCGGCTGGAACTGCGCCTGCTTCAAAAGCTGGGTCAGGCGCGCGCCGCGGTTGAGCAGCTTTTGCGTCGACGCGTCGAGGTCCGAACCGAACTGCGCAAAGGCTTCCATTTCGCGATACTGCGCGAGTTCGAGCTTGATCGAGCCCGACACCTTTTTCATCGCCTTGGTCTGCGCGGCCGAGCCGACGCGGCTCACCGACAGGCCGACGTTGATCGCCGGGCGGATACCGGCGTTGAACAGGCCGGTTTCGAGGAAGATCTGGCCGTCGGTGATCGAAATCACGTTGGTCGGGATGTACGCCGAAACGTCGCCCGCCTGCGTTTCGATGATCGGCAGCGCGGTGAGCGAGCCTGAACCATTGTCGCTGTTCATCTTCGCGGCGCGCTCGAGCAGGCGGCTGTGCAGATAGAACACGTCGCCCGGATAGGCTTCGCGGCCCGGCGGGCGGCGCAGCAGCAGCGACATCTGGCGGTAAGCGACGGCCTGCTTCGACAGATCGTCATAGACGATGACGGCGTGCATGCCGTTGTCGCGGAAAAATTCGCCCATCGTGCAGCCGGTGTAGGGGGCGAGGAACTGCAGCGGCGCGGGTTCCGACGCGGTCGCGGCGACGACGATCGAATATTCCATCGCGCCATTTTCTTCGAGCTGGCGGACGATCTGCGCGACGGTCGAGCGCTTCTGGCCGACGGCGACATAGATGCAATAAAGCTTCTTCGATTCGTCATCGCCCGCGTTGGCGGCCTTCTGGTTGATGAAGGTGTCGATCGCGACCGCGGTCTTGCCGGTCTGGCGATCGCCGATGATCAGTTCGCGCTGGCCGCGGCCGACGGGGACGAGGGCGTCGAGCGCCTTCAGGCCGGTCTGGACGGGCTCGTGAACCGAGGTGCGCGGGATGATGCCCGGCGCTTTCACTTCGACGCGCATGCGCTTGTCGGCCTTGATCGGACCCTTGCCGTCGATCGGATTGCCGAGGCCATCGACGACGCGGCCGAGCAGGCCCTTGCCGACGGGGACGTCGACGATCGTGCCGGTGCGCTTGACCTGGTCGCCTTCCTTGATCTCGGCGTCGCTGCCGAAGATCACGATACCGACGTTATCGGCTTCGAGGTTCAGGGCCATGCCCTGCACGCCATTGGCGAATTCGACCATTTCACCGGCCTGGACATTGTCGAGGCCGTGGACGCGGGCGATGCCGTCGCCGACCGACAGAACCTGGCCGATTTCGCTGACCGTTGCGTCGGTGCCGAAATTGGCGATCTGGTCCTTGATGACCTTGCTGATTTCAGCGGCGCGGATTTCCATGGTTTAGCCTTTCATCGCCTGTGCGAAGCTATTGAGACGGGTACGGATGCTGCCGTCGATCAGCTGGCTGCCCAGCTGGACGACGAGGCCGCCGAGGATGGCGGGGTCGACGGTCGCGGCGACGGTGACGTCGCGCCCGACACGGGATTTGAGGTTCGCGGTCAGCTCTTTCAGCTGTGCGGCGGAAAGCGGATGCGCGCTGGTGACCTTGGCGGTCACTTCGCCGCGGTGATCGGCGACGATCGCGTCGAACGCGTCGATCATCTTGGGCAGATCGGCGAGGCGGCGATTCTCTGCGAGCACACCCAGGAATAGATCGG